>CAYQWL010000131.1:0-10843 GCA_964421195.1 uncultured bacterium | reverse complement strand
TCGCTTGGACTTAATCTTTTACTTGATAAAATACTCGATCAGACGGAAATCGAAGTTGTCGAGTGCTCCGGTTTCAGAAGGTTTACACATAAATAAAATGCAGGCTTATAAAATTTCTCTTGAATTTGACCGCGTGTTAGAATCGATTGCGGTTTATGCTAAAACGGCGCCGGGCCGTAAAAATTTACTGAATATAACTGATTGCGCCGATGAAAATGAAATTAACGGCCGCTTCGCGCTGATCGAAGATATCCGTTATCTTACGGGTTATGATTCGAGGTTTTATTTCGATAATATAGAAGATTACCGTGAAGATATCCGTAAGCTTAAAATAGAAGGTTACTACATCGATCCGCCTTTACTTTATAAATTAGCTCAGGCGCTTCAGGCTATTACCGAAATCAGGAGTCTCGCTTATAAATATCAGCAGAAATACCATGTACTGTGGGATTTTATCAGGCAGGTGCCGTCTTTTAAATCTTTATATGCTGAAATTTTTCTTGCGATCGATTCCGACGGTTCCGTTAAAGACGGCGCTTCGCCGAAGCTCGCCGCGATACGCCGTGATATAGTTTCGCTTACCGGCCGCGTTCAGTCTAAGTTAAAAGACCTTATCAATAAAATAAAAGAACGTTCGAATATGCCGCAGGATTATGTTACCATACGCGAAGGGCGTTTCGTTATACCGCTTCCGTCTTCGCTGCAGGACAGAGTTAAAGGTATAATTCACGATTATTCGCAGACGCGTTCTACCGTTTTTATCGAACCGTTGAGCATTCTTCCCGAAAATAATAAATTGCGCGAGCTGAAGGAAAATGAAGCCGTTGAAATCAGACGGATAATATCGGAGCTTAATGATTCGATGCGTCCTGAAACGGGCGTTTTAATAGCGTCGTTTTATAAGATATTTCAACTTGATATGTATTGCGCTATAGCCGCTTTTGCGGCGGCTAAAAATTGCGAAAACGTTAAAGTATCTATGAACGGTGAGCTTGAAATTATAAACGGCCGTCATCCTTTGCTGCATGACGGCATCGTTCCTCTTAATCTTAAATTGAACGATAGCCAGCAAATTCTCTTGCTTTCAGGTCCGAATGCCGGCGGTAAAACCGTGCTTCTTAAAACAGTCGGGCTTTTTTGCCTGATGGTTCGGGCGGCGATACCCGTTCCGGCGGATCCGTCGAGCGTAATACCTTATATGGATAAAATTTTTGTGGATATCGGCGATTCGCAGAGTATAGCGGCGAATCTTTCCACTTTTTCAGCTCATGTTAAATTTCTTTCTTTTATGGTCGCTCAGATTAAAAAGCCTGAGCGTACCTTAGTTTTGCTCGATGAGCCCGGCAGCGGGTCGTCGCCGGATTATAGCTCCGCGATTGCCTGCGCCGTTATGTGGCATCTTTCTAAAATGAAGGTGCGTTCGGTTATTACAACTCATTTCGCCGGCGTGGTGAATTATGTATATTCGCTTCCGAACGCGGTTAACGGTTCGCTTGAATTCGATATTAAAAATCTTAAACCGACTTACAGGCTCTTAATGGGCGTGCCGGGAGCTTCGTACGCGATGCATATAGCTAAAAATTACGGGTTGCAGTCTTTTATAATAAATAAGGCGCGTGAATTTCTTGATAATAAAGAATTAAGCTATGAAAAATTGATATCAGAATTGATCGCTTATTCGGCTGAACTTAAAAATGGAAGGCAAAAATTAAATGCTGAACTCGCGGAGGCTGAGAAAATAAAAGCGGCGGCCGTCGAGCGTGAAGCGGCGTATAATAAAACGGCGGTTGAAATCGAAGAGCGGCTGCGTGAGGAATACGAAACGCGCTATAAACGACTGCTTAATAAAGTGAATTCTATTTCCGCCAGAACTTCGGTCGATACGAAAAAGGAACGTTTGGAGCTTTCGGCCGAGATTAATAAAGAAAAGAAATCTTTATTTGCCGGGCATTATGGCGGCGGCCGCGCCGTTAAGGCTGAAACGGTTTCTTGTTCTATGGAGCCGGGCTATCAAAAACCGGGTGAAAATAGAGTGGGCGAAAATTTACGCGAAGTTTTAGAGCCGGAGTTATCCGCACCCGCGCGGGGTTTTAATTATATTGAAGGCGATTTTGTTTCGATAGAAAAGCTTAATTTGAGCGGTATTGTAAAAGAAATTGATGTAAGAAAACGTCAGGTTAAAGTTGAATTTAAAAACAAAATGCAGATGTGGGTAAAATTTTCAATGATATCGGGAGCTGACGAAAATATCGAAGAATTTGAGGGGAATGGCGTTATTTCTTACGTTCAAACAGGTGAAGATGTCAGAATGGAACTTGATTTGCGAGGTTATAATTGCGACGACGGCGTGGCGGCTCTTGAAAAATATATTATAAAAGCTTCGGAGCGTAATTTTAGCGAGGTGCGGATAATACACGGCAAGGGCACTCTTACTCTTAAAGCGGCCGTGGAAAATTATCTTCGTAAATCACGGCTTATTAAATCATTCAGGGGAGGAAAAATCGGCGAAGGCGATTACGGCGTAACGCTTGTCGAGTTGAAATAATGAACGATACGACGCAGTATGCGCCGCATCATTTGGCGCATATAAAAAAAAGCGCGGCTGAAGGATATTTTGATTGCGTTAAAAAACCGGTTTATAATTTTTTATTTGTTCTTCCGCTTTTAATACTGTACGAAGTGCTTATTTTACTGTCCGCGACGCCCATAAGAAACGGCGCCGACGTTATTATAAAGTTGTTTTTTAATTTTATAGGCGTTAAAACTTTATTCGGATTTACTCTGATTGTAATGTGCTTATATGCTTATATAGTATTTTCGAATAAAGAAACTTCGAATGAAACTATTTATCCCGTTTATTTTATTTTTATGTTTATCGAATCGGTGATTTACGCTCTTGCCCTTGGGCCGCTCGTAATCAGGCTGACTGAAAAAGTTGCGCTCGCTTCGCCCGGCGCTTATCGGCTCGGTCCGGTCGAGCGCGTTATAGCTTCTATCGGGGCGGGAATTTATGAAGAATTCGTTTTCCGGTATTTATTGATAACTTTTTTTATTTTTATATTCACTAAATATCTCGACATAAAAAAAATATACGCTGCGGCGTTTGCTATATTCTGGGCCGCGCTTATATTTTCGGCGTTTCATTATACCGGCGAGCTTGGCGATAAGTTTGACGCCGTTTCGTTTATTTTTAGATTTATAGCGGGTATTATACTGTCTTTGCTTTATTTTTTGAGAGGTTATGCTATAGCGGTTTATACTCATGCTCTCTATGATCTCAAGGTGTTTTTTATTTAATGATTAAAGGCGCGTAAGGTGGATTATGAATGAAAAATTAGATGCTTTGTTTTTGCATGTGCCTAAATTTTCGAGTTATTATAAGCCGTTCGACGAATATATGTTTATTAATTTTATATCGATGGGGCTTTTCGCGCTCGCCGATACCGTTGAACGCGCCGGTTATAAAACCCGGATATTGCATTTAGGCGTCGAATGGATTTGTGATAATAAATTTTCGATACTTGATTATGTCGAAAAAACTGCGCCGAAAGTAGTGGCCGTTCCTATTTTCTGGCATCCTCAGTCTTACGATGCGGTAGAAGTGATACGGGCTTTGAAACATCGTTTTCCGGATATAATTATAGTGACGGGGGGGTTTACCGCTTCGTATTTCGCCGACGAGATAATGCGTGAGATCGGGCAAATTGATGTGCTTGTTTACGGTCATGGTGAAGCTTCAATGCTGCCTATCGTCGAACGCGCCGTCGCCGCCTCGAAAACAGGTTTGCCTCCCGACCTGTCGGGCGTGCCGAATGCGGTATGGAGAAAATATGATTCCGCCGCGGATAGTTATGCGATATGCCGTAACCCGGATGTTTATTTTGCGACGCAGGCGGATGTTGATAATTTAAATTTTACGAATATAGGCCTTTTAAAAAATTATGAAACTTATAGAAGCAGTTTCAGGTTGAATGTGGCTTATTCAAAGACCGTTTCGCGTGAAGAAAATTTAAAAATCACTCCCGTACGGGCTTATAATATACCGCTTTTCGTCGGCCGCGGCTGTCCGGTAGAGTGTAAATTGTGCGCAGGGCGTCATAAAAATCAAATTAAAATGAATTGTTCGGGCGCCGTCGTAATGCGCTCTATCGATAAAATATGCGATTCGATTGAAGAAGTGAAAAAATACGGTTTTGATCAGGTCGTGGTTTGCAATGATCCGTATCCTCATAAACCGCAATTTTTTATAGATCTTTTCAGGCGTATTAGAGAGCGCGGTATCGAGATCGAGATGTTTTTTGAATCGTGGGGCCTGCCGGCGCGCGAGTTTATAGATGAATTCAGCGCCACTTTCAGCGGCCGCGGCGCGGCCATAGCTATTTCGGCCGAATCCGGAAGCGACAGGGTGCGCGATAAAATCCGCGGCTATAGTTTTACCAACGCCGAATTAATCGATACGCTGGATTATCTCGAAGAAAAGCGCGTCGGGTTTCTTGTTTTTTTTACGCTCGGCAATCCATTCGAGACGGAAGCCGATTTAGATGAAACTTCTAAACTTATATCTTATATAAAAGAAAAATATTATTTTGTAAGGTGGCTCACCACTTATCCCGTGCAAATAGAACCCGGTTCAGCTATATTCGATGAACCGGAACGTTACGGGGTTGAAAAAATATTTTATACTTTTATGAATTATTATAATTTTCACGGGTCCCGCGAATCATGTCTTTATACCGATCTCGGTTATAATATCAGGGGTTATTTTAAGGAACAGCCCGATCTGGCGGTTAAAGAAGAGCGGGTAAAGTGGTTTTGCGATAAAATAAGTAAATTAAGATGCGAAAAATTCTGCATATTGCATCCGGACCCTGAAGTCGCCCGGCATTATTGTGAGCGCCAGCATAAAATTTATTTAGAAGCAGGGAAAGGCGATTTTAACAAATTTAAAAGAAAAAGTTTTGTGTAATAAAAAAAATAAAATGCGGTATTAAGGCATCGGTTTTGTTTTTATTTCGCCATCCGCCGTGGTTCCAGTTTTTACAGGTGCTGGCGCTGGTTTTGATATGTCCTGTGCATATAATTCGATTTTTGTAACTCTCGAAGTGATTTCGGCGAGAGAGCGGTTTATAGTATCGAGCGTAACGGTTATGCGTCCTAAATATCTTAGCAGGTCGAAGCAAAGTAAAAGTAAAAATATGGCGAAAAAAATCTGAATGTAATTAAATATGTTTAATTGACCGATTAATCCGGTTAAATAAGTGAATGCGGCGCATGTTTTCATTATATCTCCTTTCGTTACGCTTATGATACACTAAAAATTGTTAAAAATCAAGTTATAGATTAAATAAAAATGCCTCATATTGACCGTAATGCCTGTTTAATTTTTATGAAAATAAAATTGACACCCTCTTTATATTGTGCTATAATCTAAAATAATAATTATTGTATCGCAATAGAAGGGGGCTTTTTATGGATATAAAATCTGAGGTAATTAAAATCGTTGATAAAGTAATGGGTAAAACGCCGTTTTTAAGTTTTTTTTTCGACGCTCAGGTTTTAAATTTGCTTAAACAGATAGATTATATCCATAAAACTTTTAATTTTAAAGGCCCTGATATTGATTTTATCGATGTCGGTTCTTTAAGGCAATTGTTCGAATTGGTAAAATCTCGTTCTGAAAAATTTGAACATGATTATAATTCTTTTTGTTCGCTTATTTATAATGCTTTCAGTCTCGATATTCTTAAAAATAAAATTTTTAATGTTCAGGAATCCGCCGCTATAATTGGCAGGGTGAAAGAAATTGCCGGCGCTGATTTTAATATTTCACTTTCGGCTTTCGAACGCGATAAAGTTACTTATAGCCGTTTATTTGCGGAAATTTTAAAGGCCGCCCGCTTTGTTTCCGAAAAAACGAAACGTCCGGAGTCTGAATTGATGGCGGTTTTGAATCGGGCCGTTTATGAATTCGCGGGCGAAGACATTATTAATAAGGGTTTTTTACTTATAAATATGAGCCGCCGTTCGAAAGAAGTCGTAAGTTTTTTTACGGCCGTTGAGGGAATTTATAAAATTAAGCTTGATTATGCTGAAATAAACACGGGAGATATTTTTACTAATATTTATAAAGCGGTACGTGAGCAGCGTCCTGATTATTCTATCGATAAAGTGGATGTCGAAAATGAAATGCTGATTGTAGCGACTAAAATATTTACCGGGCGTTCTTCGTTTTTAGATGTTTGTTTTCGCGATCCTAAAGTTTTAAAAGTTCTCCAACAATTTGATTACATTCAAAAACATTTTAAGTTCAATGCTTTTGCCGATGAACTAAGCGCGGTTAAAACCGTTCCTCAGCTTTTTGAAACGGTAAAAAAAAATTCATCTGATTTTAATATGGATTTTGATTCTTTTTGTGAATTATTGCGCGTTCATTCAAATGGAGAAATAATTCCGGCCGGCATTCATAAAAAAACTGCCGGTGTTTTCAATTTTCTTGCCGCGCTTGAACGCATTTATGAAATTAAAATCGATTATTCCGATATACATTTAGGCGATATTTTTGCTAACATATACAGGCTTTTACGCGAGCAGCGGCCGGGTTATAAATATAATAAACAGTCGGTCGAGCAGGAAATAATGGCTATAGCTGCTAAGATTTTCGTGGGCAAGTCATCGTTTATAGACGTCAGTTTTTTCGATGCGGATATATTAAAAATGCTTATTCAGCTTGATTATGTATATAAAAATTATAATTTTAAAGGCGCGTCTTCTGAATTCATCGATATTAAGTCTTTCCGGCAGTTGTTCGACGTGGTAAAAAAATATTCGCCAGGTTTTTTAATTGATTTTAATTCGTTTTGTTCGAATTATTATTCTGTTTTTTATTCTGATATTTCATGCCGTCTGGCGTTTAGTAAAGATGAAGCCGTTAAGGTTATCGATAAAATTAAAAGCGGCTCGGCTTTAAAATTGGCCCCTGTTCCCGATTCTATTTTTTCTGAAAGAACCAGTTATGAAACTTTATTTAATGCGGTTAAAAATGCCGCGGCTGGAATCCAGGCCGCCAGCCGGGCTGAAATAGAAAAATGTTTGAAAAATGCGATTTATCATGCGCCTGGAGAAAAAATTATCGAGCGCGGCGTATTGTTAATTAATATGAATAAACGTGCGCGTGATGTTATTAAATTTATAAACGCCGTCGAAAAAAATTTAAAAATTCAAATAAATTATCCGGCTCTTAATTCAGGGGATATATTTGAAAATATAATTTTATTATTAAAAACTCAACGGCCTGATTTTAAATTTGATAAAGAAGAAGTAGAGCATGAAATTATGTCGATCGCTTCGCAAATATTCAGCGATTCGAATATATTGCTTAATTTAATTAACTCTCTTGAAAATAAATATAAGGTAAAAATATCGAAAGACGATTCGATATTCGCGGGAAGTTTCGATGCGTTTATAAACGTAGTTACTCGCGCAATTACCCGTTTACGGCCGGCTGTCGCTCCCGCCGAAGTATCTCTCGATGTAATGGCTTTCGCTTCTGAATTTATGTCGCGTTCTGAAATTAAAGTGGCCGATCTTAAACTTGACAATGCCGCTGAAAATAAATTTATATCGGATATCGAAAAAAAATTTCACATTACTTTTTCGGTATTTGATCTTATGGAAATCGAAGGGTTTGAATCTATTATTAAGATAGTTGAAAAACTTATAAAAAAGCAGAAGGTATATTCAAAGCATCCCGGTCTTTTTCCCGACGATCCCGTTGAGCTTCCCCGTTATATACGCCGTGAAATCATAAGAACTACGCGTGATAACCGATTTATCGGCGGCGAAATGATGTCTGATTCGCTTGTCGGATTTGATTTTCCTCGTAAATTAGAATCTATAATGGCCGGCGATATGATAACTGAAAATAAGTTTATATCTGATATCGAAAAGAAATTTCATATCAATTTTTCGGTATCTGATCTTAAAGAAATATCTGATTTTGAATCTATCGTTAAAATTGTTGAAGAGCTTATAATAAAACAAAAGATCAATGAAAAGTTTCCGGCGTCTCTTCCGGCATCCCGTGCTGATTTAAATCCATATATACGCCGTGAAGTTATAAGCTCGCTGCGCGGCGGAGCTGCTGGCGGCGCGGATATAATGATTACATCCTTCGACGGGCTCGATTTTCCCGGTAAACTCGATTCGATGCTTGCTATAGAGGTAGTCGTTCAACTCGAAAAAAAATTCAGGGTAAAAATTCCCGAAGAAAAACTTTATGTTATAAAATCGGTTGAAGAAATAACGGCGTTGATCGAAAAACTTCTTGCGGAAAAAAATAAAAACGCGCTGCCGGGATTGACGCCGGTGGAAACTAAAGACCGTATATAAAATATTAATTTATATAATCTATGTTTGTTTATGAATATAATTGATTTGCTCGAAAAAAAATCGGCTGGCGCCAGTGCGAATTATCTGGAAAATCCGTTTATCGATTATAACGGAAGGCGGCTCGAATATGCCGATATACTTGAACGTTGCGGCAAAATAGCTTCGGCGATCGAGGGGTATGGTTTTGTACGGGGCGCCGTGGTTGCGCTTGTTTGCTATAATCACATCAATTTTATCTTATATTTTACCGCCTGTTTAAAGGCAGGCGTCGTTCCATTAATAATCAATTCTAAATATAGTTTCGATGAATTTCAGGCCGTTATTAAAGCTGCTGAAGTTAAAGCGGTTATTACCGATAATATTTATGTATTTAATGGTATTTTAGCATTCGACGGGATCGGGCTTGCCGTTATAAATCCTGAAATACCGCCCAAAATTTCATTTATTAGCGAGGGTTCGGATGGCGCTCGTCATCGTTTATATAGTGATATACTTTCTGACGGCACGTTATTTATGCTTATCACTTCGGCGAGCGGCGGCCGGCCGAAGATAGTAAAAAAGAATGCGGCCGCTTTAAAATATCAGGCTGATAATCTTTATCCTTTGATCAGGTGTCATAATACCGCCACGCGTTATTTTACGAACGTTCCGCCTTCTCATTCATACGGCCTTGAATTTGCGGTTCTGGGTTCTATTTATAACGGCGTTCCGCTTTTTATAAGAGATTTCAATTTTTCCGGTGATGCGCTTTCTGAAATAGCTTATAATTCAATTACTCACATGTTTAGCATTCCTCCGTTTATACTTAATTTGACCGATTATAAAATTGCTTCAGGTATTGGTTTCGATTCGCTTGAAATGGTTATTTCCGCGGGAATGCCTTTGCTTGCGGGGCTTTCTGAAAAATTTTACGGGGCTTTCGGGTTTAATATAGCTTCGGTTTATGGAATCACCGAAGCGGGTTGCGTAAGTTTTAATTTATCGCATAAAAACGATCCTGACGCATGCGCTTCGATTAATAACGATGTCGGCGGGCCGCTGTCTGGAAATGAGGTTCTTGTTTTGAGCGGTAATGGCTGCGTTATGCCGGCCGCGAGTGCGGACCTGGATTCTAAACTTACGCCGAACGATACTGATGCGCTTGCCGGTAATATCGGGCGTATAGTTGTGCGCAAAAAGATACCTGATGGCGGTTATTATAAGTTGGGAGTTTCGCCGGACGATGAATATTTATTAAAATGGCGCGCCGGGTTTTGTGAATTCGAGACTGACGATAGCGGCTATATCGATTCGCGCGGCGCCCTGCATTTAATAGCGCGTTCGAGCGCGTTTGTAAATATCGGCGGTTCTAAAGTAAATACACAGGACATAGAGGCTTTTTTGCGTTCAATGCGTTTGTTTGAAGACGTGCTGGTCTTTGGAACTAAAGATGATTATCTTGGCGAAAAGATAGCCGCCGCTCTTGTTGTAAACGATAAATTTAGCATGAACGGCGCTCAGGTACGAGCGTTGTGCGTGGATAAATTGCCGTTTATAAAAGTTCCACGCGAAGTTTATATACTGAAAAAGCCATTTCCAAGGACTGCTTCGGGTAAAATTCGGTTTGATAAGGTGATGGAGCTAATAAGAAATGAACGGGCGGGATAGATGATAATAAATATTTAATATTTAATATTTATTGTTTTTTTAAAAATGTTTTTGACACTCGTTTATATAAAACGCAGGTTATAGCTGTATTAAGTATTCCTTTAAAAAGATTAAAAGTTGGTATTGAATAAAAAACTAAAAGTTCGAGATTGGCCATATTACCGCCTGTGAATAATTTTACTAATAATAAATTTACCGGCATCATTATCAGCGACATTAAGACCGTGGCGAAAAGCATTCCGGTAATGGCTGTTTTAAGCCGCCGGTCGCGCGCATAAAGCATCGAGCTTACGCCGACGAATATTATACCTACGGCGGTGTTTGCTATAATTCCAATAAAATTGAAACTTGTAATAAGGTGGAGAGTGTTTTTAATTAGAATAACGCTTATGCCCGCGAGCGGGGATATGGAAAAACCTATTATGGCGGCGGGCACTTCCGACATATCGTATTTTAATTCAGGCCATAAAAATGGTATCGGGAATTCAAAAAATTTCATTAATATAAAAGAAATAGCTGAAAAGATGCTTATTTTAGTAATCACGTTTATTTTTATTTTTTTCAATTAAATACCTCTTAACTTAAATTTATTAATTTTATGTTCATATAAATGCTTTTTTAAAGTTTTTATAATTAATGATATTTTTTTATATGGTCAGTTATTTATATTGATTTATATCGGAATTTATGATAACTTACATTAGAGTTAATTGTATTATACATTATTTGAAGGGAGGACGGGAGTGGCCGGTCCAAAAACACCTATTATTGTTACCGCGGCGGTAATCATAGATAACGATAAAAAACT
>CAYQWL010000130.1:0-10939 GCA_964421195.1 uncultured bacterium | reverse complement strand
TTTAAAAGAACGCGATCCAAAAAAATGGCTGAATATGCTTTTGAAGGCTATGAAAAAGGATTTTTTAAAAAAATACAGCCGGGCGATATAATTGTAGCCGGCAAAAACTTCGGCTGCGGTTCTTCACGTGAACAGGCTGCAACCTGCCTTAAAGCTCTTGGCGTAGCGGCGATAGTGGCTAAATCTTTTTCCCGGATATATTTCAGGAACGCTATCAATCAGGGCATTGCCATATTAACTTCCGCCGAAGAAATAGAAAAAATCGAAAATCATGAAACTATAGAAATAGATTTTTCGGCCGGAAAAATAACCGCCGGATCAGGCGTTTATCATTTTCCGCCGCTTGCCGAACATATGCTGTCAATTTTAAAAGACGGCGGTCTTATAGAACATATAAAAAAAGAACTCACAGCCGGGAAATAACGTCAGTATTTCATACTTTAAAAAAATTAATACATAGGCGCATACAATAAACTATAATCTTAAAAATTTTAACGGAGGTAAAAACGATGGCAAAGTACAAAATCGCATGGCTGCCAGGTGACGGAGTGGGCAACGACGTTATGGAAGCCGCCAGAATAGTGCTCGACGCGGCGGAACTCGACGCTGAATACATACACGGAGATATCGGATGGGAATTCTGGTGCAAAGAAGGCAATCCGCTCCCGGACAGAACAAAAAAACTACTCGGCGAAACCACCTGCGCGCTTTTTGGCGCGATAACTTCGAAGCCGAAAGAAGAAGCTGATAGAGAACTTATTCCTGAATTAAAAGAAAAAAAATTAATTTATAAAAGCCCCATTGTATCGTTACGCCAGGAATTTAACCTTCATACCTGCCTGCGCCCGTGCAAGGCATATCCAGGCAACCCGCTCAATTTCGAACAACGAAGCGATATAGACTGGGTTATTTTTCGTGAAAATACCGAAGGAATGTACGGCGGAGTTGAATTTCATCCGCTTCCTGGTGAAGTATTCGATGTAATCGCAAAGCATAACAAAGCCATAGCTAAATTCGAAAAATTTGGACTCGAAAATATCGCCATGTCAACTCGAATAATGAGCCGCCAGATGTGCGCAAACATCGTCAAACAGGCGTTTGAATTCGCGCGTAAATTCAAGCGTAAATCAGTTACCGTTGTTGATAAACCCAACGTACTCCGTGAAACAGGCGGCCTGATGATACGCACGGCACGTGAAATCGCTAAAGAATATCCCGAAATCAAAATGTATGAAACAAATATTGACGCACAGGCCATGTGGATGCTTAAAAACCCTCTTGACTACGATGTAATAGTCGCTGAAAATATGTTCGGCGACATTCTTTCCGACCTTGCCGCCCAGATGGTCGGCGGCATGGGTTTTGCTTCGTCAGCGAATATAGGCGATAAATATGCAGTATTCGAACCATCTCACGGCTCGGCGCCTAAATATGCCGGATTATATAAAGTAAATCCTATCGCCATGATTCTTACCGTTAAATTAATGCTCGACTGGCTCGGCGAAACAAAAAAAGGCGCCGGACTCGAAAAAGCGGTAGCATCAGTCATCGCAGACGGCAATGTTCGCACCTACGACATGGTAAAAGGCGCCAGAGACAATAAAACATCAAAAGAAGCCACCACTCTCGAAATGGCAAAAGCAATAGCCGCAAAATATCAGGATTATACAAAATAACTTTATTTTCTGTATAACACCGAATAATATTTTCAGAAATGCGCCGCAAAATCCGGAAAATATTTTGCGGCGCATGATTTTTATTTATTTTTCATTTATTCGATTGTTTTAATTATCGGTTGGTGCGGGCGGTTCAGGCATAGCTTCAGGAGCGGGCGGAAGAGCGTCGCCCGATTCAGCCGGCGGTTCGGAAACTTGAACCGGGACTGGCGCAGGCGGTTCGGGCATTGATACTGGTTCTGGAGCGGCCGGCCCGGATGAAACGCGGGCTGGTTTTTTATCCTGTTTTGCCTTTGCCCCGGCTTTATTTTTATTTTCTTTCTTTGAAGATTCTGGATCCGCCGGTGCTGGAACTGCTTCCTGAACTGGCGCCGGCGCTATTTCAGGTTCAGACGCCGGAATGGGTTCAGGCGTTGAAACAGGTTCTGGAGCTGCCGGCGTAATGGTTTCGTTTATAGTTTTACTTGCTTTTTTTTCGATTTTTTCAACCGGTTTTGCGTCATTTACAGCTTTTTTTATTTTATTTTTAGAAGATTTTCTGGTTTTATTTTTAGCGTGGCTTTTTTTGCTTTTTTTAACGGCTTTTTTTGATTTTACGATAACCGTTTCGACTTCTTTAATGATGTAAGTGTGAGTAAGGACGGCTTCTATTATAAGATCATTAATTCTTTCGAGCCGGTCGAAATTAGCTTTTTCATATATTTCCGGATATTTTTTCATGAATTTAGCTAATTTTCTTTCGTAATCAATGCGTTCCGTTTCATCAGCCCATCTGCCGAGCGAAGATACACGGTTGGGAGTTTTGCCGTTACGCGTATAACCGAAATAAGGCTTGATTTTTACATTCGCGATCTGAGCCATCATATAATCAAAAAATAGATCGTCGGTTGCATTCATCCATATATATTCCGCGGTTTGAATGCGTGAAGCTATTAATCTGGCTATTTCTGATTCAGGTTGATAGTGGACGAGCCTTTTACTGTAGCTTGCAGTTAAATGTTTGATTTGCGCTTCAAGAATATCACGGCTGTCGAAATTTAAATTTTTAAAAACCGCTTCGGGAAATCTAAACTGGCTTATAGAAACTCCGCCCGCGGCGGCAAGAAAATCAGGCATAAAAATGCCTGGTGAAAATAAAATCGGAATTATGATAAGAGTAAAAAGTATGGCTACGATTGATCGTGGAATATTAACGGGTAAAATTTTCGTTATTTCAGCGATTTTAGATTTAATTCCGTCATTAAAACCGTTATCGCCGCGCAACGAATGAACCACTAATATTTTGGTGTTATAAACCGGATGTCCGGTTTCGATAGTACCTGTTTTCTCGACGCCTGTTTCGATAGCATCGGCTTTACCATTACCGGTTTTTATAGTTTCGATTTTTAGTTTCGAACCAATTAAACCGGTTTCTTTGTTTTTTTCCAGAATACTCCTCTGGCTGTCCGGACTTTTTTTACTTGAATAAGTTTGTGACATTATCCACTCCCCCTTGTTTTTTTTTACCTCCGTGTGGACATATCACTCCGTTGTCACTGATAATGTGCAAAAAAAAAAATAAGTTTAAGATGGAAATATATAAACATTGATAATTAAGTATTATTCTGTTATAATACGAACATATTATATTGCTCCATTATTATTTTTCAATTAATCATTTCTTTATCGAGCCGGTTATTTAATCTAATTGGTAATTATTATTTATATCATCCAGACTGAATATTAAAACGATCAGATTGATAAAATATGTTTAACTTTAGTATAACACTAATTTTATTTAGTTTGTTAGAGGTAAGTTCAAAAAATTTAATGAATTATATCGACGCGATAACGCTTACTTTTTTACGTTTCGCGTTAGGGTTTGTAACGCTTGTGTTTTATGCTTATTACAAAAATATATTAAATGAAATAAAAAAAATAAAATATTATGATTTAAAATTACTTGCCGCGCTCGGAGTTCTTAATATCACTTTCGCGATGTCGCTGCTTCAGCTTGCCGTTAAATACAGTCATGCCGCTACCGCCGCCGTTATTTTTTGTTCAAACCCTTTTTTCGTTTTTTTATTTTCGATATTATCTAAAAGTGAAAAATTTGATATACGCCGGTTTATTGGCGTAATAACGGGAATCGGCGGCGTAGCGTTCGTAATGGCGCGGCACGGGTTACATATCAGCCCCGGCGCGGTTTTTGCCGTGCTTTCTTCCATGATGTTCGCTTTTTATATTATTTTAAATAAAAAAGCGGCAGCAGGGCATAAACCGGTTATCGTCAATATAATTTCTTTTCTGGCTGGACTTATAGTAATGACGGTTTATTTACTGATTTCAGGCCGCGGCCTCACGCCGCCGCCGCATTTTTATAATAATACGTCTAATATTATGGTTCTTATATTTCTTGGCGTTGCCGTAAGCGGCGTCGGATATATAACTTTTATCGAAACTATAAAAAAATATTCGCCCGTTTCAGCTTCGGTTATTTTTTTATTAAAACCAGCGCTGGCTACAATTTTTGCCGTATTATTCATCGGAGAACGGCTTGATATTCTGTTTTATATAGGTTTATTTTTAGTGATGTCGGGAAGCTGGCTTATTTTGAGTTCACAGTATTATAAGACCGTTTGATAAACAAATAAAATAAATATTTTATTTTTAATGTAAAATTAAAATCGATGTTTGTTTTAATAATAAAGAATTATTTATATTTATTAATAACCTAAAAAATACATTTAAAATACAATTAAAGCTTGATCTTATTTTAAAAAGCTTATTATATTATATTTTTTGAAAGCATGTTTGTTTTATGTTTAAAACTGTTTTAACCGCAATGTTTCTTACGTTAATTTTTTCACTACAAATTACCGGGCTGCCAAAATTAGCTACAGGTATAGCGGTTAATGTTATTTATATTATTTTATATTATTCGTGCGGTTTTCGTCATGTTTTTATGCTGGCTGTTCTTACTCCGCTTCTAGCTTTTTTTACAGGACATCTTCCGCCGCCATTGATATTGTTGGCGCCTTTTATAGCCGCCGGTAACATCATTATGATTTATTGTTATCATACTGTAAAAAATAAAAATATATATATTCGCGTGATAAGTCCGTCTTTATTAAAAACTTTTATTATAGGCGTATCCGGGATTGTTCTGGCCGGAAAGCTGGGTCTGGATAATATAATTTTAACCATTATTCATGTTATAGTATCCATTCAGTTCTTCACTGCCGTTTCTGGAATCATACTCGGAGAATATATTTTTAAAAGAATTTTTCCATTGTTAAAAAGACGTTTAAATATTAATAACTGAAAATTTACATGTGATTTTATTGACAATCAAAATGTATAATCCATACTATATTTTTTCTTCTTTGGAATAAGGCTTGCCAAGATCGCGCGGGGGCACGGCGCGCCCTATAAAACCCGCCAGAATTATTAAAGTCAGAACATAAGGCAGCATTTGAATGAACTGCGGCGGAATGACGTATCCGAAAACCACCAATGAAGTTACGAATGTTTCAGCCGCCTGAGCGAAACCAAAAAGCAGCGAAGCGGCAAATACGTTAAGAGGTTTCCATTTACCTATAATCATGACGGCTAAAGCTATATAACCGCGGCCAGCTGTCATATCTTTACGGAAATTACCGGCAAGCGAAAGCGAAAGAAAGGCTCCCGCGAGTCCGGCGAGCAATCCCGATATTATCACGCCGCTATAGCGCATTTTAGACACGCTGATACCGAGAGTATCGGCGGCTTTAGCGTGTTCGCCTACCGCGCGAAGCCTTAAACCGAAAACTGTTTTAAAAAGCGCTATATTAGATATGAAAACGACTGCTACTCCGATTAATATCAATGGCGAAAAATCGAGAACTTTAAATAAAAATGAGCCGCCTGCGGGGGCGAGGCCGAGCATGACATTTATATTAGGTATGGTGGCTACATTTTCAGAAGTGCCTCGTACTCCGAAGATTATTTCAACTAAAAAAACCGTGAGCCCGGATGCGAGCATATTAAGCGCGACGCCGGAAACTACCTGGTTCGATTTGTATTTAACGCAAATTAAAGCATGAATCGCCGCGAAAGCTCCAGCCGCTATAATTGCGCATAATACGCCGAGCCAGGGCGAGGCTGTATAATACGCGCCTATGACTCCGGCGAACGCTCCAATAAGCATCATCGCTTCGAGCGCTATATTGATCACGCCGCAGCGTTCGCTAAAAATAGCCCCCGTGCCGGTTATAAATAAAGGCGCCGCCATCGAAAGCGAAGATATAATAATTCTTAAAATATAATCCTGCATTATGTTTTCCTCTTGCATTCTCTTTTATTTTTTTATTATAAAATTTTATGATATTTTTTTTTAATTTTTCTTTTATCGTAAGGATTATTCTTTTAATTTTAATATTTTTTTTACTATTTTATCGGCTGCCATAAAAAATATTATTACGGCCTGCACTATTATTACAAGTTCCACCGGAACGCCGATTTCGCGGTTCATAAACGAACCGCCGGTTTTTAAAATACCGAATAAAAGCGCGCTGAATAAAACTCCCGGAGGATTGTTATTTACGAGAAGCGCTACCGCGATGCCGTCAAAACCATAACCGACGAACGCCGAACTGTTATATTTTGAAAAAACGCCCATAACGCGCTCCGCGCCTCCAAGCCCCGCGAGCGCGCCTGACAGGAACATCGTTAAAATGACCGTCCGTGATACTTTTACGCCGCTGTATTCAGCCGCCGCCGGGTTAAGTCCGGCCGATCTAATATTAAAACCGAATGTAGTTTTATAAAGTAAAAACCAGGTGAAAAAAACCGCCGCCAGCGCTATAATAAGACCATAATTAAGATCGTGGCGTTGAAAAAAAGGCGCCAATACAGAGCCCGGCATAATTTCTCCAGTCTGCGGGTTCGGGCCGTTTTCTTTAAAACACGGCAGTAACACTAAATATCCAAGCAGCGCGTAAGCCGAATAGTTAAGCATTATAGTACTTATTACTTCATGTATATCAAATCTTGTTTTGAGCCAACCCGCTATGGCTGCAAAAAATCCGGCCGCCAGCGCGGCTGAAAACAGTGTCAGAGGTATCTGAACAATCGGATGAAAATTAAGATAATATCCACATACGGCGGCGGCAAACGCGCCTACCATAAGCTGGCTTTCGCCGCCTATATTGAATAATCCGCAATTAAAAGCGAGCGCCACGGCAAGACCGGTAAATACGAGAGGCGTGGCGGAAAGCAGCGAATTCAATACGGCGGTAACCGAACCGAGCGATCCTTTAAATATGGCGCCGAGCGCCGCAAACGGCGATTCACCTATTAAAAGTATTACCGCGCCCGCGAAGATAAAAGAAACCGCTATGGCAAGAACCGGAATTAAAATGCGGTCATATCTACGGCCTGTTCTGGCGGCAATAAAAATTCCCGCCAGAAATATAAAAACCGGGGCCATAGCGCCGTAATTATTGAATTGATAAAATAAATCCATATTCGATTGAGCGTCGAGCACGAATTCGTTAACGGTCGAACGGCCGTACTGTCTGGCGAGATTCTTTTTATCACGCTGTATTTTTATTACGGGTGAAGGCAGTTTAAATTCGAAACGCGTTTTGATCGAATCTATTATTCCGCGGCCGGGATGCTGCGGAACGCTCTGCTTCAGCTGATAGCGAGACGTAAAATAAAGGTCTTTTATATCCATTAAAATTCCCGCGCAGTCTTCAGCGTCTTCAAAATCTTTTGTAAGCCTTATCGTACCGTCTTCAAGTTTTTCTTCTTTTAAAGAAAAAATCCGGTTTTCATGGCTTTCTTGCGAATCATTTTCCAGAACGTCTTCCGTTCCAAAAAACTCGTTTCTGGCGAATTCAACCACGCCGCGAATATCCGGCGCCGTTACTTCACGGTGCATTCCGCCTTCAGGGGTAATTTCAGACCTTACTACTATCGTTACGCCTATATTCGTTTCGTCCGCGGCGTCCGCCGGAACGGCGGCGGATGAATATAGAACCGTAACAAAAAATAAAAATAAAAACAATCCGCCCGAATGTTTAAAATATGGTTCGGTCAAATAAAAAACAATCCGATTTATGCGGTTGATTAAATAATATTTTATACTTAAATAATTTATTTTATAATTATTCAATTTTATCACTGACTTTCCGTATTTCCGATTTATTATTATGGTTTATTCCAGTCATCAGCAGGCCAAGTTTTTCTTCGCTCGCATCTTTTGAATCCATTACATCGAGAAGCTCCCCATTATATATTACTCCGATGCGGTCCGAAAGATTTATTATTTCAGATAGTTCCGCCGAAACGAGCAATATGGCTACTCCAGAATCGCGTAATTCGATTATTTTTTTATGGATAAATTCGATAGCGCCGATATCTACGCCGCGCGTGGGCTGAGCTATAATTATAAATTCCGGTTTTTTCGATAGCTCGCGCGCTATAACTATTTTTTGTTGATTGCCGCCCGAAAGATTTTGTGCATTTATGTCGGGCGAACCGCAACGGATGTCGAATTTTTCAATTTTATCGACGGCGTTAGCGGCGACAGCCGCGGAATCGATAATTCCAAAGACGTTCGAAAATTCACGTTTATGAATAAGGCCGGTTACAAGATTATCGCTGACGCTTAATTTAAGCTGCAACCCTCTTTTATGACGGTCTTCCGGTATGTGAGCGGGTCTGTTATCGTATATAAAACCGGGCGGCCTGCCGGTTATATCGGTTTCCTTCATATCCGCGTCATAAAGCTTTACGGAACCCGCGGCCGGTTTTCTAAGCCCGCCGAGCGCTTCGAGAAGTTCGGACTGGCCGTTGCCTTCAACTCCCGCTATAGCGAATATTTCGCCGGCGCGGATATCAAATGATATTTTATTGAGGCATTTTAAATTTTTGTCGTTATATGCTTCGAGGCCGTTGACCGATATTTTTATTTTCTTTGCATCACATGGCTTTTTTTCTACCTTAAAAGACACTTCCCGGCCGACCATCATTTTCGCGATTTCATTTTCATCAACGGAGGCGGTCTGACGGGTGCCCGTAATTTTCCCGGCGCGTATCACTGTTATTTCATCGGTAATACGTTTTACTTCACGCAGCTTATGGCTTATAAAAACAATGGTAACTCCATCTTTGCGAAGCTTATCCATTATTTTTAAAAGATCGTTTACTTCCTGAGGCGTAAGTATAGCGGTAGGCTCGTCAAGAACAATAATTCGCGCGCCGCGATATAACGTTTTAAGAATTTCGACGCGCTGAGCCAGCCCGACGGAAATAGATTCGATTGTCGCATCGGGATCTACTTTAAGCCCATAACGCGCGGAAAGTTCAGCTACGAAAGATCTTGCCTGTTTATAATCGAGAAAAAGCCCGCCTTCCGGTTCGCTGCCAAGTATAATATTTTCAGTAACGCTCAACGGCCCTGCGAGCATGAAATGCTGGTGTACCATTCCTATTCCGGCTTCTATGGCGTCTCCAGGACCGCTAAATTTTACAGGTTTTTCATCTATGAAAATTTCGCCTTCATCCGGTTCAAGGAGTCCATATAAAATATTCATCAGAGTGGATTTTCCCGCTCCATTTTCTCCGACGAGGCCGTGAATAGTATTTTTCTTAACTGAAAATGTTATATTATCGTTGGCTTTTACATTTTTAAAACTTTTAGATATGGCGCGCATCGAAAGTGCGTACATTATTTTTCCTCGTTTCTTTCATTTTCGGCTTTTTATTTATAAGTTGATTTAGCGAATAAATTAATATTATGAAAAATACGCGGACGGTTACATATCGCCGGCCTCTCCAGACATACTCGATATGTCGAAGTACTCGTTAGTTTCACTCGCGCGTTTGCGGTAGTATAACTGATTATAAAGTTTAGTTATGCCGTAAAGCGCTCCAAGAGGAACCGCTACGAAATAAACTATATAATTTAAAAGCGAGATCAGGTAATAACCGGCATTTGAAAAATCGCCGCCTGCTGCGGACGCCCACGGCAGCGTAAAAGCCGGCACCGGCGCGAAAGCGTTAATATTCCAGATAATAACAGCGATAGAAATATAATTTACGAATATATTTGGAAATACCGAGGCCGAAGTAGTCCATTCGAGGCCCTGAGACCGAACTCTGGTGAAAGGATAAAGAAGGTTTGAGCCGAGATGACCGGTTTGATCTACAAATATATGCGACCATACGGCCAAAATGGCCATAAAAAAAGCTGTAACGGCGAGTGGATTAAAAAAACCGGCGATATTGCCGGCGAACAAATCGGCCCATCCGGCGTATATGGCAAAACCGACGGGCCCCATAAAAAGGCCTATGCCAAGGCTATGCGACCATTGACGATGCCAGGGTATAAAATCGATTCTGATTTTGCCGCAATCGGGTTCGAAAGCAAAATCCGGGCCGGAAAAAATTCCGACTTCCGTATCCTGATAATATGTATTTACCACATCAGCTTTAAATTTAGCCGTATAAAAATGGCCGCTTAAAGGACGGCTATCGGGTACCGACGGCAGATGGTCGATAAGTTTTTCGAGCGTTCTGGCCGCTCCGACTTCTTCTATAGATTTTTTCATGGTATTGAAATCAGGCAGATAATCGAGACGCTCCATAACGTGGCTCATGGTTTTAACCGAGCCTATCATAACGGTCACTTCTTTTCTTTTATCGTCGAGAAATATATTGACGGTTCTGTAAAAACTGCCTGAAAGTCTTATAATATCTACTTTTAAATAAATCGTTTTTTTCTGTTCGAACGCTTCGTCGATCGCTTTTGCATATCCTTCAGCGATTATTTTCGGATCGAGGTTATCTTCGTTAATTCTTAAAACATGATGATGTTTCCAGAAATAACGGGCAAAACGGAAATCGAGCGTATCGCAGCAAATTCCGAAAAGGCCGCCTATGGGCAGAAAAAAAGATTTATTCATGAAAACAGATTGCATGCCGACAGGAAAACAGGAGGCTGTAGCGACCCCCGTTAAAAAATGAGTAATGCCTTTCATAATTAACCTCGTCTTTTTTATTATTGCTAATTTAGCCGTCATTTTTTATGATGCGTTTGTAATGTAAGTTTAATGTAATAAATTATAAAGCAAATTTTAAAAAAATTCAAGTATTTTTGGTTTATTTATATTTATCTAAAAATAAATAAATCTAAATAAATAAATCAAATAAGCCGCCGGGCGGAACAATAACGATTAAGCGGCAACAACAATTAAGCGGCAATAACGATTGACAATTGATAATTTACTTATTAT
>CAYQWL010000129.1:10224-10953 GCA_964421195.1 uncultured bacterium | reverse complement strand
CGGCGCAATCGTATTTAATATTACCATAAATATCATAAACCGCCAGTTCTATCTGTTTTATGGGCTGCGCCTGCACTATCTCTACCGGTACGTTACGAAATTCATAACGCGCCACTGCGCCCGGCGTAGCATAAGCGTTGAAATAAACGGGCGATCCGCTGAGACCGAAAGATTCTGCCTTAAATATGTAAAGCCCTGTTTTAGTGCCAAGGGTTACACTTGTTGTCGTTATTCCAGCGGAATCGGTATAAACCGTCGAAGATTTTTCAACAGACATATTCTGGGCCCCTTCGGGCGCGCTTATAAGCGCAAAATCTACCGCCGCCGAGTTTACCGGGTTGTTATAAGCATCGACGATCATTACATTTAAAAGCGTAAGAGATTTTTCAGCCACACGCGAATAAATGTCGGCGCCGTTTAAATTAATAAGCTGCGACGCCGGGCCCGAAGTAAAACTGATGCGCGGTAAAGAAGTTAATGAATAACGTCGTGAATCTGAAACAACAATGGTTTCAATTTCAAATACCGCCGCTTTAACGGTTTTAAATGAAAAATTATAAGAGCGGTCCTGTGAATTATAAAAAGTCGAACCTGGCGATATTTCGAGCGATTCATTGGAACCGGTGTTTAAATTACGAACGTTGAAGACAAATGACTGAAAAGTCAATCCGCTGACCGGTGAAGATGCGGTATCGAATACGAAAATTTTCAGACGTACCTCTGAATTGC
>CAYQWL010000129.1:0-10214 GCA_964421195.1 uncultured bacterium | reverse complement strand
GTAGAAGTTCCATCCGTTTCGCAATAAGAAGCCGAAGCATCTATAGGATTGGTAACGAAAGCGAGTTCTATAAAATTTTTTCGTTCGTTTGTATTTATTCTTTCTCCGTCGATAAATACTTCGAGCGTTTTAACGCCCTGCTGTATGGACTTAACTTTAAATAGCATGACCCCATAAGTATCGCTCGCCGAAGATGGATAAGTTATTGATACGTTAAGCGGATCAGGATTATTTATAAAAAGTCGTGCCGGTGAAATTCCAGGAACTGGATTATTTTTTTCATCACGCGCTTCGATTTTAACATTATAAAAGTCAATATTATTAGCAAGCACTTTCGCGGGAGGCTGATAAGCATAATATTGCGATGACGAAGCATTAAGCGGACCGTTAGTAAAGGTGATCAGGGCTTCTCTGTTGACGTTGACGCCATTTACAGAAACTTTTATTTTATAATCTCCGCTGCGGCTCGATTTAATAAATGCCCGCGCAATGCCATTCAAATTAGCCGGTTCAGAAGGCTGAGTTATAGTCAGAGCAGAAGACGAATCTGAATAAAAATAAGCATACGCGCCGGGAACCGGATTATTAAAATCGTCTTTACAGCGGGTAAAAACTTCTATAATGGAAGTTTCATCGGCCATCGCGCTTGCCGGGCCGTTTATTTCGACGGTCGTATTCTGGGGGCTTAATGCTCCTGAAGTGGCCACGGCTTTATATTTAAAAGGACTTCCAGCCAGGCCGGGCGCCGCCGCTTCAATTTCATACGTACCGCTGCGGCTGCCAAGACGAACATAAAAATTAAGCAATCCTTCACTATTTGTTTTTGAATCGGCCGGATTAATTTGAATTATAGAATGACCCGAAGCCGGCGGATTAGCCAGAGGCGCATTGATGGACAATGTAATAGAAGCGCCCGATACCGGATTGCCGTAAATATCCACGACACGGGCCGCAAACGGAAGCGAAAGCGTTTCGCCGGCGCGGCCATAAGCAGTATCGTAATAATCGCCATTTTTTATTTCAGCCGCTGTAAAAGATATGGCGTTTATAAAAAATCTCGCGGGATTCACGCCATAATTACCTTCTACGCTTGCCCACACTTCTTCAGGCCCGATGATTTTACCCGCCGTATAAATTACCGAAGCCTCGCCCGCCGCATCAGTCGGCACCGCTTCAGCGCTTAATGCGCCGGAGCCTTTATAAACAAAAAAGCGAACCATGCATCCAGGAACGGGACTGCCGACTTCGTTGCCCGCTCCATCTTTTACAACTACTTTAAGAGGCTGAGCGGCAGCCGTATTAACCGTAACGTTTTGCGCTTCGCCCGATAAAACATTTATAACCGAAGGCGTCCCCGCTACCGCCGTAAGAGTAAAATCGACTGAAAAAGGAGGAACGCTTATCGAAGCGGTTATTTTATATTGTCCAACTTTATCTCCAAGTTTTGCTATAATGGTTCTGGCTGTGCCCAATTCGTCAGTAGGCGAATCTAACTGGGTAAGAACGCAGTCGGATGCGTCGAGCGGTTTCACGTTTTGTCTGAAATGAACTATTACTCCAGGACTCGGATTACCCGAAGCATCAAATACGCGGACTATCAATGGTTGAGTAAGCGGCGTATTTACGGCGCCGTTTTGATTATTACCGGAATCGATAACAAGCGAAGACGGCGGCCCGCTTTGCGCTTCGAGGTTAAACACTACCGGCGAACCTTTTGCGCCGGCAAGCTCCGCATTAACTTTATACAGACCTACGGCCGAGCCTAAAGTTAATTCGGTCCACGCCTGCCCGCTCGAATCGCTCGCGGCTTGAAGAACGCTCAACCCCGCGCCCGAAGCGCCCTGCGGCTGCTGGACAATACGAAACGATACGTTCGCGCCGGAAACCGGATTATTGTTAGCATCGAGTAATTGTATTTTAAGCGGGCGCGGAAGTTTAGTTGTGATAGCGCCAAGCTGATTATTTCCTGAAAAATATATCATCCTATCAACCGGGCCTGCCGTAAAATTTAATACCGGCCTCTGATTTAAATAAACTCCGCCAACTGATACCATGACGGTTTTTTGTTCCGCCGTAATCGATGCCACCTGAAAGTAAGTACGGCCTTCCATATCGGTCGGCTTTATCTGTTGCGGCGGAATCGGTTGACCATCGGCATTTTTTAATACATTATTCGAACCGGATACGTTTACCTGCGGAATGATATTGGCAATGGGTAAATTCGATGAATTTTTTAATGTAATCGCTATACTGGCATAGATTTGTCCATTGGCTATATAAGCGGAACCGGGCATGGTTTCTTCTACTTTTGAATTAGCGATACTGATCGTTTGAGACATAAACGACATTATAACGGTCTGGCTTATCGTTATTCCGCCTTCGGCTACGGCGGTTATCATAACGTTATTAGCCGGCTGGTTAGATTTAATGGTAAATTTAGCGTTACCGCCGGAATCAGTCGAGACCGTAACCGGGGATATAATAACACCGGCGGCTGGATTAGCGTTTATCGTGACTAATTTCTGCATTACCGGGTTATGATTTGAATCACGCAGGCTAACGGTTATTTCAGCGCTATCCGAACCGTCGGCGACTATAAGAGTGCGTGTAGCGCTTACCGTTGAAAGAGAGGCCGAAACTACGCCGGATTTATATTCGATTTGCTGACTTCCAAGCGTTTTTTTTGTACCGCCCGGTTTCTGGGCTTCGAAAGATATGGAGCGTATGCCTGTCTGCATAGTGCGTACTATAAAATTTATTTTACCGCTCGCTTCGGTTCTGGCGGGAGAAACGGGCGTAAAAATATCAATATTAGCGTACTGGTTACGATCGGATAAAATAAAAACATCGCAGCCGGGTATGGCATTGCCATTATCGTCGTTAATTGTAATTTCAAATACGGCCCCCGAAGAACCGTCAGCTATAAACGGCTGCTCGCCGGAATTTTTAAGCGTAAAATAAGATTTGGAGACTGATACGTCACCAATTTCAGTTATAAGCGATATATCGGCAGCCGCCGGTGAAGGTACGGCATTATTGCCCGATGTATCGGTAATGTGCCCTGCGGCTATCGAAGAAGCGATATTTATTCCTGAAGGCGAACCGGCGCCGAGAATACCTGCGTTAAAAAGGCCGGGCGCCGTTATTTTACAGGATGCGCCAAGAGTAATTACTAATTTGAGCGGATCTGCATCCGAAGAAAAAGATGTAGAAGTTCCAAAGCTGTCACCGGTTACGGGAAGAATAAAATCTCCTGCCATAACGTTTGTAATTACTACTGCTTTATCAAAAACAACTGTGATTTTATCTCCGCTATCAGCCTGCGCATTTCCGTTTAAATCATTTAACGTAGCGGCCGTGATTTGCGGCCCGCTTCCAGAGGGCGCAGCTATGTCGACGGCATTCGCCGCCGGACGCGCATTGCCGCCTGCACCGGAAATATGACCGGAAGGCATGGCGGCGGAAATATTTATACCAGAAGGCGAACCCGGCGCGAGGTTTACCGCCGAGAACAAGCCGGGCGCCGTTATTTTACAGGAAGCCCCCAGTGTTATAGCAAGCTGTGAAGCGATAGCTCCGGTCGCAAACGAAGGCGCCGTTCCAAGTGAATCGCCGGAAACGGGAAGAACGAAATCTGAAGCCGCAACACCGGAAATAAATATCGCGGAGTCGAATGTGAGCATTATTCTATCCCCTGAATCGGCCACGCCATTGATATTGACATCCTGCCAGTTAGCCCCCATTGGAAGAGGCCCCGTTCCAGGATCTCCGCCGCCGGCAACTGTAAGGTTAAAAACAGTTGCAACCGGGGCCGTCCAACCCGAAGGCGTACAGGACGCGGTTATCACTACCGTTCCAGCCGCGGCGCCTGCCGTAACCGAAATCTGAGCGTTACCGTTTGCATCAGTATTAACGGTAGATAAACCGTTAAGAACAGCGGGCCCGGAAGTTACGTTAAAAGTTACCGGCGTGGCGCCGATCGGCCCGGAAGACTCTGCAAGATTAACGCGCAGCGCAACGGGAAAAACCGTATTGACTGGCGCAGTCTGATTATTACCAAGTACAGCTATAAGCGAAGGCTTTACCAGAACGGCCGCCGCTTTAATATCAAGTGTCGAACCCGTTCCAGTCTTAACAATGTCGCGAACGCCGATATACGAGTTTTGAGCATTCCAGCTTTTAGATGAAGGCGTGGAGTTATTATGAAAATCTTTATTGGACGCCGTCGGATAAGGATCTGTCGAAAGCCCTCTTATACTTGAGCGCGGCGGGCCTGACGTAAGGTGATCACCGCCTGACGCTATTTTTAATTCGATTAAACGCGGCGTAGAATTGTTAGGATTATCAGACGTTTCTTTAGCGCCGTTTACATGAAATATTAAAAGCCCCTCTCCCGGAAGCCCTTCATCCCAGGAACCAGTTGTTTTACCACGTTTTTCCATTAAATAATAATCGTCGCCCGATGAAGCGCCGCCTTTTTCGAAACGATAAGTTTTGCCAAAAACAAAATCGAAATTTTGCTGATTTTCGGTAATATTGACTATATCGGCCCATCCAAGAATTTTTCTGCAAATAGGATCTAAAAATGCAGGTTTTGAACCTTTAGGAGTGCCGTTATAATTGCCCATTGCCATAAGCGACCAATACCCCATTCCGCCTTCCGTATTATAATCGGTGTCATAAAGATCGGGCAGACCGAATTGATGGCCGAATTCATGGCATATTGTTCCAAGCGCCTGTGTGGTGCCGTGTTCCTTTTCAGGAACGATAGTAACGCCGTTAATACTTACCCCGTCGCCTGTCGTAATTAAATTCCCGCTTCCGCTTGCCCAGTACCAGTACATGCTCCATATGTCGTCACCGCCGCCGGAAACGCCCGAAGTTTCATCGCCGTAACCGGCATGAGCTATCATTATACATTGATAACCGGCAAAATTAATATCCGAATCCGCCGCCGCAACCGCGTCACGCGCAAGCTGCCCTACATCATCGGCGGCGCCGTAAGTCGCCATATTTTTATTTAGATTATAAGTCGCCGCACTGAGTACCGGCGTTATAGTTACGGCGTTTCTTGATTGATCATGATAATATGACGCGAGGTTGTTTATCATAGTGCCTATCTCAGCCCGGCCGTTAGTTCCCATTTTAACATCGCTGAATTCAACAAGCACTACGATTAAATTAATTGTAGAATTAGTTTTTATATAATTTTGAAGAGTCATAGAGCCCACACCGTCACCCATCGCCCGTAGCGGACCATAAACAGTTTCAGGAACTAAAGGCGCTATCATGCGGCCATACCCTGCCGCGGGCGGCATTTTATCAAATATATGACGCGGTATTTTTTGAGAAGGATCGAGCGGCGGCGCAATCGCTAAAGCATTGCGAACTATAAAAAACTGCAATAATATTAGTAATGACAATAAAAAAATTAATGATATTTTTAACAAATCAAAATTAGACTTATTAAAAATATCAGTGCCGGCTTTATAACAAGATAAACTTCGTAATAAAAACCGAGCTGCGAAGTCTTTTAAAAAAAACTGCAAATATGATTTATAATTGAACATGGTTTACATCTCCATTATTTTTTTACTTTTTCATTACCCTGCGGTTTTAAATATAAATTTTTTTAATTCACGCCAGAGAGTTTTTCTGAGATTTTTTTTCCATAATGCTTCATAAGCAAGTTTCATCATATTTTTAATAAACTTATAAATATGGAATTTAAACACAAAATCCATATCGCCATACAAGAAATTACCGGAAGTATAGTCAGGTTTAAGTTTTATAAGTACTTTCTTATTTTTAAACAGCGCTCTTGCCGCTTCGATCGCACCAATAGTATAACCAAGGTTTTCAGGTTTATCCATACCTATATTAACGTTAATATCGAGGTTTTTAAACGAAAACGATGAAATCGTTTTTAAAATCAGACGCCATAAAAGACTGATAACATCTGTTGCAGTGCCTTTATAAGACAAAAAAAGCCTGAAATATCTATAAATCTTCTTCATCATAAAAAATATCCCTTTTTTTAATTAAATTACGGCCGAACACGATTAATTTATATTCGTAAGCACCGCTAACATCAGCGCTGGCGGCAAAAACAAGTCCGGAAAAAAGCCAGCTTACTTTAAAAGATATGCTATCGTTTTCGTCATCGATATTTTGCATTTTCAGACGAAATTCAACGGGGATCATTATTAAAATAATCGTGCATGTTAAAAAAAATAAAATTGAATATATAAAAATTTTTAAACATAAAAAAAATAAATATGATATCATTATGAGTAAATTTTATCATATATAACAAGCCTTGTCAATATTTCTTACGATTGATTAATTATAATTCATTTTTTGTTCATTATTTTTAGAATCATTAAAGTATTGAAAATTTTATTCTTGCACATATCAGGAATAATAAAAATTATCAATAGTTCTGCATACAAATTAAAAAAATCAATAGAAAGTGCAAATTATATCGGAATCACAATGAAAGAATGTTTGACAAGCGGGCTCATATTTATTATAATTATATTAGCGGAGCTTTTTTATTTAGCTTGCTGACAAACCGGGTTTTACTTTTTACCTCCCGGTTTTATATACTAAAAAATATATTATGGGCTTATCTGGCCTCAAAATGAACGTTTTTTATAAAGTTATATGTACCCGAAAGGGGTGTATCTGGTTATGATAGTTAAAGAAAAAAATGTAAAACAGTCATATATGAGATCAACATTTTTAATTATAGTTACCGTTGCTTTTTTATTAAGCGCGGTTTCGACGGCTTTTGCCAATCCATTATTATGGCCTTTTATTCCGGTTAAAATGTTTTTTGCCGGCGCTGATTACGTTGCTTCAAAGATAGTCGATACTATGTCCTCCCGGCCGCCTGCCGTTAAAAACGATGCTTCGGACAGTATTGGAATGAATGATGAACAAATTAAGAGAATTCTTTCGTCTCAGCCGCTCGCATCGGAAATAATAGATCCCGTCGCACTCGAATTTTTATTAAATTATAAACAACCATCGTCATCGTCGTCGGCAAAAATAAGCGCTGAAATACAACTTTTAAATAAAAAACTTGAAGTTCTCGAAAAATTATATGATGAAAGTTTTGTCGATATAGCCGATTCGCTTACAAAACAGGGTGTAAATTCATCCGGCGGGCTTTCTTCACAGGATGCGCTCTCGAATGCAACGGCTAATAAAATTATAGAGAATATTCCAATGCCGATAATTTCAGAGCCTGATAAACTCCAATCATTAATTGCGCCGGGAAAAAGTTTTAATTCGTCTCAATCTGGAATAGCTTCGACTCAACGGCAGCCTCAAAATTTAATCACACAGTTAAAAGACTCAGATCCAAATTCGACGCAATTTAAATCTATATTTGAAAAATTTAAAGAAGAGCTGAGACCTGAAACCGAATCATATTTAAAATATTCTACCAGCTCTGAAATTTCTAAAAAAATAATTCCTCCTGATTTCGAAATGAAAGCGAATTCAGGCATAAAACTCTGGCAGGATAAATATGATGATAACAACTTAGTAAATCGTTCCTGGAACTACGGGCAGGCTCCGGAAAATTCCGCCGATGCAATTTCAAAATCTTATACGTCTAATTTTCTTAATGTTAAAGATGATTCTACCCTCGCACAAAACGTTCTTGCTAAAACAAAAAACAATGAGTTCAACGATATTAAACTCAATCAGGGAAGTACTAAATTTGGCTGGACGCATATAGCGTATGATCGGCCTGACGGTACCTGCCATGCGCGTGAAATTAAAGAAGCGTTCGGCCTGCCCGACCAGGATAAAGCCGTACGTGAATTTATTCTTGATACCATAAAAAATGGAAACGCTGAAGAACAGGTACGTCAGAAAAACGGACAGGCTCAACATAGAATGCTTTATACCCGTACCGTCGATGGAAAAGAAATAAAAGTCGTAGTCGATAATGACGATAAGTATCGTGGTTCGGTCATAACGGCTTATCCAACGGGAAAAGTTAAAACACCAGCGCCCGAAGAAATACAACGGCGTATTGAAGAAGAAAAGAAAAAATTAGCCGAAACCGCAAAAAAAAACCAACCGTGGCGTAATCCAAGTATAAGCATAGATCTTTATAGAAACGAAATTGGAAAAACTATAGGACCTCAAATAAAAGCAGGTACTTCTTCGCAATTCCGCCTCGGCGGCGCAACTCTCAGTGCCGGCGCAAAAGGTGATGCTCTTTTAATCGGTGCAGAAGCAAAAGGCGCGTCATATGTGGGCATCCGTAATGGTCAACTGGCGGCCGGCCTTCAGGGTTCCGTTTTCGCCGGTTCAAGGGCTCGCGGTGAAGTTTCGGCTGGTATACAGGCAGGCAGCCTTGGCGGCCGTGCGTTTGCAGGCGGCGAAGTTTCGGCCGGCGTCGGCGCCAACGCCGATATAAACGCGGGCATAGGTAAAGAAGGACTTACCGCAGGTGTTTCAGGCGACGCTTTCGTCGGAGTGCGGGCAAAAGGTCAAATCGGCGGAACCGTATCACATGGCAATACATCAATTACCGGCGCGCTTAACGGTACGGTAGGCGCCGGACTTGGAGCGCATTTCGAAGCCAAAGGCAAAGTCTCATGGAGCGGCATTAATGCAAAAGTAAATGTCGGCGCTTATCTTGGTATAGGCGGACAGGTAGGTTTCGACATTAATGTTAATTTCGGCGACGCACTCAAGCCGGTCCAGAAAGTCGTCGAAAAAGTTTACGATAAAGGTAAAGCCGCCCTCACAAAAGTCGGGAATAATATTAAAAACGATATAGATAAAACTAAAAAAACGCTGGCTAAATTATTTAAATGGTAACCACCTTACCGGTCGTTTATTAATTAAATTAATTTTACATTACATTTTTTTTAATTAATAATTTATTTATATAATAATAAAACAAATAAATGACTGACGGTTAATAATTTTTAATTTATTATTTTTGATTTACCGGCGTAAAAAAACGTCTGTGCCTTTCCCCGGTACGGACGTTTTTTTAATTACTGAAAAATTTTTATTATTTATTTAAAATACAAAAATAACTGAACCTTATTCCGAAATTAAAATCTGCTTTTTTTATAAGTTTATTTTAAAAATATCAATTTTTGAAAATTTACAACATGTTTATAAGAACGGACGATCATTTTTAGGTATTTTCATGATTTTTATAACAAACTCACATATTTATAGTGTAATAAAGTTTAATTTATAATCGTTTTAACGAGCATATCGTAAATGTCAGCGGCCGAATGAATTTTATTCATTTTATCACATATACTATAAATTTTAACCGATCTTATAATTGAAGCCATTATTTTAATATAAAGCGTATCCGAATTTAAAGGCGAGGCGATAAGGAAAATATAATTAACAGGTTTATTATCGATAGAGTCGAATTCAAGCGGCCGTTCCAGTTTCGCTATGGCTACACTCATGCGACGCACTGCCGAGCACTTTCCATGCGGCATCGCAACTCCTTCGCCAAGTCCGGTAGTGCCAAGTTCTTCACGTTCTAAAACGGAAGCTAAGTAATCATTTTTGTTATCTATCGAACCGTCGGCCGAAAACATATCGACAAGCGCTGAAATAGCTTCGTGCTTATTGTTAGCATTAAAATTTATAAAAATATTTTTTACGCTAAGATAGTTAACCCAGTTAAAATCCTGCGCGACGTTATACCCCGTCATAACGGCCTCACGTTTATTGAATGAATTTTTATTTAATTACATGCATTATTATAAACGCTTTGCCATACTATAATAATGCATGTAATTAAAAGGACACAGATGCAGCGATAAATAAATTATAAAAATTAAAAATTCTAAGCGTTAATCTGCCGCATTTTTTATCAGATTGATTAATATCTGTAGTGATCAGGTTTATAAGGGCCTTCTACTTTAACGCCAAGATAATCAGCCTGCTTTTGATTGAGTTTCGTCAATTTAACGCCAAGTTTGCCTAAATGCAATCTCGCAACTTCTTCATCAAGCTTTTTAGGAAGCATATGAACGCCTACCGGCCATTTTCCGCGTTCGGTAAACAACGTTATTTGAGCTATGGTTTGATTTGTAAACGATGAGCTCATAACAAACGACGGATGACCATGTGCGCAGCCAAGATTAACGAGCCTGCCGCGTGCGAGTAATATCAATTCACGGCCATCAGGAAATACGAATTTATCTACC
>CAYQWL010000128.1:0-10991 GCA_964421195.1 uncultured bacterium | reverse complement strand
GTAAAAAATGTTTCAAAAGATATTCAAACCATTGTAACGAGCACTGATCATGAAATTTTTAAAAAAGCGTTTAAAGAAACGGATGTTAATTATTTTAAAGTAAGCGGCGGTATTGCGACCGCTATGCGAAAAGATATGGAATTATAAATATATGGAATCAGCCGGAATTAACGATAAAAAGCCATATACTAAGTATATAGATATTTATTACAATGCCCGGCATAAGAGAATGCGCGGCTCTAATAACGGGTTTGAACCCGTCAATCTTATAGCGGAGCGTTTTATAGATAGCATGCCGGAAAGTTCGCGTTACCGTGATTTTGAGTCTGTAAAAAAAATATGGAACGATATTTCCGGCGATTTTATATGTTCTAATACGGCCCTTACCTCTTTGAAAAACAATATTTTAACTATAACCGCTGTTGCGACGCCTTTTTTGTTTCATCTGAATTCATATAAAAAAACATATATAAATCAGATTAATGAAAAAGCCGGACGTATTATAGTGGCCGATATTTTTTATAAAATAGGGCCTTTAAAAAAAGAAGCCGCACAAAAAACGATGTTTGATGAGCTTAATGAATATGCCAGGCACAATGAAATTATATTTTATGAAATCGAAAATATAGAAATACCCGATGCGGTAATAGCGTCAATTAACGATTTTACCGCGTCACTTAATATAAAAGACGCCGAATTGGCGGCTAAGATAACCGGTGCGGCTAAGGTTATATATAAAGTAACGCAATATAAAAAAAGAAATGGTTTTATTGAATGCGCCATGTGCGCGTCGCTTTATGAAAAAAAAGATGATTGCCGGCGGCAGGCGCCGGATAGTGATGCGGAAAACGATATCTGTCAGTACTGCGGTTTTAAACTTGACAATATGATGCACGGTCCGGTTAAAAGAATTATTGAGTTTCCATGGGAAAATTATGAAGCACATTCGGCCGTATTTCCTGAAGTTAAATTTAAAGAGTTCGAGTATATTAAAAAAAAAGAATTTATTCGTGCAAAAGCACGAACCGACGAACTTGTAAGAAAATTTATATTGTCTGAATCGATGGAAGATTTTACCGCGCTCGATGTGCAGATAAGACTCGCTATGAGTTTATACGAAAATCGTAATTATTTTGAAATTAAGGAATTTGGCGCTGCCGGATTGGATTCTATCGCGGCCGTTCTTGGAACTAACGCGCGTTCGGTTTTCGCCAGGGGTTCCATGATTATTAAGTTTTAAATCAAATTTCTGAATTAATAATGAACGTTTGATTTTATTGAAATTAATGGAGAGTATGTTTAATGTTTTTACATATAGGCGGTAACGAAGTTATATCGGCCAGGGATATAGTTGGATTTTTCGCTATAAAACAATTTATGCGTTCAAAGGATAATATAGCGCTTTATAAAGAATTAAGCTCTAAAAATAAAGTGTTGAAATATACCGATAAAAAATCAAGAAGTATATTGCTTTTGAAAAACGGTGAATATATTGAATCGTGTATATCGGTTTCGACGCTCGCTAAAAGATTGGATACCGGAGAAATAATGAATAGATTACCGAAATGGAGTGAAATATGACAGGCGGACATAATTATGATGCGACTAATATACAAATTTTAGAAGGCCTGGAGGCAGTCCGTAAACGCCCGGGTATGTACATAGGTTCCGTGAATGTTCACGGGCTTCATCATTTATTGCTTGAAATAGTTGATAATAGCGTCGATGAAGCTATGGCCGGTTATTGTAAAAATATAAATATAACCATGCATGAAGATCACAGTATAACCGTTGAAGACGACGGCCGGGGTATTCCCGTAGATATGCATAAATGCGGTCTGCCGGCGCTTGAAGTTATTATGACCACTCTTCATGCCGGCGGTAAATTCAGCGACGATTCTTATGCTTATTCGGGCGGTCTGCACGGCGTCGGCGCGTCGGTAGTCAATGCATTGTCGGAATATCTCGAAGTATGGGTAAAACGTGACGGCAAAACCCATTATCAAAAATATGAACGCGGAAAACCGGCCTGTAAATTGCAGATAGTAAAAGAAAATATAACCGGCACCGGCACTAAAACTCATTATCTGCCCGATAAAACTGTATTCGAAACCATAGAATCGTCTTTTGACACTTATTCAAACAGGCTTCGCGAACTCGCTTTTTTGAATAAAGGTATTAAAATAACCATTAAAGAAGAAAAAACCGAAAAATATCATGAGTTTTTATATGAAGGCGGTATAGTGTCTTTCGTCGAAGATATAAATAAAACGAAAACGCCGCTTCATAAAGATATAATTTATTTCCAGAAAGATAAAGACGATCTTGGCGTTGAATTTGCTTTAAATTATAACGACGGTTATACCGAAACTTTTTTTTCGTATGTTAATAATATAAATACCATAGACGGCGGAACGCACGTTACGGGTTTTCGTTCGGCGCTTACAAAAGTGCTTAATGATTATATGAAAACCAATAATCTTGTTAAAGATAAAGAATTTAAGTTAAGCGGTGAAGATGTTCGTGAGGGACTTACGGTAGTTCTTTCGGTCAAGGTAAAAAATCCGTTATTTGAAGGCCAGACTAAAGGTAAGCTCGGTAATTCCGAAGCTAAAACCGCCGTGGAAGCCGTAGTCAATGAAAAAATATCCCAGTATTTCGAACAAAATCCGGCTACCGGAAAAGCTATAGTTGAAAAATGCGTTCTGGCCGCTAAAGCGAGAGAAGCTGCCAGAAAGGCGCGCGAACTTACCAGGCGTAAATCGGCGCTTGATAATTTTTCGTTACCCGGTAAGTTGGCCGACTGTTCTGAGCGTGATCCAAAATTATGTGAATTATACATAGTAGAAGGTGATTCCGCGGGAGGTTCGGCGAAACAGGGACGTAACCGTAAAAATCAGGCGATACTTCCGCTTAAAGGTAAGATATTGAACGTGGAAAAAACCCGGCTCGATAAAATACTTGCTAATGATGAAATAAGAACGTTGATAACGGCGCTTGGAACCAACATAGGCGAAGATTTCGACGTTTCGAAATTGCGCTATAGTAAAGTATTTATAATGACCGATGCCGATGTTGACGGCGCTCATATCAGAACGCTTCTTTTGACTTTTTTTTACAGATATATGCAGGATTTGATTAAAGAAGGCCATATATATATAGCTCAACCGCCGCTTTATAAAATACAGAAGGGCAAGAACATAGTTTATGCTTATTCCGATGATGAATTACAAAAGAAATTGACTGAAATGGGAAAAGATAAAGATTCGGTTAATATTCAACGTTATAAAGGTCTTGGTGAAATGAATCCCGAACAGTTGTGGAGCACGACCATGGACCCTGAAACCAGGCTTACGATGCGCGTCGCTCTTGAAGATATAGTCTCGGCTGATGAAATTTTTTCAATATTAATGGGCGATCAGGTCCAGCCGCGCCGTGAATTTATTGAAAATCACGCTAAAGAAGTTAAAAATTTAGATATTTGATCCGTCATTAATTAATTATTAAGGGAGTCTTTTATGTCAGTAGATAAAACGATAATAAACCCGCCGGCGCCGTCCGAAAGAATAATTCCAATCTATATAGAAGATGAAATGAGAACGAGCTATATAGATTATGCGATGAGCGTTATAATAGGCCGTGCGCTTCCAGACGTGCGTGATGGGCTGAAGCCGGTTCATCGCAGAATATTGTATGCGATGTATGATCTCAACAATACTCATAACAAACCTCATAAAAAATGCGCCAGAATCGTCGGTGAAGTTCTTGGAAAATATCATCCGCACGGCGATTCGGCTGTTTATGATGCTATAGTTAGAATGGCGCAGGATTTTAGTCAGCGCTATCCTTTGATTGACGGCCATGGCAACTTCGGTTCTATCGACGGCGACAGCGCTGCAGCCATGCGTTATACGGAAGCACGCCTTCAACTTTATGCCGAACAGCTTTTAGAAGATATAGAAAAAAAGACGATATCTTTTTCTCCTAATTTTGACGGCACTCTTGAAGAACCGAATGTGCTTCCAGCGAAAATTCCGAACCTTATTGTAAACGGATCTTCGGGTATCGCGGTAGGTATGGCCACCAATATTCCGCCGCATAATCTGACCGAAGTGATAGACGCGATAATAGCGATTATTAAAAATCCAGAAATAACGATAGACGAGCTCGTCGAAAATTACGTAAAAGGTCCGGATTTTCCTACCGGCGCTTATATAACCAATCGCAAGGAAATGGCCGATATTTATAAAACAGGCCGCGGCAGAGTATTAATGCGTTCCGTTGTCGATATAGAAACCGATGAGAAACGCAATAAAAATTTTATAATAATATCTGAAATCCCTTATCAGGTTAATAAAGCAAAGCTTGTTGAAGATATCGCTGATTTAATAAATGAAAAAAAAGTTGAGGGCGTTTCAGATATACGCGACGAGTCGAACCGGGAGGGCATACGCGTAGTAATAGAACTGAAGCGCGGCGAAGAGCCTGAACTTATATTGAACCATCTTTATAAACATACGAATCTGCAAACCTCTTTCGGCGTGATAATGCTGACGCTCGTTGATAATAAGCCGCGCGTACTTAATTTAAAAGAAGTTCTCAGCCTGTTTTTGCATCATCGGTTTGAAGTGATTACTAACCGTACTAAATTCGAGCTTAAAAAAGCTGAAGACAGGCTTCATATATTGGAAGGCTTGCGCATAGCTATCGAAAATATAGATAACGTGATAGCGATAATTAAATCGTCAAAAAATACTGATGAAGCTAAGTTATCGCTTATATCCAATTATGATTTAAGCGAGGTTCAGGCGCAGTCTATAGTCGATATGCGTTTAAGATCTCTTACAGGGCTTGAAATAGAAAAGATCGAGATCGAATATCAGGAATTGATGCTGCGCATAGCCGACTTACGCGCGATACTCGCCGATTCTAAACTGGTTTATGATATAATAAGAAAAGAGCTGCTCGAAATTCGTGATAAATACGGCGACGTCCGCCGTACTAAGTTTCTCGATAAAATAGATGAAATAACTAAAGAAGATCTTGTTAAAGAAGAAAATGTCATGGTTATAATAACTCATTCCGGTTATATTAAAAGAATGCCGAGTGAGATTTACCGTTCACAGAACCGTGGAGGCAAAGGCTCTACCATAGGCAAGATGATAGACGAAGATTTCGCCGAACGTATTTATGTGGCTTCGTCGAAAGATTACCTTTTCTTTTTCACTAATTTTGGTAAGGCGTATTCTATAAAAGTTTATGAAATACCTGAAGCCACGAAACAGTCGCGCGGCCGTATGCTTTCTAATATAATTAAACTTGAAGCTAACGAAAAAATATCCGCGATAGTGCCTGTAAGTAATTTTGATGAAACTACTTATTTCGCTTTCGTTACTAAATACGGCCAGGTAAAGAAAACTCCATTGATAGATTATAAAAATTCCGTATCACGTGGAATAATAGCGATAAAGCTCGATGAAAACGATGAATTGGTAAAGGTATGTATGACTAATGGCAATTGCGATCTTATGATATGCACCCGTTTTGGTCAGGCCGTCTGGTTTTCTGAAAAACAGGTCCGCGGCATGGGCCGCTCTACGCGAGGCGTCAGAGGCGTTAATTTGAAAGACGCCGATTATGTTATAGATATGGAAACCGTTAATGAAAGCAGCACTATATTGACCGTTACGGAAAATGGTTATGGAAAACGTACGCCTGTGGCTAAATATCGCAAAACCAGGCGCGGAAGCTCCGGCGTTATTAATATTAAAATAGTCGAAGATAATGGGCCGGTAGTCGGAATGCTCGAAACTACGATGGGCGAAGAAGGCGATATAGTTTTATTGACGCAGACGGGTATGATAATACGCACGAGCGTGGCGGCTATATCGGAAACCGGGCGCAATACTATAGGTAGAATTCTTATACGCCTTAACGCCAGCGATAAAGTTATAGGCATTTCACATGTCGAAAAAGAAGTGAATAAGGAAACTATTTATAAAACATCTTCGTCTTCCGATGACGGCGAAGATATATCTGATGACGATGCGGCAGTTGATGAACCTTTCGAAGATGACGCGGCGGAAGACGCCGATATAAAAAAAGATGAATAATAAATAAATTACGATAATTTTCATATTCGCGCGGCGGCGGATTTTATAAAATATATTCCGCGCTTCGCGAATATGAATTTATTATAAATCTGGATTATAATGGCTTTTAAAGATTTTTTTTCGTTTAAAGTAACTCGTGAATTTGGCGTACTGCTATTTTTTATAGTGGCAACCTTTTTTTTTGTCGTGTATGAAACCGAACAGATGGGCGTCAGTCAACTTCAGCTTGAAGTGAGTGAAATTGAAAATAAAATCAGATTAGTTAAGATTGAAAATGAAAAATTGATAATGGAAATAGAAGATCTTAAAACCGATGTGGGCGTGGTCAGACTTGCCCGTGAAAGACTGCGGCTTGTATTTCCGGGAGAGATAGTTGTAAAAGCGGTATCGAGTGAAGAAGTCCAGATACAAAAAATGCGCAATCGTCTTGCCAGCGCTAAAAAAAGCGAAGTAAAACCGGTTAAGCGCGAAGAAATAACGTCTTATCAGCAATATGATTCCATGGATTCAGGAATTGAAAGCAATTTTAACGAACAGAACTCATCGAATGAAGAAGATATAACTCTTGATGACATACATCCCGACGATATATTAATCGATGATGAATCGCTCGAAGAAATAGACGGCGGCGAGTGAAGTGATATGATTGAATAAAGTTGAAAAAAAAAATATGAAATTAAATATAAATCCGGTTTTGCCGGTTAAAAATAAAACGGATAAGAATATAAAAAAAAAACGGCCAGATTTAAAACATAATAAATCTGAAGTTTATGGCGAAATTCTTGCCGATGTTCAATCCCGGCCTGATATGCGTGAAATCGATATAGATAAGGTCGGCGTCAGCGATCTCTCATATCCGGTGTGCGTTCTCGATAGAAATAACGGAAAACAGAATACCATAGCTATGTTAAGCATGTATGTAGATCTTCCGCGGCATTTTCGCGGTACGCATATGAGCCGGTTCGTAGAAATTCTAAATGAATATCGCGGTCTTATAACCATGCATAATATAGATAAAATATTAAAGCGTATGATAAAAAAATTTGACGCTACCTCGGCTCATTTTCAGATGAGTTTTGACTATTTTATAGAAAAATCGGCGCCCGTTTCTAAAGTTAAAAGTTTTATGAACTATAAATGCGAATTTATAAGCAGTTATTCGCCGGACAGCGGTTATGATTTCGTTCTTGGCGTTAAAACGCCGGTAAATACTTTATGCCCCTGCTCTAAAGAAATATCCGAATCGGGCGCGCATAATCAGCGCGGTATTATCGATATACATGTCAGGTTTAAAAAATTAGCATGGATAGAAGATATCGTTATGATAGCTGAAAAATCCGCGTCATCTCCTGTTTTTTCTCTTCTAAAACGGCCTGATGAAAAATACGTTACGGAATTGTCTTATGAAAATCCACGCTTCGTAGAAGATGTGGTGCGTGAATCGGCTTTTGCTTTAATGCGCGATGATAATATAACATGGTTTACGGTTGAAGCCGAAAATTACGAATCCATACACGCCCATAACGCATACGCTATAATTAAGCGGGATAAAAGAAAATAAAATTTTATTTAAATTTAATTTTTCATCTTTAAATATAATATATAAGAGTTAATAATAATGCCGTCAAAAAAAAATAATAAAAACATAGATTTTGAATTTAAAAATCAGTTAAAAAAAAGCGAAGAACGTTATCGTATAGTAGCTGATTTTACTTATGACTGGGAGTTCTGGATATCGCCTGAGGGTAAAATGTTGTATGTTTCGCCTTCATGCGAACGGATAACCGGTTACAGGCCTGAAGAATTTTTAAAAGATAGTTTATTATTCGAAAAAATAATTCATCCGGAAGATAAAAAAAGAGTTCTGGACGGCATTAAAAAGCTGTTTAATAAAAATACTATAATAACCCTTGATTTCAGAATAATACGCCTGGATGGTGAAATCCGATGGATAGGCCATATAAGCCAGCCTGTTTACGGCAATGACAGAAGGCCCTCAGGCCGCCGCGCGAGTAACCGTGATATTAGTGAAAATAAAAAAATAGAAAACAGGCTTAAAGAATCGCAGGCTAAACTTCATGAACAAAATATTGCGCTCGAACAAAAAAATATAGCTCTTAAAGAAATGGTCGATCAGATCGAATTTGAAAGAAGGCGCATTAAAAAAAATATTTCGATTAATATCGATAAACTTGTAATTCCAGTGGTTAATCGCATTAAAAGTTTAGCTAATGATGATATGCAGAAAAAATACGCCGATATACTCGAAAAAACTATTATCGAAATATATTCATCTTTTGGAAGTAAAATATCCGATATTAATTTAAAACTCACGATGAAAGAAGTAGAGATATGTAATCTTATTAAAAACGGCCTTTCAAGCAAGGAAATTTCGGATATGCTCAATTTATCGTTAAGAACTATAGAAACCCACAGAAAAAATATCCGTAAAAAATTCAATATATTAAATTCAAATATAAACCTTTCTAATTTTTTACACAACTGCCAATTCTCTTCCGATATAAATTAAATCAAAATTAAGCGCTGCGCGCCGTCCGTTTAATATAATAAAATAATCCTTTTTTAGTCATATTTATAAAAAAAAAAATATTTTTAAAAGTCTTAAAACGGCTATTGGGTATTTTTTATACCCATTTAATACCGTGTTAAACCGTATTAAGATTTGCTTTTACTTATTGTATTTCGGGTAATTAATTGTTAAAATTAAATCAGGATTAATTCAGCCGGCTGAAATACGCGTTTGCGGGAAAGGAAATGCTTTATGGATGAAGACCTTCTCAGGGAGTTTTTGATCGAAACTTATGAGAATTTAGATAAATTAGACGCTGATCTTCTGGCATTAGAAAAATCGCCGGGTTCAAAAAGCGTTATAGATAATATATTTCGAATATTTCATAGTTGCAAGGGCGGCTGCGGTTTTATAGGCTTGAGCAAACTTGAAGCTATAGCTCATACCGGCGAAAATCTTCTTGGGTTAATACGCGATAAAAAAGTTGAAATGAATTCAAAGATAATAGATGCGCTTTTATTGACTGTAGATACGGTGCGTAAAATTTTAAATAATTTAGAATCGGTTCATAGTGAAGGAAATGAAGATCATGGCGTTCTTTTAACTTTATTGGGCTCGTTTCATGACGGCCTTATTAAAACTGAAGAAGCGCCCGCCGCCGCGGGCGGCTTAAAAATTTCCGGCGGGCAGGAATTAAATAAAGCGGGTGCGAATGAAACCGCGCTCGCTGCGGCGTCATTGCCGGCCAGTCCGAACGATGATTTGCTCACTGAAGAAATAAATAAATTAACTGATTCAGAACGGGTAAATTTTGAAACTATAGTATATGAAATTTTAGTGACAAAAGGCGCGTTAATTTCTGAAGATATAGAAGCGGTTCTGGCTCAATGCCGCGCGGAATCGCTGAAAGTGGAAGTTAAAAACAGGAATAAAAATGAAAATGGCTTCGGAAATGATCAGGCCGGTTCTAAAATGCCGGATAATTATGAAGATAAATTAAGTTTAAAGCAGTCTGGAAACAACGGATTTAAACCTTTTTTAACTTTAGATGAGCAAAAAAGCGCCGCCGCGGATATGAGTATAAGGGTAAATATAGAGCTTTTAAATAAACTTATGAATTTAGTTGGCGAATTAGTTTTAGCCAGAAACCAATTTTTGCAGTTGACGAGCGTATCCGATGATCCAAATTTTATAGGCATATCACAGCGGTTAAATTTAATCACTTCAGAGCTTCAGGAAGGTATTATGAAAACCAGAATGCAGCCTATAAACAATATATGGCGTAATTTCGGCCGCATAGTTAGAGAAGTTTCCGCTTCACTGAATAAAAAAGTGCGGCTCGAAATGGAAGGTAAAGAAACTGAGCTTGATAAAACTATTATTGAAGCTATAAAAGACCCGCTTACCCATATACTTCGTAACAGCATCGATCACGGTATAGAAGAACCTGAAAAGCGCCGCGAAAAGAAAAAAGCTGAAGAAGGTTTGCTGCTTTTAAGAGCTTTTCATGAAGGCGGCCAGGTTAATATTGAAATAACCGACGACGGCAGCGGTATAAATCTTAATAAAGTTAAGCAGAAAGCCATAGAGCGCGAGCTTATAAATGCTTCGCAGGCCTCTCTAATGAGTGAGAGGGAAGTTCTTAATTTAATATTTTTACCCGGATTTTCAACGGCCGAAAAAGTTACCAATATTTCGGGCAGAGGCGTCGGTATGGACGTAGTCCGTAAAAATATAGAAAAAATAGGCGGTACGGTGGATATAGAAAGCAGGTACGGTTCGGGTACGAGCGTTAAAATTAAAATACCGCTCACATTAGCTATAATACCGGCCCTTATAGTTACTTCGGGCGGCGATAATTATGCCATACCGCAGGTGAGCCTGCTTGAGGTGGTCCGCCTTAAAGGCGAAGGCGCTAAAAAGGGAATCGAAGAAATAAGCGGAGCACCGGTTTACAGGCTGCGCGGCAAGCTCCTTCCTTTAGTTTATCTTAATGAAGAGCTTAAAATCGGAAGCGAAAAAAAGATTTTTAATCTTGGAGCGCCTGATGAATATGTGGTGAATATAATAGTTCTTCAGGCGGGTGACAGGCAGTTCGGTCTGATAGTCGATTCTGTTAATGATACCGAGGAAATAGTAGTCAAGCCGCTCGATAAATTTTTAAAAGGCATATCCGTTTTTGCGGGCGCGACGGTCAGAGGCGACGGCCGGGTGGCTCTTATACTGGATATATCCGGTCTCGCCAGAATATCCGGTGTCATATCTGAATTAAACGATAAATTAATACTTGACATGCAGGCGCAGGCCGTTAAAAGATCTAAAGAATCAGGGCGTATATTATTATTTAA
>CAYQWL010000127.1:0-11050 GCA_964421195.1 uncultured bacterium | reverse complement strand
GGTTTTTTATAATTTTCAATCTGGTTAGACCGGTGACCAAACTTAATAATTAATAAACACAACAAAGCTATTTTCCCGTAAAATAGCTGATTTTCAAACGTACTTCAAGCTTATGTAAATTTAAGTAAGTTATATTTTAACAGATTATTGATTAATTGTCAAGTAATTTTACTCGATTTTTGAGCTTTTTTAAGGCTGTTTGTTTAAAAACTCTTACAGATTCAAGCTATCGATCTGTTCCGGATCGAAAACTGGATTCGAGTTAAGCACCAACGTTATTAATTCGTTCCATAAAGTATCAGCGAATTTAGTTTTAAGGTAAGCTTCATCGAAAGTTTCTATTGGAAAATAAACGGCGAGGCCCGTGGCGTCTTTTTTTGCGTCGCCCGTAAGCTTATTTTCGATGATGAGTTTTTTATAAAGCATCTTTGATTTATTAGAAGCTTCCTGTATTTTTTTGTTTCTTGTGTTATGCGATATATAATAAAGCAGATCGCCGAGATCTAAATTATCGTAACAGTAAAATTTTTGTGATGCTGCGACAGCTGCCGCTACGGCTTGCAATTCATTTTTGCTTTTAGATACTTCGTCGATCATAAGGGCGCAGAGCTCGTTAAGAGATGTTATAAATTCGTTTAAATAAGCGCAGTCGATAGAAGAAAGCGTCGTACTTTTAATTCTTGAAACGGTATTTTTTCTTTTTTTGTTATTTCTTGAATATGGCGAATCGCCTGGAGTATCATGGAAATTGAAATAATATTGAAAATATGCCTGAGGAATCATTCGGGCAAGTTCCTAAGGCGTCATAGAAGGGTTTTTATAAAGAGGGGCGAGTATGAGATGGTAAGGCCAGCCTTCGCCCGGTTCAGTTTCTTCTGAGGCGGTTATGTAAGATGCGCCGTCTTTTAATTCATACGCCACCTCGATCATCTGCATGAGGCAGGCATCCATGCCGAATACTTCTATCGGTTTACCGAGTATTGCATGTATGGCGTTTACGGCGGTTCCGAGTTCTTTTGCGCTTATATGATTGTTGGAGTCGTCGTCGTATGAAATGCCTTTAAACCCGTTTCTGACGCCGCGTTTCTTCCAGCCTGAACCGTGGTTCCAGATTATGAGCATATAATTATTCGCCGGATATTTTTCATGAGCCCATTTTACAAATTTTATCAGTTCCTTGAAATCGCCCATATCCACTTCGCCGATATCCATTACTTTTTTAGATTTAATGCCCCAGTCGTCGGCGGAAGATTGCGGGGACCGTCCGGAAACATCATAACGACGGGCGGGCAGCTTAAAACGATCGATCTGGACTATTACATTAACGTCATCGCTCAGACCGGCGCGTTCCATTTCGATTATGTCTTCGACGCCGAATTCGTCAAGATCGTTATCGGCGTTAATAAATACCAGAAAGGACCATTGTTTAATTTCATTATCAGTCGAGGCGCTTGCGTTAAAGGGAAAAAACGCCGCGATAAGTATTATTTGCATTAAAAATATGAAACTAAATTTAGTTCTGGAAATGATTTTACGAGTATGAAAATGAGGGCTTTTCATTTATACCACCTTATATATGCTTTTTATATGTGTTTTTCAAACGATTATATAATTATACATTATGTAGTTTGATTTGTAAAGAATTATTATTAAAACATTTCAAAGAAATAAAAATAAAAAATTGACATAAATGCCGCTGTTGTAGTATAATCAGTAAAGTTTTCCGGCCGGAAGAAATTTGAGCGGAGGAAATTTTAACGTGTATTTTGGCATAGGTATAGAAAACGGAAAAAACATTGATAATCTTGGACTTTTATGGCGTACCGCCGAAAATTTTGGCGCCGGGTTTATTTTTACCATTGGCGCGCGTTATAAAAAAAATATAACCGATATTTATAATTCTTTTCAAAGAGTACCTCTTTATAATTATGAAAACGTGGAAGAACTTTATAATCATTTGCCATATAGCTGCCGGCTCGTTGGAGTGGAAAATAGCGATGGCGCAGGTGATATTTATGGATATGCGCATTTAAAGCGTGCGGTATATTTACTTGGCGCGGAAGATCATGGAATTACCAGAAAAGCGGCTTCGTTATGTCATGAAATCATAAAAATTCCATGTGAAAAAGGTTGTTTTAATGTTTCGATCGCGGCGGGCGTCGTAATGTATGACCGGCGATTGAAATTATCGGGTAACTTATAATTACCCATGAAATAATTATAAAACAATAAAAACAATAATATGTCGTATGCTTAATTATTACATTTTATACGGATATTTTTCGGGAAAGTTTTTCCCGAAAGTTTTTTCGAATTCGTCCGGGGTGCATGGAATGAAAAATTGTTTTTCGATAACCGCGCCGCTGTTTTCTTCGTAAATGAATACCATGCCTTTTTCCGGGTAAGCCGCCACGCGCAATGTAAAAGCGTAAAATGAATAACCTTTTCTTGCCGCTTCGCCGAGCGCGGCCGTAACGTCTTTAATATTGAGTTCTGAAGTGTCTTCGATTGTAACGGCCATATGGACTATCTGGCCGTTTTTTACGGTTATTTCATCTGGATATCCGGCTTTTTTAGTTTCGTAAATATGGCTTATGGTATTATCATCATTAACGCGGGTTTTTGGGGCGTTTCCAAGAATGGTAAACGCCTGTTCTGCGGAAGTTTTTCCGGGTATTATGTTTTTATAGTAAAATTTTGAAGCGGATTTTATCTCACAATAGGCGGCGCCTGATTTGAAAAAAAGCGATATGATAATAAAAATCGTTATTAAAATGCTGCTTTTTGCTGTCATGTCGATACTCCTTAATATTAAATTGACTTTTGATCGATTATACATGATATCGTTTTAAAAATCAAATAAAATTTGACAATAAAATTTGACAATAAATTTATCCATTTTTTAATGTCAGTTTAAAATAACCGCAAGAATTTGACTTGAAAAAATAATTCCGAAAAGGGAGAGCGGATATGCGGATGCGAAAAACGATACTGGTTCTTCGCTTCCGATTATACCATTAAGCGTGGTTATAGCGGTCGTGCTGTTAAAGCCGCCGCAAACGCAGGCAAGACTTTTGATATAGTTCATTTTTAAAATTTTATAACAGATAAAAAAAACGAACAGCATACTGGTATTCATTATTATTATAATAGCATATATTCGGCAGTTTGTCGCTCATGAAAATAGCAATCTGGCGATTAGAGGAGCGTTTAATTCGCTGATTCCGGCGCCAGAACTCGTGCCGATGCCGGCAAGAAATATTCCAAGGCCGAATTCTTTTAAAATAGCTTCAGCCGAACTTGACATATTTCTTTTTAAAATGCCAAGGTAGGTAAATTGCCCAAATATCATTCCGATTAAAAGCGCGCCTCCCGATATTCCGAAAGTAAGTGTTCCCGCCGCCGGTAAGTTTATCTGTATTTTGCTTATTATGAAGGCGACGGCCAGTCCGAAGGATATCGAAGAAAAATCGAATTCTCCCGCGATCGCTTTTTTTGTTCCAAGAAATAATTCTAATTTATTTAAATTTTGAGGATTGCCCATTATCATTAAAGTATCGCCTTTTTCAAAGATGAAATTGCCTTTTGGAGTGAGTTCTATACCGTTTCGCCATATTTTAGTGACGATGCAGTGATATTTGTTCATGAAATTCAAAGTTTCGAGATGAGAATGGTGCAGGGCCGGATTATTGATTATTATTTGACGTGATTCGACGAAGGCGTCAACGGAAAGATCGTCGAATACTTCGTCTCCGATTATTGCGCCGGCCCGGTTTATCGGTTTTTCTTCTCCGGTTAGAAGGAGGACATCGCCTTCTATCAGCTTTATATTGTCTATTATGGTCATTGCAATATCGCCGCGGTAGATTCGCGCCGCGTGAACGTTGAATTTGTTGTCTAAATTTAGTTCATAAACTTTTTTTCCGATAATATCTTTATTTTGTACCACAAATTTTCGTCTTATAATATAATGATGTTCTTCTTTTTTTTTATATCCCGCGCGTCTGGCTTCTTTTATAAGATTTTTGCGCATTATAGCGGGTAGAAGCTGTACGAAAAATACCACGCTTAAAAGTCCGAGAGGATATACTATGCCGTAACATGAAAGCATGGCGTTTCCCCATCCGCCGTCGTACAGTATGGCCACGCTTGAAGAACTGTTGAGATTTCCGGTAAATAGTCCAAGCGCGGCTTCAATGGGAAAATTAAAAATTTTAGCCGTAAGATATGTTAATCCAAGTGTTGAAAACGAAACGCTTATGGCGATAATTAAATATGGCAGTCCCTTACGGCCGGCTGAATTAAAAAAACTCGGACCGCTGTGGATGCCTATGGCATACATAAAAATCATAAGCCCAAGAGCTGTTATGTGTTTTGATGATTGCAGGCCGTATATTCCGAAAATAAAGCCTGTCATAAAAATAGATGCGCTTCCGGCTGAAATACCGCGTAATTTGATTTTAGCGAGCGTCAATCCGGTAAATAAAACGAGAAATGTTACAAATACCGGTTCCGCGGCGGCGGAATATAATAAATTTTTAATGTAATATAATACCATGTCATAACATTATATCATATTTTTGTAATACTTCAAGTTAAAAAGTTAAAAACGACAAAAAAATTCCGGCCGATAGTTTTGGATCCGGTTCAGTTATTTTTAGATTATCAATGAAATAATTCGTTATTAATTTGTTTTTTAATAAATTTATGGTTCTTATTACTTTTTGCTAATTTTGCTTTATGCAAAAAAGGTTTAAGATAATTTATATTCCAGATTTAAAGCGATTTGATTTTTTCATTGAATATATTTGATATTTTTAGCATTATTTTTTTTAAACTTTTTTCGTTTTCGGTTCCGAATAAATTCAGATGTCCGGTTTCTATTAAATTATAAAATTCATTGTCGTTTTCTAATCCAGTTATTACGTTATTTTCGATAAAGTCACGAATGAAGCTTAAATATTGTTCACGCAAACGGCGTTTGCGATTCGCGGATATTTTATTATTATCATGAATGTATTGTTTATGTGAATGAATTTTGTCAAGAAGCTCCGTTATTCCTTCACCTGAAATACAGTTAGTTTTTACGATCGGGACGGTCCAATTTACCTGCGGTTCTTCGTTTTGAATTTCTTTTTCATGTCTTAATCCGAGCATATAATTGATTTCACAAAAAATTTTATCGACTCCCGGCCTGTCCATTTTATTGATTACAAAAATATCTCCTATTTCGAAAAGCCCGGCTTTTATAGCCTGTATTTCATCTCCCAGTCCGGGAACTTCGGTTATGATTGTAGTATCAGTCATTTTTACTACGTCGATTTCAAGCTGGCCGACGCCGACCGTTTCTATTATTATGTAATCAAAACCGTAAAGTTCGTATAATCTGAGCACATAGGAAATGGCTTTTGACATTCCGCCCGTCGAACCGCGTGTGCCCATACTTCTAAAAAAAAGGTTTTCCGGGTTAAAATTAGATATTCTTACCCGGTCTCCGAGTATGGCGCCGCCCGTGAACGGGCTCGAAGGGTCGAAGGCGGCTATTCCCGCGCTTTTATCGCCTGAAGAAACTATTTCACGCGCGAGTCTGTCAACGAGTGAGCTTTTACCCGCGCCTGGAGGCCCGGTTATCCCTATAATCGATTGATTTTTTGGGGGGTATGTATTGGAGTTTAAGTTGTTTTTATAATAGTTTTCAAGCGCCGCCAGTATTTCGAAACCTTTTCGATCGAAATTTTCAATAAGCGTAATTAATCGCGCGAGCGCTCTTTGATCGCCTTTAATAAAATTATCAAAAATATTCATTTATTATCGCCGCCATTTTAAAAAAATAATTATTTACATAACTCAAGCTGTTGTGAAGCGTAAGAATCGAAAGGCGCCGTAAGGCGGCCGGAATTTAAAGCTTTTTTAAAATATTGTCTGGCTTTTTCGATTTTAAGGCACCGCCTGCAGAGCTCACCGGCAAGATAGTGCATTCGGGCAATCTGAACATCGCCGTTAATTTTACCAGCATTCATGTCGGATTCGAGAGCATATAGCGCAAGAGATAAATATTTTTTTTCGCATTCTATAGAAGCTGTTACTTTTTTTTCGAGTGATTCATAAATTTCCGGTTTCATGACTTTTTTTAAATAGCCGAGTGCTTTTTCTGCTTCGGCATTCTCGCCGTGGCTTCGTAAAAAAAACAGGGCTCCGAGCGAACAGTTTAACAGGTCGTCGCCTGCCAGTAATGGGGCGCGCTTTAAAAGGCAGCGTCCGAGATTTAATTCAGAAGCGGCGTTATTGTTTTCGACGGTATCTATCGAGGTCATGTCTATATTTTTCTGGATCCAGTTCATGGCGTTAGCGGCCTGCGGGCTTTTTAAATCAAAATATAATTCCCGTTCGAGTCTTACCGCCCATGCCGCGCTTAAATATTGTCCAAACACTTCGGATGTGTCTTTTCCAATAATTTTATAGCATTGCGCGATAAGATCGTATTTTATAAATGCGGGCATGGTTTCGATTATTATTTCATTGCTCGATGGAACATAAAAATCAGTTTGCGGTATTTTAAGTAATTTGCGTTCGAGTATTGATTCTTTTAATTTTGAAATTAAATTTGTTTCGATGGTTTCAAAATCACTGGAATAACCGGAATATAAGCATACCGGGCATACGCAGGGTATTATTATAAGCGGCTGATTTCCAACGGCGTATTGAAAAAAATCGCGGTCGTGACCGCCGAAAGAGTTTGTGGCCAGAAGGGTTTTAACTTTTATTTTATTCAGGCATACCGGGCATTTTTTTTCATCGGTACAAAAACTTGTAGCGCCGGCAATGTTTGCGATTAAAAGAATGATGATAATTACAATTATAGTATAAATGTTTTTAATTTTTTTTTTCATCAGGTTCCTGCTTTCATTTTTATTATTGATTAAATTACTGGTTACTTAATCGGTTTTATCTTTAAATTTACTTTATTAATTTCGATTTTATTGCTATTATATACTATGAGCGTATGATGTTTATGATTATACGATATGCATTTCAATTTTTGCCGGGTCCATATAATCATAAATGATAGATTACCCGATGTAAAATGCGGCCGAAAGTATTAATCAAGTATTAATTATAATTTATTATATCAAATTTAAGCCGGGTATGCAAATATTTATTTCTTTGACAAATATATATGACATGTGATATAATATTTTTTTGTAATATTTAAATTGATTGAAAATATCGATAGAAGCGATGTATGTATGAAAATTACCTTTGAATGCGCGCCAGAAAACAGCCGTGGTGAAACCATACCTTTAATAGTCGGAGATTTTGTTTCGGTTAGTTTTATAGGCTCTAACGAAGTATGTGCCATTACATGTAAAATTATTGAAAAAAAAATAGATGGGCAGATAACTTTAATTTTAGAAGAAGCGTCAAAGATCGAAGAGCATTCCCGCCGGCAACATTTCAGACTTTCGACAATCGGGGGGATTAAAAACGGCCAGCAGGCAGTAGAAATTGGCGGCCGGATAAAAGCATCGGTTAAAGAAGCCGGAGAACCCGGAAAAATATATAAAACAAAGATTATAAACATATCCGGAGGCGGTATGTTATTTTCTTTTTATGATTCTATGCCGCATCTTAATTCTATATTCGATATCGAAATTATTATCGGCGATGATGTTGCTTTTAGCGTAAAAGGTAAACTTGCTCGTATAGAAAGGCAGACTTGCGGAAATGAAACTGTGTTTATGGTCGGAGTTAATTTTTTAGAAATAGATGAAACCGATCGTGAAAAGATCATTAATTTTGTGTTTGAGCAGCAGCGTCATAAAAAAGATGGAGGGTTAAACAGAATAGTATAATTGATTTTTTAAAATAGTCTGTTTAATCGGTATCTTCAATGTTTAATGGTTTTAATGTTGATATCGTCGAAAATAATAAATAATTGTCTGGATAAAAATTTATGATTTCTAAATGGCTGATAAGCGGCCTGGGAATAAAAAGATGGATTTTTTTGCTATGTGCCGGGGTTTTTGTAATTGGTGCATTCTGCGGTTGCTTTTATAGCGCAGAACCGGTTGGCGTTTTAAATTTCCGGGTCGTTTTTGTCGCCGCACTTATAATTGCCGCGGTTTCTTTATATAAGATAATATCGTTCGTTGAAAAAATAATAAAAATAGCCAGCAGCGGTCATATCGATGATTATTTTCGAGGCGTGCAGCTTAAAAAGCGCCGCGCGCGGCTTCCGTCGATAGTTATGATAGGCGGCGGCACGGGACTTTCTACTATGTTAAGAGGAATTCGTGAATATATGGGCGGTTCCGGCAATCTCGCCGCCATAGTTACAGTGGCGGATGATGGCGGTTCATCGGGGCGGCTTCGTGAAGAAATGAATATTCTTCCGCCAGGCGATATACGTAACTGCCTGACGGCTTTATCGGCCGAAGAACCTTTGCTGACAAAATTATTTCAATATAGATTTAAAAATAGTACAAAATTGTCGGGACATTCTTTTGGAAATTTATTTATAGCCGCGATGACTGATATTACCGGTGATTTTTTAAAGGCCGTTAAAGAGTCTTCAAAAATTTTAGCGGTTTCTGGAAAAGTTTTGCCGTCAAGCGGCGTGGCGCTTAATTTAAAAGCCGTTTACGAAGACGGCAGCGTGGTTTATGGCGAATCACAGATAGCCAGAAACGCTCCGGATAAAAAAATAAAAAATATTGAAATAGATCCGGCTGAAGCTAAAGCGCTTCCGGAAGCGGTTGAAGAAATCGAAAAAGCCGAAGTAATTATAATTGGCCCCGGTTCTTTATATACGAGTCTTATGCCGAATTTGTTGATTGAAGATATTAAAAATGCGGTTCTGAAGTCGAGCGCGTTAAAAATTTATGTATGTAATGTTATGACGCAGCCCGGAGAAACTGATTGCTATAGCGCTTATGATCATTTGAATGTAATTAATTCGGCGTTCGGAGAACGCGGAATTATAGATTATATAGTGGTATCTGACGTAACCAACGCTTCCGAAGAACTCCTGGCTAAATACAGGGCGGCGCGGGCGGAGCCCGTCAAAATCGATATCGAAAAAATCGCTTCGGGCGGCGTTAAAGTTGTAAGGGCTGATCTGTCGGCGGCAAGCGATTTTTTAAGGCACGATCCGGCGAAGTTAGCCAGATGTATAATTGATATAATAAAACCTAAAAATGTTTGAAAAATGAAAATGTTTTGATTAATTATAGATTAAAACATTTTTGCATGTGAAAGTAATTTTCTTAATAACAATGGTGTTATCGGCATTGATTTGAACTGAGTAAATTGTTAAATGGTGAATAAATTGAATATTGAAGCTGAAACTTTTTATAATTACGATATAGGCAATTACGATTTTTATCTCGATGAATCGCGTATAGCCGCAAAGCCTTACTTAAAACGTGATGAAGCAAGGCTTCTTATTTTTGACAGAGCGCGAGGCGGCGTGATTGAATCGATTCGTTTCGGCGAAATTGAACGTTGTTTTAATTCTGGCGACATGCTGATTCTTAATGAAACTAAGGTTTTTAAAGCGAGACTTTATGGCGTTAAAAATGAAAGCGGCGCCCGCATAGAACTTTTATTATTAAGACGGGCGCATGACGATTTTTTCAGCGCTCTTGCGAGGCCTTCGCGCCGTATTAAACCAGGAGTTAAAATATCCGTGGACGGCGGGCTGCTCGAAGCGGTGGCGATAGAGCGCGCCGATGTGGAAGGCGCATGGATATTTGAATTGAAAAAGAAAGAATTGAAAAACCATGATATATTTGATATTATCGATATGTGCGGTCATGTACCGCTGCCGCCTTATATTGTTAAAAAAAAAGGCGGCGTCGGAAACGCGCCTTTTAGCGATGATCAGATCGATCGTGACGGTTATCAAACCGTTTACGCTAAAGAAACAGGTTCGGTAGCGGCGCCGACGGCCGGATTTCATTTTACGTCCGTACTCCTTGAAAAACTTGCTAATAAAGGCGTTGCTATAGAAAAAATAACTTTGCATGTAGGCCCCGGAACGTTTAAATTAGTCGAGCAAAAAGATATTCGCAATCATATAATGCATAAGGAATATATTAAAATTGATAAACAATCTTATAATGTCATTAGCGGTTTTATTAAAAATAAGAATGGAGGGCGTTTGTTTTGCTGCGGCACTACGTCGGTACGTACCATTGAAAGCATGGACCGGTTGATTTACGATACCGCATCCGGCTGTTACCACGCTGAAACCGATTTGTTTATATATGACGGTTATAAATTTAAAAATGCAGATGCTTTAATTACGAATTTTCATCTGCCTAAATCGACTCTTTTAATGATGGTTTCCGCGTTTATGGGAAATGAAGGAATGAAAAAAGCGTATGATTATGCGGTTAATAATAATTATATGTTTTATAGTTACGGCGATGCGATGCTGATAATTTAGTTAAAATAAAGGAGGCGGTTATGAACGCTATTCAAAGACGCGGGGCGCTATTTTATGCGAGAGCCATGACGCTTATCGAATTGATGGTCGCGCTTGTTATAGTGGGTATATTAACGAGTTTTGCCGCTTCTTATTATACGAACGTTCGTAATGACGCCGCCAGAGCTAAGGTAAAAGCCGATCTTATCGAAATAAAAAAAGCCCTTTTAAATTTCATGGCCGATGAATACAATACAGGCCATAAAATGCCGGAAAATTTAACATCTCTTACCGATGCAAGAGGTGTCGAATTTAAGGCTATGGCCGTTAAAGACGGCGCGGGCAATTTGATAAAAAATTATCCTGATTCTCCAGCTACCGTTGAAATTTTATTGAACGAATATTCTGATAAATTTGAAAGAATTGATAATGGCGGTGTTAAAACTATTTCTGATTATAAAACTGAAGAAGTTATCGTTACCCGTTATTTTATTGATAAAATTCCACAATGTCCGTGGGGCGGTTCTTATTATGCCGATCTTTTTAATGTTTATGCCCATAATAAATCCACGGGCGAACGGCTTAAAGAAAATTATCGCGATGTTTCGAACGATAAATTTT
>CAYQWL010000126.1:0-11219 GCA_964421195.1 uncultured bacterium | reverse complement strand
CCGTGAACTTTTTTTCTGCTTTATTCATAATTTTATTCAGGATATATAAGAAATTTTAACAATTAATTTTGCTTACCATTGATTTACTTTAGAGTTATCGACGGCTATATAATCGCTGGAACTTTTAATATCATAAACGTTTTCACCGTTGGTTTCCTCTGAATCGATTTCATCCGTCGATGAAATTATGCGGAAATCCGAAAGCCCTGTAAATGGATCGACAGGTAATTTTCTTAAGAATTTTTTTTCTACGAGTTCGTTCAGGTTTTTAGGGTAATGCAGTTTATCCATTAGTGCCGGAGACTTTTCGAGAGAAATTTCATAATAACGATCTATGGCGTTTCTTACAGTACGTAAAATAGTTTTGAGTTCGAATTCGCGTGAAAGCCTGGAGCCTGTTTCGCTTAATGCAAGCGCTGAAGCCGCTATTACCGAAATGACGCTTACGCAGATCATTAGTTCTACGAATGTTACTGCCCGGCGGATGTAAACCGGAGAATGAAAATTTGATGGAGTAAAAATTAAATGTTTCATAGGCGCGCTATAATTTCATCGATATTCTGTATTCTAATATGAAAGTAATCGGAAATAAAATAAAGGCCAGAAATAATAAATAATGAGCTTTTTCCGAATAAAGCATGAATTTCGAAGTTATTATTTCGCTTTTTTCGAGTTTATTAATAATATCGTATATTTCCTTTAATTTTTTTTCGTCGGTAGCTCTAAAGTAAAGGCCGCCGGTTAATTCAGAAATTTCCTGAAGCAGTTTTTCGTCTATTTTAGGTATTACGAGGGAGCCGTCGTAATTACGCATATATTGCTTGCGGCCGTTTTGAACGTAGGGTATGGGGGCGCCTTCTTTAGAGCCTATTGCGATAGTATAAATTTTTATTTTTTCATCGTAAGCTATTTTGGCCGCGAGCATGGGTTCGATATTACCGGAATTGTTTTCGCCGTCGGTAAGTAAAATTATAATCTTTGATTTTACCGTATTTTTACCGGAACCTGAATTTTTATTATTGTCCGTGGGTTTTGTAGTTGCGGCTGAATTATTTTTGGGTCCGTTTTTTAATTTATAAACGCAGTTGGCGATAGCGTCTCCTATTGCCGTTCCGTCTATAGGCATTTCACCTATTTTAATTTTAGAAACGCTTTCGCTCATAATGGCGATATCGGTCGAAAGCGGCGACAGCGTCATAGATCGGCCGGCAAATACAACGAGCCCTACGCGATGATCGGATAATTTTTTTATAAATTCGCCGGTTAATTCACGCGCCGCCGTTATACGGTCGGGTTTTAAATCTTCTGCCGCCATCGAGCCTGAAACGTCAAGAGCGATAAAAATATCGATACCCAGCCGCGTGGTGTTCTGTTCTTCGACGCCGAATTGAGGCCGGGCTATCGCGGCTATTAATAAGACGGCTATAAGCATGCGGAAAACATTCGCCGCTGCAGCCATATAGCTTTTATAAGTGCGCCTGCATATTTTTTTATAAATCTCTATATTTGAAAAACCTATTCCGGTTTTACGATTTGAATCACGGTATATGTTTAAACAAAAGATAAGTATGGGAATTATTGTTATATATAAAACCGCGGGATATTTAAATGCGATCATTTAAATCCTCCTTTAGTTTCTTTTACAAAATTAAAACCAGTTTCCAGATCCTCGAATGCGCGTGATTCTTCCGGGGTCGCTTTCGCGAATTTTACTGAACAGCATTGCGATTCAAATGCGGTAAAAGCGTTTATAATCGAAGGGCGGACTCCGTATGCGGTAAGCCTGCATGTTATTTCTTCTAAATAAAGATCGGTACAGTTAAATTGAAGCGAATCGCCGATATAGCGGCGAATTATATATGAAAGCCGCATATAAAAAACTTTGAATTCTTTTTTCGCTATTAAATTAGAAGATTTCAGCTCATCAAGTGCGGCTATTGCGATAATTTCCGGAGGAACGGGCGGCGGTGAAGGTTCTTTCGGAACCGCGGCGTTATTATTAGAAAGCCTGCGAGTTATTATGAATGCTGCGAGCGATAATATGATTAAAATACTTATAAAAAAAGGCCATTTGTAGTCTTTTATAAATTCATAAATCATTAATTGTTTGATATCACGAAGCTGGCCGTTGGTTTCGACTTCAGCAGTATTGCCGTTAATGCCGCCGCCGGTTTTCTGCCCGGCGGCCGGCAGCGCGAAAGCCCGCGCCGCGCCAAAAACCGGCGTTCCCTGATTATCCGGTTCCGGAGCATAAAGCGCCGTGCCGGCAATGATTTGTAATAATAATAACGTAATAATAAAATAATAAATCGATTGGCGGCTGAATATATTTTTAGTTAATTTATTTGCGTTTGAATGTATCATCGGCTTTTTATTTTTCCTTAACGCTTTCACGTTTGAAAACATCGTCAAAAATTATTACATTTAATTCGGCAAAATTTTTCATGATGTAATTTTGCAGATCGGTTTCGCGTTTACGTGTGGTAAGCAGCGCGCGTATATTTTCTTTAACGGAATCGAAGGGAAGCATATCGCCTTTTATAAAGTTAGTAAGTTTAAATACGGCTAAGCTTCCATCGGTTTTTTTAAAGATTTTTTTTACGATAACTCCGGGAGAGGCGGCTGAAATTTCCGAAGTGGCCTCGTTTAAATCAATTTCTATAGCGGCGGATATTTCTTCGAGCGTTGCAAACGGTGTCTGGTGCGAAGCGTAAGATGAAAAAATTGACGGCCCGCTATCGCTGGAAATTATTGAAACCGCTACAGTGTCATCTTTTAAAACTACGTAATCGAATTTATCCGGCGTTCTCATTTCGTTTTTATTGGCGTCGTAATATAATTTTAAAGACATTTCATCTACCGAAGTTTTAGAAAAAACTTCGTCTTCAAGAAGTTTTTCTATCATCATCTGTTCGCGAGCCGCGCTGGTTCTTTTTAAAATGCCGGAATCGGTATCTAAACGCCGGGAGCCCGCTAATTTTAAAAGCACTTTTCTGACGATAACTTCTTTAAGAAGTTTTTTTCGATTATCGGGATTTGAAAGGTCTATATTGCTTCGCGCGAAAAGCGAATCGAGTTCGTTAAGATAATCCGACATCGTAATGGCGATATCGCCGATTTTGGCTACGGTTATGGAATTTTCGGCCGTCGAAGCCGCCGCGGCCGCGCTTTTTTTAGAAATGGCCTGGATATTTTCAAGGTCGTTCGCGGCTTCGAGTCTTCGGCCGAGCCGGTCTTTACATTCAATTATCCGGCGTTGTATATCGTTTTTATATCCTGTCGCCGGAAATTTGAAAAGCACTTTAAGATATAACGCCATGGCCTTTTCATAATCGTGTATATGTTCGAAATAAAGATCTGCAAGATATATGGATGCCGATTCGACTTCGACGGGCGATACTAATTCGTTTTTAAGGTAATTTGCGATATATTCGGCCGCTTCGTGGTATAATTTTTGAGAAACTAATTTCGCGGCGAATTCGCGTGCGTTTTCAACTTTGATTTCGGCGCGTTTCTGGAGCGCATCTATTTTATAGGTATTATATAGCGCCGCGGCCGAAAGCGCAATGAAAAATAAAACAATGATATTGTATTTTGTATTGCTGATATTAATACCGTTTTCGTTTTGCACGAACATACCTCCATATCGATTTATAAATGAATGAAAATAAATCTCGACGTTATTTATTTTATTCCGGCCGCTTCGCGGCGGCGGAAAAATTCCATCATGGGCTTTTGTATGGGATGCCCCGTCGATAAATGCATGAAATCTATATTAGATTTTCTAAATATTCTTTTGAGTTCTTCGCGTTTTGCGGCGGCTTCTTTTTTTAAATCCGCCAGTATTTTTTTATTAGAAGTGTCTATGGTAAGGTTTTCTCCGGTTTCAAGATCGTATATGTCGATCAGCCCCGCGTCTTGCGTTATAAAATCGCTGTCGTCTTCAAGCACGATTGAAATCGTATCATGCCTCAGGCTTGTTACCGGCAGCATTTTTTCGGCCTTAATATCGACGGAGTCGAAATCTGAAACGAGAAAGCTTATACAGCGGTGCTTGATGGCGCGATTCAAAAAAACGAGCGCCTCGTATAAGTTGGTTCGACGTGAACGGGGCGTGAAAAATAAAATTTCTCTTAATAATCTAAGAGCGTGTGTTTTTCCTTTTTTCGGAGGTATAAATTTTTCTACCCCGTCGCTAAACATTAAAAGCCCGACCGAATCGCCCGAAGAAACAGCGGAAAAAGCTATAGTGGCGCAAAATTCAGCCGCAAGTTCGCGCTTGTTCTGGCCGAGCGAGCCGAAGGCGGAAGAAGCGGAAACGTCTATTACGAGCATTACGACGAGTTCGCGTTCTTCGCGGTAAACTTTAACGAACGGACGGTTCATACGTGCGGTGACTTTCCAGTCGATGCTGCGGTAATCGTCGCCGCGCGTATATTGACGTATTCCTTCGAATTCAAGGCCGCGGCCCTTGAAGGCCGAACGGAAATTTCCCGCGAATAAAGAATCGACGAGTTTTTTACTTTTAATTTCGATTTTTCGGATCTGTGAAATTAATTCTTTAGGTATCATGGTTTATTTTATAATACTTTGCATTGAATTTGAATGAATTTAGATGATTATATATTTATAATAATCATACATATATTTACATGTATATAATTTATTAATATACTTTTTTTAAATGTTTTAAATGAAAATAAAATTATGGTATTTCGATTCCATCGAGTATGACTTTAATAATATCGTCGGTGGTAAGATTTTCAGCCTCGGCTTCGTAGGTTAGCGTAATACGGTGTCTCAGTACGTTATAGGCGATGGCTTTAATATCTTCCGGCATTACGAATCCGCGCTTTCTTAAAAAAGCATGAGCGCGTGAAGCCACCACGAGATAAAGCGAAGCGCGAGGCGAGGCGCCGAACCTTATATAGCCGTTGATGCTTTTTAAACCATATTTATCAGGAGTGCGCGTGGCGTTGATTAAATCGACTACATAGGTCAGAATATTATCGTCAACATATATTTTATCGATGAGCTGGCGTGCTTCGAGTAATTCAGCCGGGGTCGTTACGGTTTCGACCGCGATTTCAGCTTTTATATTCTTTTCTATAGCCATTTTGCGTATTATTTCTTTTTCGTCGTTTTTATCTGGATAGCCGATAACGACTTTAAACATAAATCTATCGACCTGGGCTTCGGAAAGAGGATAGGTGCCTTCGGTTTCGACTGGATTTTGAGTGGCCATCACTAAAAATGGCTCGCTGAGCTTAAAGGTTTCTTTTTCGATGGTAACCTGACGTTCTTCCATTGCTTCGAGCAGAGCGCTCTGTACTTTCGCGGGCGATCTGTTAATTTCGTCGGCGAGTAAAAAATTAGTGAAAATCGGGCCTTTTGAGGTTTCAAATTCTCCCGATTTCTGGTTATAAATACGGGTGCCTATAAGGTCGGCGGGTAAAAGATCGGGCGTAAACTGGATACGTGCGAATTTAGTTTTAATTGCCGATGAAAGTGTTTTAATTGCCATCGTTTTAGCGAGGCCCGGCATACCTTCTAAAAGTATATGACCGTTTGAAAAAAAGCTTATTAAAAGGGAATCGACAAGATGATCCTGGCCGATTATCACTTTTCTTATTTCGGCATTTATTTTCGAGGCAAGTTCGCATTTCGCCTTTACAAGTTCCTGGATTTCCTGAATTTCTTTATTCATTTACCGTTTTCCACCTCTTTCTAATGAACGGCTGATATCATTTAATTTTTCGATAGTGGTTTCTATTTCTTCGAATGACGGACTGTAACGGGCGTAATTTACCATATCGCATAGCGAAAGTATTTCACTTATTTTTAAAGCGTATGGCATGAATGAAGGTATTTTATTCAGCTGTTTTATAAATTCTTGATTGGTTAATTCGCAGAAACAGCCATTGTCTTTATCTTTAGCGCCGGCGCATTGCTTGATAAACTTTGGTACATGAACAAACATTTGTTTATAATCGCCAGCATTTTTAAATGAAATAATTTTTTTGAATTCATGATCAGGGTTGGAAACGTTTTTTGGTTCATACTCGTCGTTTTTTATTTCAAGAATAGTTCGTGAACCGGCGGATGAACCGAGCGCGGGATTAGAATCGGCCGCTAAATTGGAAATTTGAAGTTTGTCTGAATTTAAAGTCCGCTGCGCGGATTTTTTTTCTTTTTTAGCGTTCTGCCATATTACGAACCATATAAGTAAAAAAGCTATTAATATTATTACGGTTATAGTTATCAGATGATTTGAAATTATTTTAGTTTCTTTATCAGTCATGGTAATTGGCGTCGTTTCCGGGGCCGTTTCAGCGCTTGAATTTTCTTCTTCGGTTTTTTCGGGCATTACTTCGATTGTGATCGGTTCCGAGCGGGCCGTCTGCGAAGCGCCTGCCGGATCGATATAGTTTAACTCGAACGGGCCTATGGTAAATTTTCCGGGTTTGAGCGGTCTCAGTGAGTAATGATATCCGGCTTCGACTTGCTGAACGCCGTTCGTTATAAATACACGGTTAAATTGTTGTCGGGCGTCTATCATGAAATTTTTGAGATCTGGTTCTTTAAGAGGATTTTCAATATTAGAGTCTGAAGAAATAGTTACGGTCAGAGTGAACCGTTCGCCTTCGGTAACGCCTGTTTTATCCGTTACCGCGTGTAATTTATAATTACCGGCGGCGCTTGCGGAATTAAAACAAATTGCGGCCGGTAAAAACATGATTAAAATAAAATAAAACAGGTAAAATTTAAAAAATGGAAACCGTTGTTTTAAAAAAATATTTTTAAAAATAACGGACATTTTAATCACCCTCTCATTGTATCGAGTGTTGCGTGTCGGTATATGCATGTGTACAGGTATATATATATCATAAGGCGCCTTGATTTGTCAACCGGTCAAAATTAATTTCAAAAAAAAATTGGGATTGTTTTAAATATTCTTTACATTTGAATAACATTGTAGTATAATAATAATAGATGGCAGTGTGTTTGCCGCTATGAGTTTTTTAAAGTTTTTATAAATGTCATGGTGCCGTGCGAAGCGCGGGCGGGTGTGCTTATGAATAATGATAAACAACCGTTTTACAGGGTGTTCTTATTAGATGACGATCAGTGTATGCTCGATCTGATAGAAGCCATGCTCGATGCCGACACTGATCATTATTTTCAAATTTCCAAGTTTACCAATTCGCCAGAAGCGCTTAAAGAAATTTCATACGATCCGCCCGATATTTTAATTCTCGATGTAAATTTACCCATAATAAACGGATTTGAAGTATGTCAGAAAATTAAATCTAATGCTGTTACTTCGTCTGTTACCATTATACTAATAACGGCTTATGATTCTAATTATGTATGGCATGATGGACTTCTCGTTTACCATGCCGATTATTATATGGCGAAACCATTTAAATGCGAAAATTTTATTAATAATATTCATGTAATTTTAAATCTTAAAGCACGGCGGTTAACTGTAAATAAAAATAAAATAATATCTCGTTTTATTTAAGTATTCGATTTTTTATTCTTTTCCGTTTCTTTTTGACTTTTTTGTTTTTTTTTGATATCATATTTTTAACATTATTAGTTACTACCTGATCAGTTACTACCTGAAAATTAATATGAATAACATGAATGCGCCGGCTATTGTGCCAGGAAAGTTTTTATGGTGTTGTATGAGTCTTTTACCTGAAAAATATACCGTAGTTTTAGTTGATGACGATGAATGCAGCTTGAATTTACTCGAAGCCATTCTTTTAAGCGATGAAAAAAGGCAGTATTGTATAAAAAAATTTGGTAAATCGCTCGATGCTTTAAAATATATAACATCGGAAAAGCCGGATTTTGTCGTTTTAGATATAAATATGCCTATTATGAACGGTTTCGAAATCTGCCAGAATTTAAAATCAAATGCAAGCACGAAAGATATTATAATTATGCTTATGACCGCATATAATTCAAGTTTCGCTCAATATGACAGCCTCGTTACTTATCGTGCGGATTGCTATATAGCCAGGCCTTTCAGCCGTGAGACATTTATTAGAAATATCGAAAATCTTTCAATGATAAAAGAAGGAAAATTACCGGTGAACCGTAACAATTTTATATCTAATTTCATATAATCTGTATTGTTTTATAATAACGGTATGATAACGGAAAATGGTAAATGTAATTAATGTGTAACACGTCTTATTATAATTTTTGTTCCGGTCTGTCTCTGGTAAATACTTTTTGCGTGATAGGAGAATGATAAATAAATGCGTTTTAACAATAGAAAAGTAAAATGTGTTCGTTCGTGTTTTTTATTAATTTTTTGTGTAATTATAGTCGTAGTTATTATGTCGCCTTTTCGTGCCGTTGCCGGCGAAGCCTGGACTTATCTTGTATTTTTAAATGACGCTTCAGGCGATGCGTTTCGTGAAATAAACGAACTTGAAAGTATCGTTCAGAACGGTTTTATAAAAATAAAAGTTTTATGGTTTAATAAAGTTTTGGGTTCTGAAACGGTTTATGAAATAGTCAACGATAAAGATATGTCGAAAATATCTTCTAAAATTATTTCGACCTGTAAAATTGATGAAAATACAAAGGTTTTTGAACGCCTTGCGGATTTTGGTTCGCATAATGCGCCTGGCGGCCCCGATTTAAAATTTATGATTACTTTTTATGATCGCGGCATTTCGCTTGAAAATAAAATGAATCGGATTTCTAACCGCTCCGGCTGGAGCATTATTAAAAATTTACGTGTTGCGTTTGAAAAAATAAAGACCGCAGCCGGTCGTAATATTGATGTATTGCATTTTGACGCCGATAATTTTCAGTGTATCGAACTTATATATGAATTGGGCGGCTGCGCCGATTATATAATAGGCTCTGAAGAGGCCGTGCCTGTATGCGGAATACCTTACGCAACGATATTATCATCTGCCGTCGAACAAAAAATTACTGATTCACGCCGTTTTAGCTTTTTATTCGTATCCGGCTGGCATAATTATTTTAAACGTTTTGCCGGTTCGGGTATGAAAGCCACTTTATCGGCGGTAAAAACCGCCGAACTTGATATGATATCCGAAAAGTTAGATACGTTTCTTTATTATCTCATGGCGGCCCTTGAAAAAAATGAATATCGAAGCATATTCATTTCTTCTATAGTAAAAAAAGTAAGGCGTTATCGAAAAGGCGAATTTATAGATGCTTTTGATCTTGGCAGGCTTGTAAATGAAGAAGTGCACGAACAAAATGTAGAAAAAAGTTCTCGTGAATTTCTCGCTTCACTCACCAATGCTGTGGTAAAAAATTCAGCCGTGGGCGATTTAGATAAAATAACGGTGCCATACACGTCTTTTGGAGCCTCTGTTTATATGCCTCTTCCCGCGCCAAAGTTTGAAGGTTATGATGTTCTTGAAATATCGTCTCGTACCGCATGGGAAAAATTTTTAAGTTATTTTTATTCTTTTTCTCTTGCGAAAGGATATTTAATTGACGGTCAGATTAAATAATGCGGCGGCCGCCTGTAAACAGCGTCCGGCGGCGGCTGGCGCGATTATTATTATTATTATTTTATCTTTAATTTCAGATTGCCTGCCGGTTTATAGATGGTTTGTAAAGCGCGCCGGCGCCGCGGAAGTTGTGCCTCATAAGTTTTTACTCGATGTTACATCCTTAAAAACTTCTGAATTTCCTTTGATAGATATGAAAGTATTTTTCCGGAACGAAAATAACGTTTCTGAAAATGGGCTTTCGACCGCTCATTTTTCTCTTAGTGAAAATTTTGTTTCTCAAACTATTAATATGACGCGAATTTTTAAAACCGTCAGCGCCGCGGTTATTATTGATTCAAGCATGAATGGCGTTCGAAGCGGCCTTTCTCATAAACTTATCGAACATGCCTCAAATTATCTGGAGGCTCTCGATAAAATTGCTGTATTCACTTTTTGCCCCGAAATGCGTGTTATAGATTTTACGGGAGATAGACAATTAATAAGCGCAAGCGCGATAGACCGTGAAATCGATTATAACAGGACGGCGGATGAATTGATTTTATACGCCGCTGAAAAACTCTGCGGCCAGATAGGTGGAAAACATATAATATATATTACTTCCGAGCCGTTTTTTATAAACGAATCGGTTTGTGAACGTATTAGAGCGATGAGCGAAGAAAATAGGCCTTCGCTTCATTTTTTAAAGTTAAAAGACCCTAAGTCGGGTCTGGATAGAGACTTTTTTAGTTCTACTGCAACGGCTGCCGCGGTTTCTACCGGCGGAATTTATCGCGAGGAATTTTTTAAAGACGCCGTTTCGGGAATTGCGGCCATTATGCGTTACATTAAAAGCAATTACCAGATTGATTATACTTCCACGCAGCCATATTATAACGGCAGACAGCGTAACGTTAATTTAAACGCTGATTATTTAAATACCATTACAGGCTGTCAGGTAAATTATTGTATTAATTTTAATTTACCTCAGCTTAATTTTGGTTTCGGCGATAATCCCGTTTTTTATCAGGAACTCGATCCACAAACGTTTTCAAAAGCGGCTTCAATGGGATTATCATTATCGGCGAGCGTAAAATTTATGGAGCATAAAAATGTGAAAACATCGGGCGCGCTTATAAACGCATTTATAGGCTTTGGCGCGTTTCGCGTTAACGGGCAACCCGAAGAATTAGATCATTATATAGTTAAAATCGACGATAAATTTGATTTGAGCGCGGCACGGTATAGATTTAACAATATTTTCGATGAAAATTATATGAAACGGCATTTGCAATATATTGATAATAAAGAAAAAATCGATTTAAAATACAGCGAACGAAAATTTTTAAAATCCTCTTCTAATAATACGGTTATTAAAAAAGCGGGGATATACTGGACTCCTTTTTTACGCGATGGCAGTTATGATCAATGGGTAAGAGTTTTCATATCTTTTATTCCCGACGAACTGGTATTCGACGGTACGCGGCGTTATGCGGTTTATGTAGGCGGCCTTTCTACCGATGGAATCGAGCGTGAAATAATTTTTGACGGAATTCAACTTCAATATGGTCTGGCGCCGACAATATTTACCGAAACTAAAACTATATATCTCGGCCCGCAGGACGTTAATAAACCGATGGTGCAGCCGCTCAATCCGCGTTTAGAATATCAGATGAAATAAATATTTTTCATATTGAGCAAAAGACCAATGTTTTTGGCATTTAG
>CAYQWL010000125.1:0-11271 GCA_964421195.1 uncultured bacterium | reverse complement strand
ATTAAAAATAATAGCGGTACGATTAAAGATAATAATACGATGAGAAAAATAATTATAAAATATTTATTGATATTAACGGGAGCGCTTTCAACGATGCTCGGCGTCGCGGGAATTTTTGTTCCTTTACTGCCGACCACGCCGTTTTTACTGCTCGCCGCGGCGTGTTTTTTAAAAAGCTCCGACCGGCTTTATTTAGCGCTTGTTAATAACAGATATCTCGGCGATTATATCCGTAATTACAATGAGCGCCGGGCGATCCCGCTAAAAACTAAATTCGCTTCTATAATTTTGCTCTGGTCGAGCATCGCGTATTGCGCGATATATGTGGTTTCGTTGATATATGTTAAAGTTATATTGCTGATTATCGCGCTTTGCGTTACGGCCCATCTATTAAGTTTGAAAACTATATAATTGAATATATTATTAGTTTATATTTTGTGAAAAAGTAAGGTTATGTTGAAATTTAAGGTTATAAAGCGGATGTGTTTTTCTGGATATATTGTTTTAATTCGTAGTAATCTTCATACTTTATATTTGAGTATAATTCAAAAAAGACGGTTTTATTTTGAAGCAAAGGTTCATAAAATGTTTCGGGGTATGTTTTAAATATTTTAATGCCGTCGGAAGTTCGGGGTATGGGTGAAAATAACGCAAGATGGGGCATCGCGCCGCATTCTATAACGAAATCGACGGCGTTTTTAATTTCGGCGATCCGGCTTTGCGGATGGCCGAATAATATATAAATTCCAATTTCTTTTCCGGTAAATCCAGCTTTTAAAAGATTATTTATTGCGGTTTTTATAGAGGCCCCGCTTACTTTGCCGCCGCTTTCTTTTTGAAGCCCGGCATCGTAAAATTCGTAACCGAGCCTTACGGTTAAAAAACCGGCGGTTTTCATTATAGCGGCGCATTTATCGTCGATCATAGACGCGTGAACGGCGTTGGGCAGGTGAAGTTTAAAGCCGCTTTCCATTCCGCCGCCGGCGCGGATCCATAATTCGGCCCATATATAAAAATGATCTTCTTTTTTGTAGAGCAGCGCGTCGTCATAAAATGCCGCATTGGATACTTTTAAAGTATTTTTGTAATAAACGAGTTCGTCTATTATTGCTTTCGCGGGTTTTATTATGTATTCGGAATATAGAATTTTAGAGGCGCAGTATGAGCATTTAAAAGGGCAGCCCGTCGAAGCGCATATCGCCGCTGAATTGTTTAATTCCGGGAGAAGATGATACGCCGGCCGGATCGAAACGGACGGCCCGATTTTTTCTTCTATGTCCAGCGGCGTTATATTTAATAGCCGTAATGTTTTTTTATATATATTAAAAATATCACAGCCGGTTTCTATATAATCGAATAAAGCGGAATTTTCGGCATGTTCCGGCGTCAGACGCGCGTATATGCCGCCCGCGCATATTTTAGCCTCCGGCATTATTTCGCGGGCAGTCCGCGCCGTTTCGAAAGCGCCCGCGTACCAGTAAGTCATCATGACGCTTATTAATACGGCAGTTTTGCCGGCGCTTATGCCGCATGCGCTTTTGATTTTTTTTAGCTGTGCTTTTAATTCTTCTATCGGAATTCCATAGCGGTGATAATTGCGTCTGACGCTTTTATAACATTCAGGTTTCGCGGCCGCTGAGCCCGTTAATTTTCCCGCGCCGCGTTCGTATTCGCTTTTTTTTGAGAGCCGCTCCGGCATGCAGTCTATAAAAAAAAGTCTGCAGCGCGGGTCGGCCTCGAATGCCGCCGCTATGTTTAAAAGTCCGAGCGGTTTTTCCCAGAGGTTATAACAGGTGAAATCATATACCGGCGGATTTATTAAGATTATATTATACATGAGTAAATTTAAACTTTATTTTATTGTCCGTTTATTCTTAAAATTATTGTTCCGATGCCGCTCGCGTTTTTATCGCTTATGTTTAATTTATAGTCGGCCGCATTTTGCGTCCGGCATTTAACGGCGCTTAAAGCGTATTCGTCGAGAGACGGGCTTTTGTGGGTGCCGGGAATATATATCGTACTATTTAGTTTGAGGCCGCTCAATTTAGTTCCGTCTTTTTGCGCGGCGCGTATATTTATGCTTTTAAAATTATATTTTGCGTCATCCGTTACTCCGCTGTTTGAAAGATAAAGCGCGGCTGCGTATTCCGCGAAAAAATCATCAAAAGAAGCCGCCGCGCCAATTCTTTTAATTTCGTCTTCGACGCATGCGCGTCCAATTTTAGTGTTTTTGACTAAATTCATCGGAACGGCTCCGCGGTCCGCGAGGTATCGGACGAAAAGATAAGCGCTGCCGTAGTAACCAAGGCCGAATTGAAATTTAGTAAGCGAATAGGATTCGGGATAGCGTAAAAACGGTTCCATGACGAAAGACAGCGTTCCGTATTGGTAACCGTATCCGGATATATCCTGCGCTAATTGAGAAAGCCCTTCGTTGAGCCAGGTCTCTTCAAGTATATCCGGATTTTTCTGTGAGTGCTGGTGCCAGTTGATCATGTGCTGAAATTCATGCGCTATTACGCCGAGGGCATTTGTTTGATAAGACTCGCCCTGAAACGAATTTTTAGGAACTGCCATATAAAAAATTTCTTTTTCATTCGAATAATATTTATAACCTGATGAATTTTTATTGTATTCCGCGCTTGAATCTAATGCCGCCTGCGTGAGTTGATTGGTTGAATCAAAATAGCCTGAAGCGGTTTGTTTATTTACATTATGAGTGAAGAGAATATATACTCGCGAGTCGTTATCGATTCCGGGGTTGGGTTCGTCACCGAATGTGCCGGTTATTATCGGATAGATTTCATTATCAAATGATTGTTTAAAACGATTTATTTCGTTATCCGTAAGCGGGAGGTAAGGATATGGCATTTCGGTATCTTCATAAATGCAGCAGTGATTTCCGGCCGCGCGCAGTCTGGCTGAAACTCTCGTCCAGTCTCTTTCACGCGGCGGCCATGCGAGCGAGTTGAGCGAGTAAAAATTTCTGGTTTCTCCTATTTCAATTTGTTTTTCAGGCGCTTTTGCGGTGTACGCCGCGGCCTGTTCTTCGCTCGTTTTTTTCAGCCGCGCACTTTTTCTTTCGTTTTCCCGGCGCGCCCGGTCCATTTTAAGCGCGGCCAGGGCTTCGGTGTTTAAGTTTTCAACGGGCGCGGCCTGTAAAATTTCAGTTTGCATTAAAGATTGAATGGGCGTGAACGCAATTTCGGGCGCCGCGACCGGAAGGCCGAGAATGCTGGCTGTAAACTCGAATGCAGTGTAAGATGGATTTTTATTATAACCAATCAGTGTAAGATGTTCGGTTGATTTAAGATTTTTAATGATTGCGAAAAGTCCGCTTCCCGGTTTGAGAGCGGTTTTTGAAAATGACGCTCCGTTAAGTTCAGCGATAGAATCCATTACCGTGATTAAAAATTTTTGAGTTTGAAAGTATTGCGAAGCCGCTGATTTTACTCTGATAACTGTCCCGTATTCTCCGTAAGCGGCTGGAGTGAATTCTATCAGGCCGTTTGCCGATACGTTCATAGCGGATGGGCCGTCTAATTTTTCGTAAATATACTCTCCTGGTTTCGAAACTGTAAGTTGATAACTGAAACGCTGGTTTAAGTTAAGAAGAAGTTCGGCGGGCATGGAAGTTATTTGAAAGTCTATTACATTTTTATTAATTATTTTTAAGCGCGCCGCTCTTTTAATAATAAATCCTTTCTGATCGCTTACGCTCACTTCTATTCCGCGATAGGCGTATGTCTGTCCGGAAGTCCAGTTTATAAGCGGCGCGCGCCAGACGGTTAAAGAAGTGGTTACAGGCCCCATAACGCTATATTCGTTTTGAGATAAAAATTCTCCCGCTTCAGCCTGCCAGTTAAATGTAAGCGCGCCGTCGTTAGGGTTGCTCGATGAAACTGAAACGTCGAGAGTGTCTCCTTCAATTACGACTTTTTCGATAGCCTGCTGTCCGTTAAAATAAATGCCGCTTACTTCCGGCTGTGACAGCGTGCCGTTCGAGGCCTGCATGATTATGGAAGCTGCTTGAGTTCCGCCTTTAACCGTTATAGTATCGAGGCTTTCAAAAAAACCGTTTTTAATGGTTTTTATTTCGTGCGCGCCCCGGGTAATTTCGTTAAAGGTTATGACGCCGTCGCTTGAAGTGCGTTCGCCGCGCAGCCCGTCGATAGTAACCGATGCGTCTGCGATAGGTTCGCCGCCGCCGTTTTTAACGGTTAATACGATATCGCCGGTTTTAACTAATTCGATCGGTGAAGAGCCGATTTCATATTCATATTTATTATTAATAACGTTTACGCCGAATTCGGCTTTTAATAAAGTGCCGCCGTCGAGCGCTCTGGCGGTTATTATATACTCGGCCGGGTCAAGGCCGTTGAATATGAACCTTCCGTTTACGGTGTAAACGGTCGATAATATCGTATTATAATCGCCTTTTTTGCGAAGCTCGACCGCCGCGTTAGCCGCTAATTCTCCCGCCGCCGCACGTTGATTCGCCGCGGCTTTTTGAGCGCTATCCGTCCGCTCTAATTGAGGCGCGGCGCCGTCCGCCGTTTCGCCATAAGCTATATAGCCGCTTATAGAGGCGCCGGGGTTTACGGGCGGAACCGGAGGTTCGGGCTCTGGAACCGGGTTAATTATGCTTCCGCCTCCTCCGCCGCAGGCGGTTAACGATAAGCAAAAAAATACGAGTATTATAAAAATGATTATTTTGTTTTTTTTAAACATTGTGTCTCCTTATATGTTGAATTTATTTTAAATTTATGCGGATACGCCGGGTTATTTTAAATTATATATTATTATATGAACGTGAATATATCATAAATATATATGTTGTGAATTTATAAAAACGTTCATTTTTGTGGTATTTATTTTATTTATCATTAATATTTACAGTCTGCGTTATTCTTTTCCGGCATAAAAATTCGCCGCCATCGATAATGTAATATTTATATCCCTGTTCACTCAGGTATAACTGGCGGTGCAGAGCGAAATCGGCTTCGAGAGAATCGGCGGTGACAATGGTATAAAAATGCGCTTCGCGTCCGTCTTTTTTTGGCCTGAGTACGCGTCCGAGCCGTTGTGCTTCTTCCTGGCGCGAACCATAAGCGCCTGATATTTGAATGGCGCACGAAGCGTCGGGTAAATCGATGGCGAAATTAGCCACTTTTGATACTACAAGCGCCGGCAGGCCCCCTGATTTAAAGTTTTGATAAAGCGCCTGTCTTTCGTGAGACGGCGTTGAGCCGGTGATTAAAGGCGCGTTAATGGCAGCGGCCACCGATTTTAACTGATCGATATACTGTCCGATTATTAAAACCGGTTCTCCCGGATGAGATCCGATTATCTTTAAAATAACGGTTAATTTTTCGTTGTTCATAGAACATATTCTGTATTTGAGCGTTTTTTTAGCGACGGCGTAATCGTATTTAAGCGAATCGTTCATTTTAACGCGTATTTCATAGCAGTTCGCTTTAGCTATATGCCCTTTTTTTTCCAGGCTTTTCCAGGGAAGTTCATATACTTTAGGGCCTATGAGCGAAAAAACATCGGTTTCGAGGCGGTCTTCGCGTACTAACGTCGCGGTAAGTCCGAGCCGCCGTTTAGCCTGTATTTGCGCTGTAACCCGGAATATCGGCGCCGGCAATAAATGTACTTCGTCATAAATTATAAGGCCCCATTCGTTATCGGTTAGAAGGCAAAAATGCGGGTAGTGATCGTCGTTACCCCGGTGCCACATTAAAATTTGATATGTGGTAACGGTGACGGGGCGTATTTCCTTTTTTTCGCCGCTGTATTCGCCGATATCTTTTTTATCGAGACATGTTTTATCTTCGAGTTCGGCGATCCATTGTCTTACCGCGACGGTATTTGTAGTAATTACGAGTGTTTTAGAGCGAACTTTTGTCATGGCTCCAATTCCCACGCATGTTTTTCCGGCGCCGCAGGCAAGCACTATTACGCCTGAACCTCCGTCTGATGAACCCGCGCGGTAAAATGCGTCGCATGCCGCTGATTGGTAGTCGCGAAGGCAAAAAGGCTTTCCGCTCGAAACGGAAAAATTTTTGAAGTCTATGTCGAGCGGGCTGCCTTCGATATAGCCCGCCGTATCATGAACCGGATAATTTAATTTTATAAGTGCGCGTTTGAGTTCTCCGCGCATTTCAGGTTTTATAAATAAATTATAATCATCTATCCTGCGGTGTATAAATTTTGTGAATTCCGGGTTTCCGCATAATTCAAGAATTATGAATCGGTCTTTAGAGTTGAGTCTTAAAAATTTTTGTAACTCGCCGCCGTTAATGTTGCTGCAATAAACAGCATCGCCGCCGCTATCGCTGTTATTAAAAAGCGTCAGCAGTCCGTAGCGTGAGCAGTAATAGTTTATTTCATGAATAACGGTTTCCGATATTTTGAATCGCGAGTAATTTTTAAGCGTAAGAATTATGCTTTCCGCGTTCGTTCCAAGAGCGGCCGCATTCCAGAGCGTTACTGGCGTTATGCGATAGGTATGCATATATTCTGGCGATTTTATAAGTTCGGCGAATTCTGATATTTTGATACGGCATTCTTCGAAATGTTCGTGCGAAGCGTCGATTAAAATACTCAGATCGTTTTGTACTATTATAGGGCCGCCGCCCTGGTTTTCATGCATTATTTATCCGCCCCGCTCTCAGACGATTTGACGAGCAATTGATCGAACGATGAATTAAAGCGGTTTGGTTATGAAATTACTTATTACAACGGACGGCTGCTCGGTTTTGAAAAGATATACGCGAGTACGTTCTACGGATACTCGTATGTCTTTTATGCGTATCCAGATGTGAGTGTCGGAACAGGGCGTTTGATTGGCCGATACGTTGAGCTGGTATTCTTTATTTTTGGTAAAAATAATATTGGCGAGTTTTTTGTTCATGCGGCAGTAAATATACCAGATAACGAACATAATTCTGCTGTCGAGCGTGGCGGGCGGCCGCGCGGGATCGAAAAAGAAACCGTTGTAAAGCGATATTTGATACTTGAGCGGCAGATAAAGCAGTTTAAAAGGATCGTCGATTATCGCGGATAAATAAGCCGCCAGATTCGGGTTGAGCAATACAGTTCCATTGACGGTCGGTATTTTATTTATTTCATCCGGGAATTTTATTAATTTAATTTCTTCGTTAAATAATTGAATGGTAACTCTGCTGTTTTCTATTTTTGGCATTTTTTCTATAGCGGCCCGGTTTAAGGCCACGCCGACTAAAAACCAGAAATTGTCTTTTTCAATAGGCAGATTTATGGGTAACTGCTCATGGATTTCAGCGAGAAACGGCATGGCAAGATATTCGTAAATACTTATGAAACTGGCCTTTTCGAATCCGGGTTTTTCGAATGAATTTTGATTGTCTTTAGTAATGGTTTCTTCTAAAAAATTAACGTTTTTTATTCGATAAACTAAATGATCAGGAGTGCATTTGAGCGTGAATGGAACTGCTTTGAAGCAGAATTCATAAAAATAGCCGTGATAATCATCGATATATGTTGCAAAAACATCCTGAAATTCTCCATTGCCATTTAATAGCGTATTTACTTTTTTCATCGATTTGAGCTGTTTCTGACCATCGGGCGTAATTATGGTCATATCTTCGTGTACCGGCATTTATTATCACCAAACCTTATAGCGGAATCGCTTATATTTTAAAAAAATATTACAATTAAAATGAAATAATAGAAAAACAAAAATAAAAAAATAATGATTAAAAATTTATTAAAATTTGATATTATAATTTAACTATGGCCGTGAAATAAGCGTCAGCTTCTATAATCGAACCGGGTTCCGCGCAGTTGAGCGCGTCTTTAACCTGCCGGTTAAAACGCGTGAATAATGAAAAATCTATGCCCTGACATCCTGCTTCTATAGCGAAAAATTTTTCGCGTGAATAAGGATTTATGAGTTCGGCGTATTTTTTAAAACCCGCCGTTAAATGAGCGAATGGCATTATTTCTACGGGAGTTTCATCACGGTTAACCGATTCGAGTCTTACAATGCTGTTCGTATCGGCGCCGGGATTCCAGTTATGGGCTTCACGGTATTGATTTTCGTTTTTATATATTTTTAATGAACCGCCCGATAAAAATCCATTTATTAAGGCAGGTAAAGGTTTTTGTGCCGGCAATCCGGCGATTTTTTTCGATATGAGCATATAATCAATGGATTCGGCGCAGATTACCAGGCTGGCGTCCGGATTTTTTGAGTTGATAAGCTCGAGCGTAAAGGCGCCTCGTGCGGGATTTGATTCGAACGGCCTGCAGCTTTTGATTCTTGAAAAACATTTTCCGGCCGTATCATATAAAGCGAGCAAGCTTAAAACTTCGTCTTTTGAGTAATAACCCCAGAAAGACATTGAATCGTCAGGCTGATAAACAAAATAGGCGTCGTTTGAATTAAGTGAAACGTCGATCTGTCTGCCGTTAGTTATAATATCTTCAGCAAGAGCGATATAGCCTTCGCGGTAAACGGCCGCTGATAATCCGATATTTTCGAGAACTTCTTTCATTTTGCATCATGATAAATCTTATCATAATTTAAAATAAAAGTCAAATTAAAAAAATGAGGGATTTAATATAATTTTTGATATCTTTATTGATTTTTATATATATAAAATAATTATATTTTATGTTATTTTTTTTATAATTTTTTATGAAAATAAAAATTTAAAAGAAAATAAAGAGAAAGTAGAATTTATTTTTTAGGTATAAGCGGTTTTTGCGGTCTTATTCCGGGTATTGATTTAAACATTATGTTGAGCTGGTTATTTCTTGTAATTGAAAATGGCTGCGATTGAGACGGCGAGAGCTCGAATATCCTGCCGCAGCTTTTTTTTACGAAATCATCATGAGTGGCGATTATAACTGTAATTTTAGAAATGCGGTTTAAAGCGAGAACGAGATTAATTAAATCAGTTTTACTTTCGCGGTCGAGACTGCCGGTAGGTTCGTCCATTATCAGAATATCGGGTGCGTTAAAAACGGCGCGGGCCGCGGCTATTCGTTGTGATTCGCCGCCCGAGAGCATTTTCGGATATTTATATGCAAGATGATTTAATTTAAGAAAATCGAGTAATTCTAAGGCGCGGTCCTTCAGCCGCGTTATGAATCCGCCTTCTTTAACGGCGCCCGGATATGCGATATTGCGCCATACATCGAGTTCGGGAATTAAAAAATGATGTTGAAATACAAATCCAATTTTTTCATTACGAAACGCGAGCACTTCTTCTTGCCGCATAAGCGAAGCGTCGGTGGAATGGATGAAAAGCGATCCGGAATCAGGCTTATCAAGAAGGCCGAGAATATTGAGCAGCGTGGATTTTCCAGAGCCGGATGGGCCCGCGACGGCGTAAATTTCGCCTTCGTTTATTGAAAAATCGATTCCGTTTAGAACTGTTTGAGGTCCTGCCGGCGATAAATATGTTTTAACTATTTTTTCAGCTTTTATAATCATAATGTTAACTGCAATTACTTTTTATTTTATGTATTAATTAATCAACTATAATTTAACTGTAATTGTCATGATAATAGAATTATCATATCGGAGTAACGGGCTTTATATTGGCGGCGCTATATTGTGAGCGAGATTTGCGAACCGCATATCGTCTTTAAAAAATCTGAGCTTGACCGTTCCTGTCGGGCCGTTACGTTGTTTGGCTATAATAATTTCGGCGACGCCCGGTTCTTTCGATTCTTCTTTATGATAGTATTCGTCGCGGTAAATAAACATAACGACGTCCGCATCCTGTTCGATAGCGCCAGATTCTCGTAAATCGGAAAGCATGGGCCGTTTATCGGGCCGTTGTTCGACCGCGCGTGATAATTGTGAAAGCGTTATGACTGGAACGTTGAGTTCGCGCGCGAGTCCTTTGAGTGAACGTGATATTTCGGAAATTTCCTGTTGCCGGTTGGCGTCTTTAGTGGCGCGTCCCTGCATTAATTGAAGGTAATCTATTATAACCGCGCCGATTTTATGCTCCGCGTAAAGTTTGCGCGCTTTTGAACGTAATTCGGAAAAGGTAAGGCCGGGCGTATCGTCTATATAAATAGGGGTTTCGTTAAGTTTTCCGGCGGCGGTGGCAAATTTAGCCCAATCGTTGCTATCGATCTGCCCGGTTCGCGCTTTATGTGAAGAAACTCTGGCTTCAGTGCACATCATACGATGAACGAGCTGTTGTTTCGACATTTCGAGCGAAAAAACTCCGACTCCGACTCCGGAACCCATAGCCATATTGGTGGAAAGATTAAGGACGAATGCGGTTTTTCCCATTGACGGGCGCGCGGCGAGTATTACTAAGTCGGAAGGCTGAAAACCGGCAGTCATAGCGTCCATATCGTAAAAACCCGTTGATATGCCGGTTACCAGGCTTTTACGGCGGAATAATTTTTCGATATTATCGAATACATCTCTGACAAGGGATTTTAGCGACACGAAATCCTGTGAAAGCCGGTTCTGGGTAATAGAAAATATAAGTTTTTCGGCTTTTTCGACGAGCGCCTCCGCCTCGTCCGCCTCGTCATAGCCATAACGCGATATTTGATTTCCAGCGTTCACGAGCGTGCGTAAAAGATATTTTTCATATACGATTTTAAGATAAGATTCATAATTTGCCGCGGACGGAACGGCGTTAGCCATAACGACTAAATAGCTTGAACCGCCTACCTCGTCGATGAGTTCTTTAGAGCGTAGATGATCTGATAAAATAACCAGATCGAGCGCGGAACCGGATTCATAAATTTCACGCATCGCTTTGAATATTACCGCGTGAGCTTTTTGATAAAAACATTGTTCGGTAAGCATATCGGTAACCTTAATAAGCGCTTCGCGGTCAAGCAGCATCGACGCTAAAAGCGCCTGTTCGGCTTCGGCGTTGTTGGGCGGCGTTTTATATTGCGGCAGTATTGCTTCGCCGCTTTTTTTATGAATCATAGCGTCTCCCGGTTGTGTTTAGTAAAAAATTAAAAAAAGGCGGCGGACGGCGCTTAGCGCCGTAAACGCCGCCCGCAAAATCTATGTTCCGTAAAAGCCCTGCCTGATGCGCGGCCCTGACGGAACTGAATTATAATTATTCGGCTTCTACGTTTACCGTTATCGAAGTTTCGATTTCGGCATGAAGTTTCAATTTAATTTCATGCGATCCGACGGTTTTAATGCCATTGCCTTCGATTTCTATTTTGCGTCTGTCTATATCGAACTTAGTAAGATTTTTAATAAGTTTCGAAACATCGGAAGCGGTT
>CAYQWL010000124.1:0-11294 GCA_964421195.1 uncultured bacterium | reverse complement strand
ATAGCGGTTCACGTGATTCCTCATTGCGTTTGAGGGTTTCGGCGAGACGCTGTTCGATGGCTGTGTACATGACGGGCATCATGTCTATTATTTCAAAATAATGTATAATCAGGTTTTTATAATCGTTTTTTACTTCATATAGCTCGGCGAGTTCTGAAAAAAACAGCGATGGATTTCCTGAATTTTTTTTGCCCGCCGAATAAACATTTATGGCTTCATCGAGCATATTATGCGACTGTAATATTCCCGCTAATGCGCTATATTTGTGTGGCGGAGGATTTTGAGCTATAATTTTGAACCATATTTCGCGTGCTTTTATTTTATCGCCGAGCTGGTAGTAAGCGTTTCCGGCGGATTCGAGGTATAACTCATTTTCAGGCTGGAGTTTTAAAAGCTTTTCAAAGTAATAAAGCGCTTCTTTATAACGTTTGAACTTTACGAGTAAATCTCCTGAGTTTTTTAATATATAAAAATCCGAAGGTCTTTGTGAATAAATAAAATCGTATTGCGCGACCGCTTCGTCAACGCGGTTGGTATATATCAACAACTCGATATATTCATGGCGTATTTGATATGAGGCCGGGTCTTTTTTTACTTTTTCTTTGAATTCATTTAATTTTGATTCGAGAAGGCCGAATTTTTCGTAGAGTTTGAACAACTCGGCACGCCGGCCGATAAACATATTTTTATCGTAATATGATTGCCATAATTCGAGCGCTTCTTTTTCACGGTTAAGCTTGATGAGCGTGCGGCCTAAATAAAAAGCGGCTTGATTGCCATAAGTTGAATCTGGAGCGTTTTTAATAATATTTGAAAAATATGTTTCGGCATTTTTGTAATCAGCTTTTTCATAAGCGCGCATCGCGCGTTCGTAAAAAGCGAATATTTCTTCGCTTTGCGCAAATGCTGCCGTAGTAACCGTATTATTTATTATTATAAAATACGTTGATAAACATATTAAAAACATAAATATCGTTTGTATGTTATTTATTGTGTTTATTATGTTTTTCTTATTATTTAAATTGTTTGTCAGTTTCATATTCGCTCCGTGATGTTAAAATTTTTTTACGGCTTCGAAATAAAGTTCTATTAATTTTTCATACGATACTGGATATTTTTCGTTTTTTATAGCATCTTCGAGTTTCAGGCTGCGGCCGTTTATTTTTATCGCTTCTAAAGGCGCGGCGGGAGAAGCCGGGGCGTAATTTTTAGCCCGTTCCGCTTTTCTTTCGGTAGTCTGTTTTTCCTTGAATAAAGCCTGCTGCATGTCTATAAGTCTTTCGTGAAGCACTTTTTGACGTGATACGATTTTTGAATCGACCTTTTTTTTCAAATATTCGACTTCAAGATTACGCATTTCCGATTGAAGTTCGCGCAGGCGTTTTTCTGTTTCGCTATCGCCTTCGGATGAATCCATTATTCTTTCGAGTGAGCGGCGTATCATTTGCTGTTCGAAGGCGAGAGATTTAAGAGCGTCGTCTGATATTTGCGGCATTCCGTTTTCACCCGCGCGTTTCATCATATCTTTAGTTTTTGCGTTGAGCCGCGCCTGTGCGTCGGCCTGTTTTTTTATCATAGCCATAAGTTGATCCATATTTGATCCGGATTTAGAGCTTAAAAGTATGTCATAGATATCGAGAAGCATCAGATTGAATATTGTAATATTGTAATATATCTGTCTCGATATATTTAATGCTTCCGTGAAATCTCGTTTAGCGAGCAGTGGTTTTATATCCGTAAATTGCCTTAAAATACTTCCTGTTATGGCAATGTGGTTCGAATCTATCAGAATGGTTTTTTTTGAAAGGCGAATTAATTCGCCCGTTATTTCACGCGAAACGTTCGATAATTCGAGGCAGTTTTCAGATATCCCGTCGAGCGTTTCTACGAATTTTTCATTAGTGGAGGGTTTTATGAGAGATTGGACCGTCGAAAAACCGTCCATGATTTCATTTTCGAAAGCCGCCATGGCGCGTGCACGTGATAATAATTTTGAAACCGCTTCGAGCAGTTCTTTTTTATTGTCTTTTTTGAAATTATCGAAAGCGGTTTTAAGAGCTTCGATATTTGTTTTCAGTGAATCGGAGGCTTTGTTTTGCGCAGTAAAGGCGTTATCAGGCGAATTTTTTTCGAGATCCCCGGCGGCTTTTTTTAAATATCCGCCGGCGTCTTCGGTTTTTAAATTGTTATGTGTTTTTTTTACGGCATCTTTAATATTTTCAGATATTTCTCCAATCGCCTGGATGTTTTTTTCGAAATTAGAAAATGCTTTTTCGTAATTATCGCTAATCCGTCGTTGTTCGGATGCGAGCTCTGAATTTAAATCGGTAAGCTCCGGAGATGCTTTTTCGGTATTTTCTGTTATTGCTTCCTGTTTCGATAAAATATCTTCGATTTCTTTGATGAATGTAATCAGTTTTTGCTCTTTTTCGGCTTTAGAAAATAATTCTTTAAGCCTTTCGAATTTTTCGATTAATTTTTTTTCGTCGAAATTTTTCGAGAATTTTTTTAAATCTTCGTCGGTGAATTTAGTTTTTTCAATGTTTTTATTTATTTCGCTCATGAGGCGTTTCATATCGTTAGATAAAACGTCTTCAAGCTGTTTTTGTATTTCCGTTATTTTAGCGAGCGTTTCAGGTTTTATATAGACGTTATTTTCCATTTTTTTTATGGCATCTTTTAAGTCAGAAGTGAGTTTTTCGGCTTCATTAATAAGGTTTTGCTGGCTGCGCGCTATACTTTCGAAATTTTTTTTCAGCTCGTAGTCGTTCATAGCGTTTTGTTTTTTAAGTATTTCCATTTTTTCGATTCTTTCAGCTATCGCTTTTTGATCGTTAGTTATTTTATTGAGTCTGTTTTCTATTGAACCATAAAGCGCTTCGAGTTCGACGGCTTCTTCGAATTGCGTCGGAAATACGATTTTATTAACGGCGCTGCGGGTAGATTTTGGCCCGGATATTTTATCGTTATCATAAGAAATTGCGTAATAAAAAAGTGATTCTCCGGGTTTAAAATTAATATCGTTGAAATCGATCGTCGATTTCGCGAATATTTCGGCGGCGTTTTTTTCCTGCAGTATAATTTCAAATGTTTTTTCATATTCCGGCGTTTTATAATAGGCGGCGATTATTTTCGATATGGCAAAATCGTCTTTAGCTTTTATAGTAATATCGATTTTTCTGTCGTGCGGCGCGTTTATAATACCGGTCGGGTCGATTATTTCACACGATGGGTATCTGTCATCGTAAACGTTGATATCGTAGAATCGGCCTTCACGGTTGAAAGTATCGTAAATATCGACAAGTTCTATTTTATAAGCGTCTTTTTTTAATGCTTTAAATTTAACCGACGCCGATTTATTCTTTTCATTTAATTTCATGGCGAGTCTGCGGCCGTCTGAAAATATGAGTTCCGCTTTTTTTATGGCGGCGTTTGAGTATGCGGTTAGTTCAATCGTGCTCATATAAAGCGCGTTGATAGTAGAAGCGTTTTCTTCTATCATGGGCGCGATACCTGTGTATGCGGGAAATTCGTAAGCCGCGTTTAATTTTAATATTTCAGGCCGCTTTCGGGACGTTACAAAAAAAGTATCGCTGCTCGATTCCGATGTAAGCGAACGTGCGCGGTAATAAAAATTATGGGCCGGCGAGGGTATTTTTAATTTATATATAAATTCATCTTTATTTTTATTATCATCGCGGAAAAGTTTAAAAACTTTGATATATTCGTTTTTTTCGTCTGTTTGGTAGTCGAGTTTGTAATAAGGATCTTTCCGGTTATCTGATGTATGTAATATATAGAGTTCGAGCGCTTCATGCCGGTTAAAACTGAAATTAAATTCGATATCTTCGTCTATGTACGAAATAAAATCGCGGTTTGACGATGAAATGATAAGCGGCGCGGGCATAAATAGCGAGGCAACTGAAGGCCAGATTTTATTTAACCGTTTCAGTGCTCCGGGTTCTAATGCGGTAATAACGCTTGCGAAAAAAAGTATTATAACGGCGTATGATAATTTTTTTAAAACCGAGTAATTTATATATCGTTTGAAGTCTTTATTTAAATAATGCGCAGCGGCGGTTTCGACCGTGCTTTCATAAAGCGGCGCTGAAAATCCGTACTTTTCGATATCTTCGGTTTCGAGCTCTACGGCGGTAGAAAGATAATTTCCCCGGCATGGGTCGAGTTTTTCTATATACCGCGCCGCCTTTATCACCGAAGGGCTTTTATATATCGCGGTGTAAAAGTATGCGCAGCAAAAGAAAAAGGCGGCAATTAGCGTTACGCAGCGATATAAGATAATAAAACGGTGTCCGGGTGAAAATGCGGCGTCGAGAGCCATGAAAGCAAGCGTTGAGCACCAGATTATAATTACGGCCGAAAGCGCGAGTTTAATAAAGTTTAATTTTATAATCCGCGAGATGAACGTATTTAAGTATTCCACTAAAAGACGCCTGTTTTTATATTTACCTGACATCGATTTCCTCCGTATCGCCGCCGGTTTTTAATTCGGCCTGATTGCCGATGAGCGAATAATATAAGATGTTAGTCCCCATTTTGAATGCCGTTTCACGGATTTCAGGCGGATCATTATGAGTTTCGGGGTCCGCCCATCCATCGGAGATGTTCGATTCGTAAGTGTAAAGAAGAATTATTCTATTTTCATGAAATATAGCGAATGCTTCAGGGGCCGCGCCGTCATGTTCATGAATTTTAGGAAGCCCGTCCGGAAATTCATAAAAGCAATTAAAGATAAGATGCGAATCTGGCAGTTTTTTCAATTCGTATTCGGGAAATAATTTTTTGACTTCACGTCTGAAGCTTTCGTTTAAACCATAATCGTCATCCACATATAAAAATCCTCCGTTTAAAAGATATTTACGCAGATTATCGATATCGGCGGTTTCTAATTTAAGATTGCCGTGGCCCGTTAAAAATAAAAATGGAAGTTCGAATATGCCGGGCTGATCAATTGCCGCGGTTATTTCTTTTTTATGGCATTTTATTCCGGTGCGTTTTTCGAATTCGCCGAGCATATTCACTATGGCTTCCGGGTCATTGTACCAGTCGCCGCCGCCTTTATATTTAAGCCTGCCGATTGAAAAAAAAGGCTGATTTACGGCGTAAGCGGCAGTTATATCCATTATTAAGATGAATATGAAAGCCGCGAGCGATAAATTGCATAGTATGTAAAAACCGGAGTTTATACCCGCCGCCGTTTTTATATTTTTAGTTTTATTAAAATTATTTTTCATTTTATGTCCTCAGTTTTTTATTCGAGCCCGCTATAACGTCGTATCGTCCATTCGGCGCATAGTAAAATCAGTATTAAAGCGAATGCCGCGCCGCTTTCAAACGTATTGATTGTAACGTTAATTTTTTTAACGGCCGATCTGGCCGGCGCGTCAGCCGTAATCGATGAAATATTTTTTATGTCGTAAAATTTTCCTCCCGATGCTTCGGATATTTTTTTTAAACATTTATAATCGGCTGTGCAGTCGAGCATTTCTTTTGATGAATTTAATATTATAAATCTGGCGGCGTTTTTTTCTTTTTTTCCGCCGGAATCATCGGCTTCGACAATTATTTCATGCTCACCGCTTTTTTCGGGTTTGAGCGAAAACTCATAAAACCCGGTTTCACTCATATTTACAGGCGGTTCGATTGTTTCTATGCCTTCGGCGGTTTTAAGGCTTATTTTAAAAATCGGGTTGATCATGGGAGAAAAATCCCGGTTGCGCGCGCTGATAGATACGAAAATACGGTCTGAATCATAATAGTTGGCCCGGTCGGTTTCCACTTTAAATGCCGCGCCGTCTTCTTTTGAATAAAGCCATAGTATTAAATTACCCATAAATCGATCATAAAAATTCGAATTTTTGGAAAATAACTGTCCCGCCTTTAAAAACCAGAATGAGCCGCCAAGAAGGGCCGCGCTTTTTCGGCCCTGCGAGTTTTTAACGGTAAGAATCGGGACGCGTATGATTGAATTCGCTGCTTCAGATTTAACATCGGAATATAAAACTACGTCACCCTGCGCTATGAATTTAGTGTTTTTAAAAGCGCCGTTATTTTTTAAAAGATTTATTCCGCATAATCCGGGAATATCGTTCCACATATAATCATTAATTCGGGCGACGGGGGATAATCGTACAAGTTTTTCGGCCGATGTGTTTGCCGCTGGAAAAGGTTTATAATTGATAGGTTCGTAGATAAAACCGTCAGAACTTTCTAAGTTGAATGGAAAACGTGATGCGCATGGCGATGATGTTTTTATATTGAAATCGGGACCTCCAATGAATAACATTGAATTCATTCCGGAAGCTGCCGTGTTTTCTAATTTGGCGGCAATTTCAGCTCCTGGAGTTGTAAAATTAACGCCGCTGAAAATAATTATGTCATATCCGCCGTCAAGATCCGATGGCTTTAAAAGCATTTTTTCGATGGGAGTTTTTAAAAATTTGAATTTGAATTCGATATCTTCGTTAGAAGCTAAAAATTTAAGTAAATAAGAAAAATCCGTGTCGGGTGTTTGAGCGGCGGCAAGAATTCTGATTTTATGTTCAGTTACGTTTATAAAAAAGGCGAATCGGTTATTTTCATCGGTTATTTCGCCTTCAAGCGAGGGAATTGAAAGCTCATATTTTACCAATCCTGTTTTTGACGGTTTGAAATTAAATTTAATTTTTTGCGCGGCGTTATCGAATGAAATTGGAATACGTTCGATTATTTCATCGCCCTGTTTGAGAGCGAGGGTGGATTTATGACCTGTGAAGCCGCTATTTGCTATATTTACGATTACTTCCGCCTGTTCTTTTAAATAAGCTGATCGCGGATAATCGGCGTGAGTTATTGAAATATCTTTAATGTTTGTTTCCGCGCCGATGCCAAGCGTAAAGATTGGAAATTTAACGTATCTTGCGAGAAGCTGAGGATCGGTGTCAGAAGTTGAACGGCCGTCAGAGACAAGCAGAGCTCCTTTAGCTTCGTTCTTCTGTATAAGCGCGCTAATCGCGGCGGAAATGTCGGTGTTCGACGATCGCGGTTCCGCATATAATTCTTCGAAATTATTGACGTTTTTTATTTCATTGGAAAATGCGAAAAATTCTATATCGTGACGGTGTTTTAAATTATCGATGACGCCGCTATCGGCCAGAGCGTTTATAGCATTATTGAAACGTGAATTTTTTTTGCCGTCGTTATTAAAATTCATTGAAAGGCTGGTATCAAAAATAATAAGAAAAGGGCTTTTTTCATTTTCAGTTTTTTCGTAGGTGACCGAAGGAGTAAAACATAAAAATGCGACCGCTAAAAAAGCGGTAAATCTAATGGATTTTAATAAAATTACGAGCTTTTTTGTATGAGCGGTTTTATTGAATGAAGCGCTATATGAATATAAAACCGAAATAAACAGCGCGGCTGCGAGGACCCCGAATATATATATTTCATAAAAGCCGGCCGATATTTTAAAATTCAATTTAGATCACCTTTTTCGAAGTTTTGCGTTTTATTAATTATTAATTATTAATTATGTTCTGGCGGATAAATTTTCTTAAATACCTTTAAATATATGTTGATAAAAATATATATTAAATATTTTTAATTTTATATGTTAGATAACTTTCTATGGCCATCAATAATAGTATTAACATAAAAAGATAGGCGGTAAGCTCGGTTTTCTTCTCGCTTTTAAATTCCTGCGCCGTTGAGCCGGAAAATTTAAGCAATGAATGCCGGTCGAGCGCGGCGGCAATGGCGTTGTAATCTGAAGTGATAAGTTCCGATTCGCGCGCATCGTAATTAACCGCGAATAATTTTTTAGTTATTCGTTCTTCGCTTTTTTTAAATAGCGTATAAACGCCCGGTGTAAAAGTATCGGTGAGTTCGCTGAAGAGTCCTTCAGCCGAAGTTTTTATGTCGAGTTTTTTTTCGAATTTAGAATCGGGGCCTATAGCGGAAACGCCGCTGATTTTTTCGGTTATATTGTAATATTCACGGATCGTATCGCCGATGGTATAAGCCCGCCGGTTCGCGCTGCGGTTTTTATTGATGTAATATGCCGTTTGATGAATGAAAGGCACGAATAAAGGTGATTGCGGCAGGTTGGATCCGCCGCGGTCTAAGTAACCTGTAAATAAAAGCACGGTTCCATGTCCGGATTTTTTTTCGGCGAGCGCGGGAATTTCGCGTTCAAAAGAGGCTATTATAGATACATCCGGATCTGTTTTTGAATGCGGGCCGCATGGAATTATTTTATAAAATTCAGGTTTTTCGATATCGCCTGAAGATCTATTTTTAAAAATATTAAAAATGTCATGATCGTAATTTATGTTGCAAAGATTGAAATGATTTTTTTCGTCAGGCGATGATACAGGCGTGGAGGAACTTAAATCGAGCGGCAACAGGCGGGCGAAAGCTCTGGAAAATTCCTTTAAATAAGCGCCGTCTGGCGGTAGAAATAAAACTCCGCCTCCGGCGTTTACGTATTTTTCTATTCGTGCCGCGAGTTCTGCCGAAGGAGTTTTAATTCCGCTTATGATCAGCGCGTCGAAATTTTTGAAATCGAGCGGCGGATTGCCGGCAAGATTGGTTATTAAAGGTTGAATGATAAGCCCGTCTTTTATAGATATTGCATTGAGCGGATTTAACGCTGCCGAAACATATTTATAAGCGAAATCTTCGTGTAAAGATGAATCGTGTTCACATAAAATAAGCATGTAAAGAGAGGCGAGCGGCGATATAACTAAATTATATGAATTATCGAAATCAGCCGCGTCGTCGTCGAGTTTTAACCGGAGGGCATAATCACCTGAATTCATAAATGTATGATTTATAAAAACGTCGCATATTTCTCCGGCTTCCGCTGCAAAAGGCGTGGAAGCTATTCTTGTATTTTCGGCTATAAGAGAGACTTCTGAACTCATGCGGTGGAGAGAATGGTTTTTCACACGGCATATAATTTGAAAAGGTTTGCCGGCGGCGATTCGTTCGTCAGCGGGGCGCGCGGATATTATTGAAAGATTTTTATTTATGCGTATTGAAAGCGGCCCGCAGTTAAAAAGTTCATAACGCGGCCCTTTTTTTAATTCGGGAGCATTTTCTATACGCGCGTTTAAACGTGCGTCTTCGCCCTGAACGGATGTTATGAAATCTGAAAATACGTATATGCCGGTAAGATCATTATAATATTCTTTTCTTTTAAGAATATCTATTATTGCCGTAATTGAAAACGGCCTGTATGAATGGTTTATTTTTTTTATATATTCCGCGGCGCGGCCGCCGTCTAAAAATTCCGATTCTTTATATGGCTCGCCGGAATCGATAATAACAAATAGCGGCGAGTTTGTAACGTTTTTAATTATTTCAGTTGATCGAGATTTGATATTATCGAAATAATTTCCTTCACCGGATTTTAAACTTGATGCGCCGGCGGCGCCTGAAGTCGAATATGAACTATCTATTATGATGGCATATTTAAGGCCTGCGGCCGGAGAGTTGTCCGCGGTAAACATTATAAGCCGGGCGAAGGCGAATATTATGATGGCCGTGATGAGCGTTCTTATTATCAGTAGAAGAATTTCATTTATGCGCATCCGGCGGGCTTTTTTTAGATAAGCTTCTCTGATGAATTTAAGGCTTGGATATTTTATTATTTTTCGATTTTTTTTCGAAATAAGATGTATTAATACCGGAAGCGCAACTAACGGTATCAGTAAAAGAAACGATGTGTTAATGAATGAAAATGACGGCATCTGTCAGTGTCTCGCTCTCTTCGTGAGGTATTTATTTAACGCTCTGTCGATAGGCGTATTAATCGATATGGTATTATAATCTATGTATGAAGCGAGGCAATTCGCTTTGAAATCGGCTATGAATTTGTTGAAAGCTTTTTTATAATCTTCTCGAAGCGATTCGGCGTTAGTGATTATCTGTGAAGAATTTTCAAGATCGATAAATTGTGTTTCGCCGGAAACCGGCAGTTCGAGTTCAAAATCAGAGACAAGATGCAGCAGGGCGACTTCATGATGCTTATGCCTGAAATGTTTTAAACTTTTTAAAATAGAATTTTCATCGTCGTATAAATCGGATATTACGATTATAAGGCCGCGTCTTTTAATGCGGGCGGCTACTTCGTTAAAACTTTCACTTAGAGCGGTTTTTTTATTCATTTTCGTTCGCTGCAATTCTTCTAAAAGCACTTTAAAATGGCTCGCATTATTTGAAGCCGGTATATGGTTTAAAATTCGGTCGCTAAAAGTAATTAATCCTATGGAATCCTGTTGTTTTAAAATAATATAGCTTAAAGCGATCGTTAAAAAACAGGCATAGTCGAATTTAGAGTAATCTGCCCGGCTTAAAGCGCTGCGGCCAGGGTTGAACGTCATCGATGAAGAACAGTCAAGAAGTATATAGGCCTTGAGATTGGTGTCTTCTTCAAATTCTTTTATATAATATTTATCGGTTTTAGCGTATATTTTCCAGTCTATATTTTTAATTTCGTCGCCCTGCATATATTGCCTGTGCTGTGAAAATTCGACGTTGAAGCCGCGGAAATGAGACTTATGCCGTCCGGCGATAAAACCGTCAACTATGTGGCCGGCGGCTAATTTTAAATTCTGAAGACCGGCAAGTATGGCCGGATCGAAATATTTATATTTATCGTTATCTGGCATTTGTTACCTGCTTAATAAAGTTAAAATTTATAAAAGTCGGGTTTATAATTATACACTCTGTTCGGCGCGTTTGATTATTTCATCGATAATTTTAACGGAACCGATTGAATCGGCTTCGGCCTGAAAGTTTGTTATCACCCTGTGACGGAGAACGCAGTGCGCGACGGAATTTACATCTTCGATCGATACGGCGGTTCGGCCGGCAAGAAGCGCGCTCGCTTTGGCGCCAAGTATGAGATATAATGACGCGCGTGGCCCTGCGCCCCATGAAACGTAGCGTTTGGTTATTTCGGGCGCTTTTTTGTCATCCGGCCGCGTCATCGAGGATATCGTTACGGCGTAATCGATTATGCCGTTTGAGACTGGAACGCGCCTTACTAATTGCTGTAACGCTATTATTTCACCGGCGTTTAAGACGGGCGTTATTTCTGGAATAATAGATGAAGTGTAATTTTTAACGATTTCAACTTCGTCTTTATGTTCGGGGTATTCTATGTAAACGTTAAACATGAAACGGTCAAGTTGCGCTTCGGGTAGAGGATATGTGCCTTCCTGTTCGATCGGGTTTTGCGTGGCGAGGACGAAAAAAGGAGGTGAAAGTTCGTAAGTGCGTCCGCCGAC
>CAYQWL010000123.1:0-11342 GCA_964421195.1 uncultured bacterium | reverse complement strand
GTAAATTGGAAGAATCGCGGCTTCATATAGTAGAAGCGCCTCGTTTTTTCGAAGCCATGCTGCGCGGCCGTCATTACACGGAAGTCGCTCCTATCACATCGAGAATTTGCGGCATCTGTTCGGTCGGCCATACGCTTACCTCGCTGCGCGCCTCCGAAAATGCCATGGGCATTAATCCGTCTCCTCAAACGCAGCTTTTAAGAAAACTATTAATGCATGGTGAAACCATAGAATCACACGTACTTCACATTTACTTTTTAGTCGCTCCCGATTGTCTCGGCGTTAATTCAGTCGTCCCTCTCGTACAAAGCCATCCCGATGTAGTCGTGCGCGCGCTGCGCATGAAACGCCTCGGCCATTATATCGGCGAAGTTCTGGCCGGCCGCAAAATACATTCAATAGCAGCCGTAGTTAATGGTTTTACCAGAATCCCGAAAGAATCCGAACTTAAAATATTACGTGAAAAACTCGAAAAAGAGTTCATACCCGATTTAAAAGAAACCATTACTACCGTTCTCGCTCTTGCCCCAAAAATTCCCGATTTTACAAGGCCGACGGAATACGTAGCGCTTTCAAAACCTTATGAATACGCTTTCATCGACGGCGTTATTAAATCAAGCGACGGCGACGTTACTCCTATTTCAAACTATCGTGAAAAAATAAAAGAATACGTCGTAAAACACTCGGCCGCCAAACACGTACGCGGCAACCGCGGCCCCATATTCGTCGGAGCGCTCGCGCGGTTTAACATTAATTACGACCTGTTATCACCATGGGCAAAAGAAGCGGCGGCTAAATTCGGAATGAAAGCCCCATGCTGCAATCCATTTTTAAACACAGTCGCACAGCTTATAGAATTGGTGCATTGCTCGGAAGACGCAATACGCATAATAGATACGCTTCTTGAAAAAGGGCTTAAAGAAGAAGACCGTCATGTCGCCGTTAAAGCCGGCCGCGGCGCGGGTTCAGTCGAAGTTCCGCGCGGCACGCTCTATCACGAATACGAATACGACGACAACGGCTATATAGTAAACGCCAATTGCATCATCCCCACCGGGCAAAACCTCGCCAACATCGACGCCGACATGGAAAAATTAGTGCCCGAAATACTTCCTGAAAAATCTAAAGATGAAATAGCGCTTACTCTTGAAATGTTAGTGCGCGCTTACGATCCATGCATATCATGCGCCACGCATATGCTTGACGTAAAATTTATAAATGAATAAAATTAAACCGGCATTTTAATTATCGGTTAAATTTTACTTCTTAAAGGGCGCCCCGGATAAACATCCGGCGCCCTTTTTTTATAAAATTCAAAAAATAAGTAAAAATATTATTGACATGTTTTATAAAAATTGATATCATAAAATTAAAGAAAATCAATTTTCTTTAATTTTATGATATCAACTGCCGGACGACACGGGCCGGCGATTTCTTTCGAACTAACGGACGCACGGGCCGTTTGTACACGTTTATATATAAAAGGAGAATATTATGATCGATTTCAATTCGATTGAATCACCTTTTGAGGCTGATTTTCTTATTTCCTTCTTCGATCTAACGAACTTCGTTAAAATAAGCGACTCGCTTAATGCTCTCGAATTATTCAACCTCCTTTCACAATTTTATGAGCTTTCAGGCGCTATTATCGAAAACTCCGGAGGACGTATAATAAAATTCATCGGCGACGCCGGGCTTGCCATTTTTTTAGAAGAATATGCCGACGAAGGAATTCGTTCACTTATCTTTTTACAAAAAGAAACCGAACGTTTTTTCGCCGCGCGCGGACTTCAAAGCAGGCTTATAGTAAAAGCCCACTTCGGCCGCGCCGCCTGCGGCCCGCTTGGAGCCGGTTCCTCTAAACGAATCGACATAATCGGTTCATCGGTAAATACGGCCGCCACACTCGTTTCTAAAAATTTCGCCATAAGTCCGCAGGCGTTTAGAAAACTTTCCGCCGAAACACGTAAAATTTTCGCGAAATTTACGCCGCCGGTAACCTATATACTCTCTAAATAATAATCCGGCCCATTTTTACCGGTATTATAAAAACATGAAGTTCCAATTAAAAAGGAAACCTTCATTTCTTTTTATACGCCCGCAATCCGGCTTGAATAAACTAATTATGAAAGGAATAATAATATGGAATTTTATAAACCTAAAATAGAACTTCATCTTCATTTAGAAGGAGCGATACCCTATGACGCCCTTTTTGAACTAATACAAAAATACGGAGGATGCGAAGACATTAAATCGGCAGAAAACATCGCCAGAAAATTCATTTTTAAAGATTTTGATCATTTTATCGAATTATGGGTATGGAAAAATCAATTTTTACGAGAATACGAAGATTTTAAATTCATAGCAAGACGCGTCGCGCTTGATCTTAAAAATCAGAACGTAAAATATGCCGAAATTTTCATATCTCCAGCGGATTACAGGCGGCACGGACTTTCAAGTCAATTAATAGTTAAAGCCGCGGCTGAAGGTTTTAAAGAAGTACGCGGCATAAAAATATCGATCATAGCCGATATGGTAAGAGATAACGGCCCGGACGAGGCGATGCGAACGCTGCATGAAATAGAAGAAGTACGAAACTGCGGCGTAAAAGGAATAGGGCTTGGCGGAAGCGAGCATAAATATCCGCCGGAATTATTCGCCGGATTATATGAAAAAGCCCGATGCATGAATTTTAAAACTACAGTACATTCGGGAGAAGTATGCGGCGCTGAAAGCGTCGAAAAAGCGGTCGATATTCTTCGACCCGATCGAATCGGCCATTGCCTCGGCGCCGCTGAGAATAACGATTTGCTTTTACATATCGCAAAATCAAATATCGCGGTAGAATTATGCCCGATATCTAATATAAAAACCGGAGCTCTTACGGCCGGAAAAGCATACCCGCTTCAAAAATTCATTGAAGCAGGCATTAAATTTTCAATCAACACCGACGATCCAAAAATGTTCGGCAATTCACTCGCCGACGAATATTATTTAATAGATAAAAAACTCGGATTTAAAAAACGCGCGATAACCGATTTCGTTATAAATTCAATTTCATGCGCATGGATTTCAGATGAAGAAAAAGCTGTAATGAAAAAAGAATTTTATGAAGAATGTGAAACTATAAAAAATAAATGAAACTTTAAGTATAAAATTTCGATACAATTTAATCATCGATTTATAAGCGCCGTCAAACTTCCGCCTTGACATTAAAGTATTTGTCTGGTAAGATATTTATAATATTATTATCCATAAAATCGTTAATTAATAAATAATTAAAATATAAATAGCAAAAATATAAAAAAACCGGAGGCAGCCTTTATGATACAGAGGATCGAAGAAATTAGAATTCAAATAGAAATCACCAATCTTTTAAAAACGCTGACGCTCGATGAAATTAAAGCTTGCCAGTCAGACGTTTCACGTCTGCATAAAATTTTACACGAAAAAACCGGCGCCGGAAGCGATTTTTTAGGCTGGCTCGATCTTCCGTCAAAAACCGAAAATGATTTTATTGATGAAATCGATAAATTGGCGGTTAAAATAAAAAAAGAAGCCGATATATTTTTATGCGTCGGAATCGGCGGTTCATATCTCGGCGCAAAAGCTATAAACGACGCTATGAGCAATTTTTTTCACGACGCCGGAGAATCGAAAAAAAATAAGCCTCAGATTATATTCGCCGGACAAAATCTTTCCGCGTCATATATGAATTCACTTTTTAACTATCTCGACAATAAAAGCGTTTTCATTAATGTAATATCAAAATCAGGTACTACCACGGAACCCGCGGTCGCATTTCGCATGATAAAAAAATATATGCACGAACGTTACGGCGCTGACGCTAAAAATCGAATAATCGCCACTACCGATAAAGCTAAAGGCGCGTTGAAAAAACTCGCCGAAACCGAAGGATACCGTACTTTCGTTATTCCCGATGACGTGGGCGGCCGATTTTCCGTTCTTACCCCCGTCGGCCTCCTGCCGATAGCCGCCGCCGGAAATTCAATTAAAAAGCTCGTCGAAGGCGCGCGTTCATTCGAAAAATTATGTTCATGCGACGATATAATGAAAAACCCTGCCTATTTATACGCCGCCTGCCGTCATCTGCTTTATAAAAAGCAATATAGCATAGAACTTCTCAGCAATTTCGAACCCGCGCTTCATTATGTTTCTGAATGGTGGAAACAACTTTACGGCGAATCAGAAGGCAAAAATAAAAAAGGCATTTTTCCGGCATCCGTAGATTTTACGACCGACCTTCACAGCATGGGCCAATATATCCAGGACGGCGAAAGAAAAATTTTCGAAACATTTTTAATAATTGAAAATTCACAAAAATGCCCTATTCCTGAAGATCCCGATAATTTAGACGGCCTGAATTTTCTCGCCGGAAACGATCTGACTCACGTTAATAAAATGGCCTACGAAGGCACCCGTCTCGCCCACTTAGAGGGCGGCGTGCCAAATATGACGATAACGCTTCCAGAGTTAAACGAATATTATCTCGGACAGCTTATTTATTTTTATGAAAAAGCCGTAGCTATAAGCGGTTATATGCTCGAAGTCAACCCGTTCGACCAGCCGGGCGTTGAAAGCTACAAAAAAAATATGTTCGCGCTGATGAAAAAACCCGGATTTGAAGCCGAAACTAAAAGACTCGAAAACATACTCTCCTCAGCGGAAGTTATTAAAATATAATTACGGCTATGACGAAACTCGGCGCTAAAAAATATCGCAAATAATAATGGAGAGCAAAATGACGGATTTTAATAATTGCGTTAATTGCGGAGCAGAATTTGAAATCAACAAACAAAAATGTCCGGTTTGCGGCTTCCATTTAGCGCGTTCCCCGCAAAATTCATCTGAAAATAACATAACCCGGCGCGATCCATGGCACATAACTTCAGAAAATCTTCGAACGAATAACGCAATTCAAGAATCCGGCCCGGCATTCACTTTCGGCGGTATAGTATTAATAATTTCATGTGTTATTCTTTTTATCGCGGGCGCATTAGTTTTATCTACCATGCTCGCTATTTTCGGATTATTACCATGTTTTATAAATCATAGCGTAAGAACTATGTCCGAAAATACCGCTTTTTTCATTTGTATTTTTTTTATTGCCGCCTCATGTTCCGCGGGAAGTTTTATCGGATACAACGCCGGCGTTTTTTTATGCAAAAAATTCAGATTATCGCTTCGCAAAAATCCTTTTATAGTACCGGCTAAATCGATATATGCCGGATATATACCCGCGCTGTTAATCTCTTTACTTTTTTCAATTATATATATCAGCCCGGATAAAAAATTAGGAGATTTAATAGAAATATTAATATTAAATTTATTCATAAATTTTACCGCGGCTGTACTTACAACGATAAGCATAGCCGTTCGCCTTAACCGGCAAAAATTAAAAAAATATAATTAAACATATAATCCTGAATGATAACATATAAACCAGAATAGGAGAATAAATCCTTGAATAAATTTAAAATTAATAAAACTAAAACAGATAATTTTATAAAACAATGCTTAACAAACCCGCTTTTATTCGACGGCGCTATGGGAACTCAGATACAGGCGCAAAATCCTGAATTATCATTATTTCGCGGTCTCGAAGGGTTCGGTGAAATATTGAATTCGACCGCACCCGAAATTATCGAAAATATACATCTTAATTATTTAAAGAACGGCGCACGCGGAATTGAGACCAACACATTCAGCGCCAACGGCATTGTAATGGAAGAATACGGCATTGCGCGGGCCGAAAAAATATATGAAATATCAAAACTCGGCGCGGAAATTGCCGCATCCGCAATAAAGAAATTTTCACAGTCCCATCCGGGCGAATATTTCGTCGGCGGTTCGATTGGCCCGTCAAGTAAGCTTCCGACGCTCGGCCACATCGGATTTCGAGCCATGGCGGAAGCTTACAAACCTCAGGTCGAAGGCCTTATCGACGGCGGAGCTGACATATTAATAATTGAAACATGCCAGGACATTTTACAGGTTAAATGTCTGCTTACCGTTATTTCTGAAATTTTCGCGCATAAAAAAGAAGCGCTGCCGGTAATCGTATCGTTAACGCTGCAATCAAACGGCGCGATGCTTACGGGAACCGATATAACCGCTATAGCGGCCATATTAAACGATCATGACGCGGTGACCGCCATTGGCTTTAACTGTGCGCTCGGCCCATTCGAACTCGAAAAACATATCGAAACTTTATGCCGGCTTACCAATAAACCCGTATCGGCAATGCCCAACGCCGGCCTTCCTGAAAACATAAACGGTAAAACGGTTTACAGACTTACTCCGGACGAATACGCCGGATATATTTCACGGTTCGTATCTAAATACGGCGTCAATATAGCCGGCGGATGCTGTGGAACCACGCCCGCACATATTCACGCCGCATCCGAAGCGTTAAAATCATTAAAACCCGCGGCGCGATTTAATCAGATAGAACCGTCGATATCGAGTTATTATAGTGCATGGTCTAAAAAACAAGAACCGCGGCCTTTTATAATAGGCGAACGAACGAATTCAAACGGTTCAAAAGCGTTTCGCGATCTATTGATCGAAAACGATTACGATGCAATGCTGAGTGTCGCCAGAAATCAACAAAACGGCGGTGCTCACGCAATCGATTTATGCGTCGCTTACGCGGGCCGCGACGAAATAAATGACATTCATGAAATTTCAAAACGATTTGTTACGGGAGTTAATCTACCGCTCGTCATCGATTCGACGAACCCGAAAGCTATAGAAGCGGCGCTTATGAATCACGCGGGAAAATGCATTATTAATTCCATAAACCTTGAAGACGGCGGAAGCAGGCTGCATGAAATCACGAGTCTTGCTAAAAAATACAACGCCGCGCTTATCGCGCTTTCAATAGACGAACGCGGAATGGCCCGAACGGCTTCCGAAAAACTCGAAATAGCGAGGCGTATTTATAATATATGCACAAATAAATACGGCATAGCGCCGCACGATTTAATATTCGACCCGCTTACTTTCACCATTGGTTCCGGAGACGAAACTCTTCGAGATTCAGCCATTGAAACCATAAACGCCGTCAAATCCATTAAAAATTCTCTACCGGGCGTTTACACATCTCTCGGCATATCAAATATATCATTCGGCTTAAAATCTGAAACACGTAAAATAATAAATTCGGTATTTTTAAAATATTGCATCGACGCGGGCCTGGATATGGCGATAATCAATCCGGCGGGATTTTTGCCATACTATAAAATCGAAAAAGAAGACCTTTCAGTTACCGAAGCGCTTATATTCAACCGCCGGGAAAATCAAAAAGACCCGCTTCTCGAATTGATAAAACATTTCGACAAAAAATCCGGTTGTTCCAAAAAATTATCAACGCAGACGGCGGCATCAGATATTTCAAATCCCCCGGAATTCCTTACAAAATTAGTTATAGACGGCGAACGTAACGGCCTCGAAGACGCCCTGGAAAGGCTTTCAAACGAACTCGAACCGGCGGCCATAATCAACGGCCCGCTGATAGGCGCCATGAAAAAAGTCGGAGAACTTTTCGGCGCGGGCGTTATGCAGCTTCCATTCGTTCTTCAATCAGCGGAAATTATGAAGCGCGCGGTAAATTTACTCGAAACTAAAATAAAAAAAGCGAATTATGAAAAAGCCGGGAAAATCGTACTGGCGACGGTATCAGGCGACGTGCATGATATCGGTAAAAATCTCGTAGATATAATTTTTACAAACAATGGTTACGAAGTATATAATATTGGAATAAAAATTTCTATAGAAGAGATGATATCGGCATGTGATAAATGCGGAGCGAATATAATAGGTATGAGCGGTTTGCTTGTTCGCTCCACTGAAATAATGCGTTCGAACCTGCTTGAATTAAACCGGCGCGGCTTAAAATACGATGTTATACTTGGCGGCGCCGCTCTCACACGTCAATTCACCGAAGAACTCTCAAAAATATATTCCGGCCGGGTTTTTTATGCCGAAGACGCATTTACCGGACTCGAAATCATGCAAAAAATCAATAAAGAAACTGTAACGCGGCCGCAGGAAAGCGCCGAAAAAAAATATATTGATAAAACCGGCATTAATGAAAAAAGTAATGATATTAAAACGAAAATATCCCATTTAAATTCAAAACCGCAAAATAAAATATCGTTTCAAAACCATTCGCAAGACGCCGTGAATTCCACTTCATCTTTAAATTACGATGTACCCATACCGCCTTTTACAGGACGACGTATCATTAAAAATATCGATCCTGCCTTAATTTATCCGTTAATAAATAAAACAATACTTTATCGAGCGCAATGGCAGTATAAAAAAGGAAAATTAACGGATAGCGAATATAATGAACTTATAAACGAAATCGTAGAGCCTCTATTTTTAAAAATATGCGATAAATGCGTTTCGGAAAATTTATTTGAATTAAGCGCGGTTTACGGTTATTACAGATGCGCGAGCGCAAATAATGCCGTTAAAATATTTTCAACTGATAACGAAAACGAAATAATCGGAACGCTCCAGTTTCCGCATCCGGAAAAAGCAAACGAACGCGGCATAACGAATTTTATTATACCCGAAAATTCAGGCGTAAAAGATATTATCGGACTGTTCGCGGTTACCGCCGGCAAAAAAATCGGCCTTGAAATAAAAAAACTATATGAAACCGGAAATTACAAAGATTACCTTCATCTGCATGGATTTTCGGTAACAGCCGCCGAAGCTCTCGCGGAATATATACACATACTAATGTGCCGGGAACTCAAAATATTTAAAAACAATACAACCAGATCAAGCGCCGCTTTCGAACGCGAGCGCCGCGGCGCCCGTTACAGCTTCGGCTATCCGGCATGCCCGGACTTAAACATGCAAAAAATATTATTTAAAATACTCGATCCCGGCAAGATAGGAATTGAATTGACTGAAAGCCTGCAAATGGTTCCCGAACAATCGGTAACCGCGATAGTCATTCATAATCCCGAAGCCGGATACTCAAATAATAGTAATTTTTGAACATTTCTCTCGAATTCGATAAAGTAACGGCGCATTTGACTAACAACTAACATCTGACGGCTTAATTAATCACCAATTCAACTCTCAGGCCGGCCGAAATAGTAACGCGGCCGCCTTTTTTAAAACCCGCCATATTAGTTATCGGCATGGCGTACACATAAAAACCCGCATCGCAAATATACCATTCATCACGAATATCAACTATTTTTGCATTCATACGGATAACGCCGCGATACTGATTTTTTTCTATTTCAGGGACTATACCATCTTCATTTAAATGCGATATCATTCCGAACGCTGAAAAAAAAGCTTCATAATCATGGCCTATTTTAAAATAATCGAGATGTTCGCCGCAATCGACATCGCAGCATAAAAGTTCTTCACCGGTATTGCGCTCGCAAACAAGAAGCGAGCCTTCATTCGACGGCGAGTCGAGATCGTAAAACACTTCGAGCAATTTTATATTAGATAGATAATTTGCGGACATAATTTCATTTAACCTTCATTCTAACAACATTACTGCCATATTTACCTTTGTTACCATAATTATCGCGCTGGCCCGGATAATCGAGTTCCGGCGGCTTATCGGTATAATTAACGATTTCGATATTTTCAGTAGTCGTCGCGAACCACCATTGATTTACTTCTTCGACATTCGAAAGTTCGATTATATTATACACCTTTCTAAATTTTTCGCCTTCGAAACTCGATTCGTTAGCGCGGTTAACCGCCACGCGCCAGCCGACGTTTAAATTTTCATCTATATCGACATCGAGCATGGGGGCGTCAAATTCCTGCCTTAAATATGAATTTTTAGCGTTAGATCCGCTGTGAAGCGTTGAAATAAGCGATTTCACCTGATCCGAAGACGATTTTTCATCGAGATTTTTTAATGAATCCTCGATAAATTTTGGATTTTTCTTCGCCATATCAAGCGCTTTTCTCATCTGGGCGAGCCGGGAATCGAGTTCGTGCTCTCTGACACGCCTATTTTCGGTACTAAAGAGAGTAAAACCTTTAAAATAAACTATTCCAAGAATCGCGATAACCATTATTATACCGAAAAGCAAAACACCCCTGCGCCCATTTCGATATTCAATTAATCCGATGCTTTTATATTTTTTCATGACACACTCCGGATAATATCTTTTATACTATTATACATTATCTCATTTGATATGGCAAGAGTTCATTCAACGGTTTTACGACATCAAGCAGGCGGTCGTCATCTCCGGCTTCTTTCAACGGACCGAGTATTAAAGTTTTATCATGCGTATAACGCGTTATATATTTTGAACGCTGAAATTGAATGCCATCGAAATAAACTTCCATGGAAGGAGCGCCCTGCTTCGGATACATATAAAGTATATAACGCTTCTGTTTTTGTAATCCGCGTTCTCCCGCGCTGTCAGAAGCGGCCACATGCGGATAAAAATGAACGAATATACGTTTCCATCTGTTCAAATTTTTGGCTCTGATACCGCTATTGGCCAGTGTTTCTCCAGCTTTAATCGTGAAATTTTTGTAATTTTCATACTTTAATTTTTGAGAAGCCGTACCGGTCGGCAATCTGCGCACCGCCGGCGAACTCTGATATTCGCCATGTTCTTTAAAGACGCCTGATGCAGTATCGCTCGCGGCGGAATAAATATTACCGCGAATATCCATTCCGACTATAAACTTAGTTTCGCTCGTACCGCTATTTTTAACGCCGCTGCAATCACCGTCAAGATCGTACTGCTCAAAAGCAATTTCAGCCTTGCATTTTTCAAACAGCAGCGAATCATTGCAATATTTTTCAAATTCAGTATCGCTGCCTATTTTTACCCAGCCGGAAAGAATAAAGCCGGGATGGTATTTTTTTATAATATCCATACCTCTCAAACGCGCTTCCGTTATATAATCGTTTATTATAGTTTTATCGAGGTCCTGATAATAATAAGTACCTTCCACGCCGCCATGCAAAACCGGTTCTATAAGGCCGACCGCCACATCTATGTATCCTTCGGGTTCATGCGCCGTATCGGGCATAAAAGCTTTATAAGTGAGCCTCAAAACTACTCCGTTCGTTTCGACGGTAAGATGATGCGTAGAATGTCCTTCATCAAAATAAGAAATAGCTTCCGGATCGGCGCCAAGCCCTGACAGGTCCTGACGGGGTTTTACGAATTCAACGGCCGTCGATTCTTCGAATTCACCACTCGTTCTATTATAAATTCCAATTCCCGGATTCTTAATAGGATCGTCTTTAAACATTAACTGACACGAATTAGCGAGATCAGATAATTTATAGTTCACATGAT
>CAYQWL010000122.1:8979-11402 GCA_964421195.1 uncultured bacterium | reverse complement strand
CAAGGTGTTTCAAGGTCATTATGCTGTTCTGAAGCGGCCTCTAAATTAGTTAAACCACACTTACATTTAGCAGTCTTAATAATTTCATCAAGAGAATGTTTAATCATCCATTTATGCTGATATTTATAAGGCCAGCTCCAGGTAAGAGTCAGTGCTGAAGAAGCGGCATACCAGGCAGGCACTGATGGAACGTAATATATAAAGCTAAATTCAGACTTGCCTTTATCGCCTTCCGATTCACCGGGATTATAACCGATATTACCAATAGTGCCAAAATAACTCGGACTATCCATGTGATAAGCGAACCCTATTTTTTCGATCTGCCAGCCTTTATTATCAAGCCATATATAACCTTTTTCAGGATTTTCATGCCCGACAAACGTATAGCATTCACGAAATTTGTTCATTTGAACCCCGCATGGACTTTTATCCCAGTCGAGATTATGAAATTGTTCTGGATCCGGCATCCACTTCAGCCATTCATTAAGCGTGGTCGAATCCGCGTCTCCTTTAGTAAATTCAGCGGGCAATACTTTAGAGCCGGAAGCCGAAGTAGCGACAAATTTATAATTTTTACTTTCATCTTCTTCTAAGACGATAGGTTTTACTTCCTGCGGATCTATTCCCCACGAAACGAACTCGTTATAACTCATAATGGTATATCCAAGCGTAACGCGGCTTTTAACGATAGCCGAATTCATGTCATTTTCCTGCTCCGCGCCGTTGATCGCCACCTTATAACATTTCGGCAACGGACACATTCCTTCAGCGCCGCCGGCATATATTATTTGCGGCAATAAAATAACAAAAAACAAAACCGGCAGCATAACAGATAATATAAAAATACTTTTTTTATAGCTAAAGCGATACGCCATACACACACCTTCTTAAATTAAACAAACTACCAGAACATATAACAATCATTACCGATCGCAATACATCCCGGCGTTTATTATAAAATTTAATTTTATATAATATTAAATTATTTTTTTATATTTTTATTATACTCCGATTTTTCTTTAAGATACCGTTCATGCAATTCTTTACGGCTCATTTTTCTGTATAATGACGCGGTTTCTTCATCGCCGGTCATTATTTTTCTAATCCATTCGCTTTCTATCGGGAAATCGCTTTTAACGCCGCCGTTCATACCGGAATTCACAAAATCATTATTAGAAATTACATCTTCAGCGGTTTCATCGATTTTTTCAATTTTTACAGGCGATTCAGCTTTTTGAGTTTCATCGATTTTAAAAGTAACGGCGGTTGTTTCTTGATTTTCATTTCTTGAATTTGAAACAGTTTTATCACCACTAATTTCAGAAGCTATGTTTTTCGTATCATTATGAACAGGCGATTCTTCCACAACTCTTTTTAACCCGGAATTATTTATAACCTTCTCATCATTTTTTGAATTATTTTCATAACGCGCCGATGCATACGAGCCAATTAATTTATCGTTAATTTTAATACCGGCAGGCGATATTAAAATTTCATCGCCGCGAACGCATTTATGATATTGTATATCGCCGTCCGTTTTTTTACCAATTTCTATAACGCCGTCGATTAATTTAACGCGGTCGCCTTCCGGCGCAGCTTCAACTTCTAATTTAGTTCCTATAATATGCACGTAACCATGAAGCGTTTCGATAACGTAAGGCGATTTTTTTGAAAAAGAACCATGTTCAAAGTCAAACAGAACTTTACCAGCGGTTATTATAATCTTTTTATCGAGCACTTCAACGCCAGCCGACGTCAATGAACATACGCCATTTTCATAAATTAAATCACAGTTAGATCCCTGCGTTACGGTAATTTTATCTGAAACGTTAATATTTATGGCGCTATTTTCAGAGCCGTGATCAAAAGTTCTTTTAACGCCATCCCTGATTACTTCTACCTTGCCTTTAATGTTCTTTAAAACTGCCAGAGCGTCAGACACAGGCATAGAATCCCGCTGTACGCCGCGTTCAGCAACTATAATTTCATCATTAAAAACGTTAGTTTTTAAACTGAAAAACGAATACATAACGATCAGTAAAATCGCGCAGATGCCGGCGGAAGCCGCGGCAACACTATAGCGGCCGGCAAAAAGACGTTTGAAATATAAAACTATTTCATCACTAAACGAAATTTTTCTTTCAGGAGCGCCATTATAATCTGATAAAATCTTTTTTACTTTCACTCTGACGTTAATATCATGTAACGCTTCCTGCTTAACCGCCGTTTTTAAAACACCGTCAAAACTCCTGACGCGTTTTAAAAATGCCTGACAATCAGGACATGCACTGATATGAGCGCAGATTTTTTCATCAGCAAACTGATCGTTTTCATTAAACGATTCTGGCGCCTTTAAATACAATTTTTTTAATAAATCGCATTTTTTCATAATACTGCCTCACACTTCTGATATTAACACATTT
>CAYQWL010000122.1:3227-8879 GCA_964421195.1 uncultured bacterium | reverse complement strand
ATTAAACTCATCAAAAATATGCGTTCCGTCTTCTTCGGCAACGGGAGCCAGAGTCTCAGCAGGAGTTGTGTTTTCAGCGGGAGTTTCATCAACGGCGGAATTATCATCGCCGACGGAATCAGCGAAAACGGCATACTTCTGTTTTTCTTCATCGCTGACTCTCACCGTAAATCCGAGTTCCTTACATTGTTCGTCGCTGAGTCCAAGATTAATTATGCAAAGTTTTTGTTCGGCTTCGGAAAGTTTATCGAACGAAGGGATCGTTTCATCTTTTATGCTCTTGTAAGCGTCTATATCTGACGCCCATACGTCTTTATTTTCGGACGGTTTTACGAACGCTTCGTTAGAAGCATCGGTCGGCACCCATTTGCCCGTTTTAATATCGTAAGTTTCCCAGCGTCTGTATAATTCCGCGTGATCGTTTCCATTTTTATTATCGTAATATATTGTAATATACCTTGTAACAGCGGTATTCGGGGTTCCCTTAATAGCGTCGTATCTATATCCTATACGTTTTTCACTGCCGTCGGGAAATTTTTCCGAATAATAAAAATGTTCAACCGGTTTATCTGAAGCGGTAATGTGCATATCAGGGTCATAAATAAAATCAGAAGGTTTTTCGACTTGAGCCGCCGGTTCGCTTACCGGAGTAACGCCCGTTGCCGAAGGATTTTCGTTAACCGGTGTAACGCCTGTAGCGGCAGGAGTTTCGGGCTTTTGTGTTTCGGCCGCGTCTTTACCGCCATGAAATACATAAGATCTAATTATTTTATCGTCCGAATCATCGGGACGATATTTTTTCCAGGTATCGTAATAATCCTGCCAGGAATGTTTTTTAGCGTTTACTCTATAAAATGGATCGGTATAACTCAGATCGTTTCCGGCTTCAACATGACAGGGCGGGAATAGTAAATTAAAAGCTATTAAGACCGAAGTTCCAAGAACTATTATTTTTCTACTCATAGTTTTCACCCCGCGATTCAAATTTATATCTTCCATATACAATTACCTTTCATCTTCATTAATTGTTTAAATATTTTAAAAATAAATTCTTTTTATTTTATTTTTATTTATCTGAAAGCGCTTTTTCACCCAGATAAGCTTTAAGAGCTATTTCAAACACATCCTGATATCCGACGCCTGAAGCTGAATTAAAGTTATACTTATTAAGGCCTTTACCGTCGGATTCGATGCGCGCGAAAGTTCCATTATAGCCGCCGGTACGAGCATAAGCTTTATTAATCTCATGCATTCTGTTTAGGCTTTCATCGGTATTGTCTTTATATAAATTATCAGGATAAAGCAATTCAAATATTTTAAGATATTCATCTTTATTTATCACTTTATAATCGCCTTTGACTATACCCACTTTACGTCCCGCGTCTTTATCGCCGCTTAACGTTTGAGTATAAGCATTTTTACCGGTTTCTTTATTATAATTAGCGAGTTTATAAGCAGTTTCATCTTTAACTCCGGTCGTCTGGCTGAATTCGTCAAAACTTCCGCCGGCCGCGCTTTTATAACCGCCCGCGGCGGCATACAATCTATCTACATTCACCGCACGGGAACCGACTGAAGAACCGCCGGAATTTTTAAGCCATAAATCGGTAAAAGCCTGTTTAGATAAGTTAGTATTAGATGCAAGCAGTTCAGAATCCGCTATTTCTGATTTAAGTAAAGCATCGGCATTATTTTTATAATTTTCAGACGCATTCATGCTATATTTAAAATCAGCATCGCCTTTCGTCGAAAGATAATCAAAATTAAATCCGGTCGTGCCTTCCGACTTTTTAGCCTGTTCAAGCGCTTTATCGTATTCTTTTGAATCAACGCCGATTTTATTTAAAAAATTATTTGAAGGCTTAACCGGTTGATAAAACTTTTTCTGTTCCTCGGTTTTAGATGCTTGACTTTTTGAACTCGTTTTATCTTCAGGCGCATTCGCTTTTTCATAAGCAACTACATAAGATTCAACAAGTCTTTTATATCTTTCAGGATCTTTTTCGGGATTAACCTTTGCCGCTGCCTTTGCGCAGGCCTGCGAATAGTATGAAGACTCCGAATCGCCGCCATTCGATGAACCCGTGCCGGTAGAAGAACCCGACCCTGAAGAGCCTTTCTGAGTTGAACCCGCATACTTTAAATTAGATTTTGTATTTTGAGTTCCGGTATCGGCTCCGTCTGAAGACGATGAATTAAGCATGGGTTTTAAAGCCGAATAAGCCATTACAGCGCCGCCTATTGGATTGGAAGCCGCGGTCGCTAACGCCATGGGCAATTTTAAACCGGCGAGCGCGCCGCCGAGAAGTTTTATGCGCGAATCGAGATTTTCAAAACCCGGAACGGTATCTTCAAGCACGCGGGCATAATTTTCGGGATTATAATGATAGCTAAAGTCAGCGCCCATCAATAATTTACCGCCGAGATCCAAACCTATATCGTCAGTTTTAAGGCTGAACCCGGTCATAATACCGGCGCCGACGGCTAAGCCCGGAGTTTTAGGGCTTACCATTAAATTAAAAAGATCGTCCCCTTTATAATCCACATCGCCTTCAAAAGTAAAGTCAGTTTTTAAACCCGCACCGGCGCCATGCTTTTGTAAAAAGCTAACGCCTTTACTTCCCTGCTCGTATTTAATAACCGATTCGCCGGAAGCGCTTAAGTCTAATTTACCGCTCGTTTTTCCAGTAACATCGTAATCGCCCATTTTTTTAGATCCGCTCATCTGACTTTTAACATTCGCGCCGACATAACCGGCCGCATTACTCTCAACTTTTATCTGGCCGTTTTCGTCTTTAGTCGAAGAACTTAACTCGCCTTCCGCTTTAATTTCACCTGAATTTGAAAATTCCATTGAATCATCGCCATTTTTAGCGGTAACGCTTACATTTTTATTAGCGGATACCCCATACTTATTTTTGGTATTAACGGGTGAATTCGCGAGCTTACTTTTTTCCATAGATTTTATATATTCCGCTCTGCGCTCTTCCGCCGACATATTTTCAAGCTGTTCATGATATTTAGGTAAATAAGTTTTAACCATTTTTAACCATTGTTCTTCAGTTATTTTATATTTTTTTACATTCGAAGTTTCAGTTTCGGAAACGGCTTCGGTATTATAAGTTTCTTCAGTGGTAATTTCAACATTCGTTCCTTCATCGGTATTACCAGCCAATACACCATTAATATTATAACCATAAAAATAAATAATAACAAAAAATAAAGACATTATTAAAACATATAAATTTAATTTCTTCATAACAATACCACCTCCTGATTCAATCACTTCTATAGGTAATACCTTACAATTATAAAAATTGTTTGAATTTTTATATAATTTTATATAAAAAATAATATTAAAAATTTTTCAATAATTTTCTTATAAAATTTTTACATTAAAAACATCTATAAAAAACAAAACCGTCCGGGTACGATTATGATAAATATTAAATCATAATAGTACCCGAACAGTCGAACATGTTATTCGAATTTAATTATTTATTTTTAAGTTGTTTCCAGGGATTATTGACCGTTCCATTTCCGGTTTCGCCGGCGGGAACTTTTCTCGAAGAACGCACTCTGACTTTTTCGATAAGCGATTTAAGGCCGATCGTTCCGCCTTCTTCATTAATCAATTCAATAATATCAACGCCTTCGCCCGCTTTAACTAATTCATGCACGCCGCCGTTTTCATCATAAAAATATATTCCGCCGGCCGCGATATCAACCTCGGAAGACGCATTGGTTCCCATAAAATCTACAAGCCCTTCACGAACCTGAATGACGATCGAATCATCTTCAAAAACATAAACGGCAAGTTCGGTGCCTTTTATGCCGATCGACCCGCCCGGCGATGTAACTTTAAATTTTTTTTCTTTAGAATAAGAATCGGCTTTAAAAGCAATCCATGCGCCGCCGCGTTTAATCCTTAAATTATAAAATCCGATCTGGAATTCGGTATTAGCTTTTACATCTATACGAGCGCCGTAAGTTGTAACTACCTCGCCGGTAGCATTACCCGAAGCGACGATATCATTTTCGATTAACGCCATTTTTAAAGCCTCGTCGCAGCCGACCTCGCGATATCCCGAAACACCCTCGCGGTCATAATTAATAGAACCGGAAAGTTTTGAAAATTTAGCGACCTCAGGCTTTTCATCAGACGAATAAGCCGGAGCCGTCATTATTAATATCGCCGCCAGACACCCGATTGACAACAAAATAAAATTTTTCATTTTTCTTCCTCCCGTCATTTTTTAATTTTTTTAGTTTTTAATTATATTATGAACTACATACACAACATGAAATTAAAGTTATAGAATGATTAATAGAATATAAAACATTAAAATATACAATGTATATTATATGACATACAATTTTATTTTACCATCTTTTTTTAAAATTTTATTAATTTCCTCGTTTACTCCTCATTTGCTCATTAATAATTTAACAATAAGTTTTCTTCATAAAAACAACTTAAAAATTCATTCTTTAATCGTCTTCAACAAACCGTCGAGATACGCGCGCGCCCTGCTCAATCTGAACTTTATAGTGCCTACAGGAGTTTCAAGAATCGAAGCGATATCTTCACATGTCATTTCATTATAATAACGTAACGACACCGTGGCTCTATATGCCACTGGCAGTAAATCGATAGCATTTTTAATAAGCTCACGCACCGGCCAGTCTTCTATATCGCGCTGAGCTTTATAATCTACGATGGAGTCGCGAAAATCTTTCAGCCCATCTACTTCAGCGTTTAAAACTTCTATTCTAACGGTCTGAATTAGCTCCCGCTTATTTTTCTTCAAAATGTCAAGACATAAATTAGTTGAAATTTTCAAAAGCCAGAATAAAAAAGTTCTTTTTTTATCGTAACTCCCTTTATATTTTATGGCTCTTATAAATGTTTCCTGTACGGCGTCTTCGGAATCATCCGCGTTTCTTAACAGTTTAATGCAGTTTAAATATACCCTCGTATAATATAACGCTATCAAACGTTCGGTTTCTTCGGGATACCCGGCGATAAAACCTTCTATAAGCTCGCGCGGTTCGTTATTAATATCATTAACATTAACAATAGCCACTGTTTTTATATTCCAATCGTCATATATAAAATTAAGCGCGCCTTTATTGCACCGAAGTCATCAAAGCCGATAATTTTAATGTTTTCGGCACGCCGTTTTGCGAATATTCGATCATCGCTTTAATTATTTTAAAACGTCCCATTTTTTCGATGCGTTCTTTTTGAAATAAAGGTATTCCTTCCGGAACCGTATAGTCATATTTTTCAGTAGTTATTTCAATATGCCTTTTAAATCCTTTATTTAACGGCGATATACTTTTAATGACCGACTGAAAAAACTCTCCGCCGATAGTTTCCGGATCGCCCGAAACGTTTTGCGGTATTTCATCGAACGGCCTTGACATGATAGTTTCTAAAAGTTCATTCGCGTAATTAGTAGCGAACATTTCATCGATAGTTATTGAAACGTCTGAAGCGGTGGTGCCGAATATAGTAAAAAGCGGAATTAATCCAAGCGCCATTAAACAAACCGCCATTATTATTTCAATAAGAGTTACTGCGCGCCGGAAATCGTTTATATGAAGCATCGATGATAACGTATTATTTTTAATCGCCCCTCCGCGATA
>CAYQWL010000122.1:0-3127 GCA_964421195.1 uncultured bacterium | reverse complement strand
TTATTCATTATCGTACCTCCAGTATGCCGGATGAGACGCCACATAATATTTATAATGATCATAATAATTTTGATAGCCGCACGGATCTAAAGACGGATCGTAAGTTACGCTTATACGCTTATGAGATTTAACTCCCGTTTTACCAACCAGCGTAACCTGATCGGCCGGAGCGGTTTCAGCCTTGAATAAATTATTAGGCGCTGATTGGTCTAATAATAAAGAATTCATAGTTATATTACCAGATACCTGAAAGTAATCGAGCTCTTTTTTAACGGTTCCGCAAAGCGAATTAAGCGAAGCTTCGATTTCAGGCGCGGCTATTATAACATCGCCCTCGATAGAAACTAAAGTAAGAGTACAGCCGTTAGCCGCCGCATAAACCGATTTACCGATAGCCTGCACTTTAATCGTACTTTTAAATATCAAAAGCGTATTTTCGTTAAATACTATCTTTTTAAAAGCCCCATTTTTACTCATATCTATCGGACCGGCGAAATCGATATAATATATCCCGCCATCATTAAAGGTGCAAATATCACCTTCAACGGAAGCCATATTTTTTATAAAAGCGTCATAATTATCAAAGTTATAATTCGATTTTTGCCTGATATCGAACTCGCCCGGATCGACGATCGAATTCGATTTAACCGGATTCGCATAATTTTTAGAATAAAGTTTCAATGCGCCCAGCGCGCCTTTAAAAAAACCATCTGAAAAAATTAAATCGCATAAATCGATCGAATCGGCATTTTTAATATATTGCGATATTTTTAAACAACCAGCCTGAAAAACATTTCCAAAATTTTTCTTCTGATTATAAAAAAACAACGAATCGAGTTGAGCGTCGGGATACGATGAAATCACTTTTATTTCATCCTGCTTCAATATATACTTATCGCCGGGTTCAAGCACGCCGTCGAGCGGTTTAGAATTAGCGGTTATCCAGTTGTATGATTTATTATAAACCTCGTTTACAATTTTCGTCATAAATTGGCGATATGTTTTTAAGTGATTGCTGTCGCAAAGATTAAAAACATCACGGTCGATATCGTATTTAACGGGCGCAAAATCGCCTCCACCATAAATATTTCCATCATCCACGAAACGATAGCCGCCCCAGCTTTGATCGTCGATATCCATAACGGAATTTCCATCGTTATGCCCGTCTTCGCTTATATTAAAATAAGGCAAAAACGTCGTATTTGGATGGTTCGGCGGATTAATATACGGCAGGCGGTGCATGCCGTTAGGCAGCATATTATTGGAATAATGTGAAGGATCGCAGGACGCCGGGTTATGAACGCAGTTTTGCGTTAAATTACCGATTTGCACGAACGACCTGAACACTTTACCAAAAACAATCGTCGGCGAACGGCGGTCGAGATATTTTGAAGGCTTTCCAGGACCGCCAAACGCGAGCGGCTGAAGATCGCCCGAAAGATGTAAAAGCGATGACTGCGTGTTGAATTCAGGATGGTTCAAATAATAATTACCAAGTATCGGCTTTACATCAGGGTCTTTAACTATCCAGTAAATGCCTGTATGCGTCGCGCGTAAAATATAATCGCTTATACCTCCGGGACGGGCCGTATCAAGAAATGAATGCGAATAAGGAAAAATACCCTTCAATCCGGCCATAACCAACCAGCAAAGATCAGATTCGAGCATCATAAAGCCGGTGCCATAAAAAAGATGTTTTTTATCTTCTTTATACGGCATTATCATATCGGGATTAGCTTTGCCGGGCGGCACGTTCAATACATAATATCCGTCAGGATCTTCACAGCCTAAATATACCCAGCCGCGTTCGGCGACCGACGGCCTGTAATGATTATCGCCCGCCGCGTTTACAGTTTTATCAACGGGAAGATATTCGCGTAATTCGGAATGCGATTTACAATAACTCGCAATTTCTTTAACATCATCGGGATGATGAACAAAAACGGCCGGAACGCGTTTTTTACTTGCTGCCAGATCGATTATTCCCTGTCCGCCTATGTCAGTTTCACCGTCGGTAGCAGCCATAGATATTTGATTTTCAGAACCGCCGTCTTTATCTTTAGTAAAAACCGTAAATTTTGAAATAACCGGCGCCAGCGTATTGGATATTTTAACTTCGTGCCGGCAGCTATAAACTCTCGCGACATTCATGTATGTAGCTTTTGCCGTAATCGAAAGCCCGCCGAAACGTTCGAACGGGTCGGCGGAAAGCAGGCAGCCGTTATAATAATTAGGCGGCGCGACCGGCTCTTTAAAATACGGCCGGAACCCTTCGTATTTTAATTCAACTGAATTTAATTCGCCGCCAAGTTTTTCTATTAGTTCAAAAGACTTTAACTCGCGCGCGCTAAGATAAATTATAAGCCCGTTGACGCTTTTTTCTTTGAGCGGTTTTAAAATAAATTCACCATTAACGCCCTGCGGAGCAATTTCTTTACGGGTAATTACGCCGTATTTAAACCAGTTAAACGCTTCCTGCGCGGCAGTATAAGCCATTTTATCGGCCACCGAAACATAACGAAACCTTACAATAACGCTTCGCTCGTGTTTTGAATAATTATAAACCGCGAAACCGGCGACCAATATTATTATTATTATGGCCGCTATAATAGGAACCAGAATACCCCGGCGCAATCCATACGCCCCGGCGCCGGCAAAAATATTCCCCGTTCTACCCGCTCTATAGTTATTTTTAAGCATCACAATACCCTCCAGACAATAAACTCTATATATCGTCTGTTCTCATTCCGTCCTTATACAGATACCGCCTTTACGTCGTTTTTCGGCTACTCCGCCTACTACTATCTTACTACAATAAGAGATAATTTTCAATTAAGTTAGCTCAGTTTATTCTCCATAATCAGCATTTCATCGCTTGTTTAAAGTTCGTTTCATGTTCATTCTATCATTTTAAAAAATTAAGTCTATAAATTTAAGTCAGTTTATTTTAGTTTTATTTTTAACATCAATAACGAAATTTACTGAGCTGAGTTTATAGACTTTTATGGCTATTTTATGTTAAAAGTATAAGGGTGTATATCATCATTAGAAGGAGCCTTTTATGAAAATAATAAACAGGCAAAATTTTTTATTTAAAACATCCGTGACGGCAAAATCGATAATGCCG
>CAYQWL010000121.1:7314-11545 GCA_964421195.1 uncultured bacterium | reverse complement strand
TTTACCGTCTTTAACGTTTACTACTATATTACCGTGTCCTTCGACTCTCGTTACATGCTCTAAATTCAATTGCAAACTGGTTGTCATCTTCTGGTATCCTCCTTGCTAAAATTGTTGAACATAGTGAAATGACGCATTACGTCTTCAGGACTGAGACCGTGTTTGGCGAGAACGTCTTTTTGCGCGTTAAGGTTCGGATTGGTGACGAAACCCCGGCAGCCCGTGCATGCTTCGCCGAAAGACGGGCATATAGCGTCGCAGCCGGCGCGGGTAACGGGGCCCATGCATACCTCGCCTCTTTGATAAAGGCAGACGTTGTCTTTCATTTTACATTCCACGCATACCGGATATTCTGGCAGATGAGGCGTAACGCCGAGCAGTAAGGATTTTACCACTTTAAGAAATTCAAAACGGTTGATAGGACAGCCGGGTATTTCAAAATCTACTTTTACTACGGCGCTTACCGGACGGGCTGCATAAGAATCGAGTCTTTCATAATGCGCTTTGTCTTTGTAAACATAATTTTTATAATCTTCGGCCGAATATTTATTTTTTATAGAATTAAGGCCGCCAGTGCAGGCGCATGAGCCAAGAGCCACGAGAAGTTTCGCCTGTCTTCTGATTTTTTTGATTCTTGTTTCATCCGCCGGTCTTGAAATCGAACCTTCGATAAAAGCTATATCATAGTCCTGGCCTTTATCGCTTATGGCTTCGCGGAAATTAACTATTTCGACCGCGTTCAAAAGGTCGATCATATCGGCTGGTTCCTGATTTAATACTTCGAGCTGACAGCCTTCGCAAGAGGTAAAATCAAAAAAAGCTATCTTTGGTTTACTCATTTATATGGCCTCCTTAAAATCACGAATTTGCGCATAATTAAAAACAGGGCCTTCGCAGCATACGTAAACGCTGTTTATCTGGCAATGGCCGCATTTTCCGACTCCGCATTTCATTCTGCGTTCAAGCGATAAATAAATATTTTCAGGCGGTATGTTTTTAGCGAGCACTTCCATTACAACGAATTTGTACATGATTGGCGGGCCGCATACGGCTACAATCGTGTTTTGAGGATCGTCGATCGTTACTTTTGGAAATAATGTGGTTATAACGCCTACGTTCTTATTCCAGCCTTCAGCGCCGCGATCGATGGTGATATGAAAATTTACGTCTTTATTTTTTTCGAGCGCTTCGATTTCTTTTTTATAAAGTATTTCTTTAGGCTCGCGCGTTCCATAAAGCAGCGTAACGTTTTTATATTCTTTTCTGGTTTCAAGAACATAGTTGATAAGCGAACGCAGCGGGGCGTATCCGAGACCGCCTGCGACGAACAGCACGTTTTTGCCTTTAAAATTGTTTACGTTGAATCCGGTGCCGAAAGGCCCTCTAATGCCGATGGTGGCGCCTTCTTTAAGCTGGTGTATTTTATTTGTTACCATTCCGGCGTTTCTGATGCATAATTCGAATTTGCCTTTTAAGGTGGGAGGCGATGAAATAGAAATAGGCGCCTCGCCTATGCCGAATATCGACACTTCGACGAACTGGCCGGGTGTATGTCCGAGATCTGATTTATCGAGATATTCGAGTTCATAAAAGGTTTCTTTTTCGGTCATTACTTCGATTTTGTTAATTCTGGCCATTTTTGGCAGAAACATATTCGTATCGGTATTCTTATGTCTTACCGGCGCGGCGGTTATTGTATTACTCATTCTCACTAACCTCCTTTAAACGGTTGAACATTTTGACTATCGAGATGCCGGCCGTGCAGTTGCGATAGCAGCGGCCGCAGCCCGTACAGCCGGATTTATTGAATTTTTCTTTTATATAAAGCCCTTTTCTCATGAGCCTGTGACGGAGCCTGTCGGCTACGTGTTCACGGAAATTTTCGCCGCCGGCGACTTCGGCGAACTGCGGCAGCATGCAGCTGTCCCATTCTCGATCGCGCGAGCCTTCGGCCAGATTAAGTTTTACATTTTCCGTTATATTAAAGCAATAACAGGTAGGGCATACTAAATTACAGGTTCCGCAGGCGAAACATCTGTCGGCGTTTTCTTTCCATACGGGAGATTTATGCGTTTTGGGAAGTAATTTAGTGAGCTGTTCAGCGTTTAATTGCATATCGTTCGTAAAAGATTCGACGCGTTTTTTTTCTACCACTTTAAGTTGTTCTAACTCTTCTTTAGAGGCTTCGGCGGGTTTCACGTATTTGGCGAGAAGCTCCTCGCCGCGTTTGGTGCCGATAGAAACTAAATATTTATGGCCTATGTTTTTGAAAAAGATGTCGTATAATGCCTGCTTTTTCGATACTTTTTCTTCGTCGTGAACCGCTTCGTCAACTCCCATTTTATTGCAGAAGCAGTCGGGGTCGGGCATACAGGAAACCCCTATTAATATAGCTTTTTTACGTTTTTCGAGATAGTTCGGGTCTTTATTAGTGTCTTCGAAGGCGTGATCGAGCATGGAAGTAGCATAAAGATCGCATGCATGCATACCGAATAAAATAGCTTCCTGAGAATAATTTACGAATTCAGGCGCGGGGTCGGCCGCGAGTTTAAACTTTATGAGTGTTTCAGTGGGCGGTAAAAAGTATTTTTTGGGCGAAGAAACGGTGGTCGGATAATCGAGAACCAGATCTTTATGATCTAAAATTCGGTCCCATGCATATTGTTTGTTTTTTGCGACAACGCCGTAAACAACGTTGTTTTTTACTAAATTTTCAGCAAAAAGAGCCACCTCGGCTCCTGTCATTGCCTTATGCATTTATTTTCCTCCTTTAACCTGATATTGTTTTATGTTTATTTATTTGTTTAATCGTTTATGCGCTAATTATTAATGGCAGCGATTATATTTTTAATTAATCGGTTGCGGCCCTTTTATTATTGACTGGAAGTTTTATTATAAATTCAGAGCCCCGGCCCGATTCGGAATTTACCTTTATAGAGCCGTTATGGTATTCTACGATTTTTTTTGTAATCGCCATTCCCACTCCGGTGCCGTTAGCCGTATGTTTTTTTGATATGGAAGTGCGATGGAATTCTTCGAATATTAAATTTATATCCTGTTCGGGAATTCCGATGCCGGTATCTTTGCATTTGAAAATTACCATGCCGTTTTCACGTTCGAGCGTTATTTCGACCATGCCGTCTTTGTGATTATATTTTATGGCGTTGGATATTACGTTGATGATAACGTTGTCGAGATATTCAGCGTCGCCGTCGATTATAAAATCTTCATCGCCGCCTTTTATAGTTTCCTTGATTTCGATAGCCGCCGCTTTCGCCTGAACGCTCATGCTTTCTATGACTTTTTTTAATTTTTCGAGCAGCGATACTTTTTTAAATTCTTTGGCGCCGAATCCGGTTTTTATTTTAGAAAGGTCGAGCAGATCGTTTGCGAGTTTCAGGAGCCCCGCGGCTCGTGATTCGATTTTTGCGATTTGCTCGCGGGCTTTATCGTCAATTTGCGCTCCGCTATAACCGCCGGCAAGTGATTTGAGCATAAACTGAATGGTGCCGAGCGGTGATTTTAATTCGTGCGCTACTACCATGACAAATTGGGATTTTTTTGCGTCAAGATCTACTAATTTCATATTGGTTTCAAGAAGTAAATTTTCTTTCAGCCTTAACCGCTGCGATATTGAAGTGGTTATATAAGCGGTTATGATCATCGTGGTGACGAAAGCCGCCACGGAACCGGCAACTCTGAGCCCGCCGTGCGGGCATATCGTTAAAGAGCCGAAAATATCGTATCTTGAAATTATATTACAGTGCTCGAAAATTATTAATCCTGAATATAGCGCGCCGGCTAAAGCCGCCTGCATATAGCAATGAAACGGTTCGAGCAGCATGCTCGCTATAATTATGTGGAATATGTAGTAGAAGTTAAAAGGATTATCGATTCCTCCAGCGAAATGAATAAGAACGGTTAAAACCGTGAGATCGAAAATAGTCTGGACGTTAGCGATAAACCTGGCCGCTTCCGCCCGTTTTATGATTCCGTGAGAAGACGATGCACCGTGCAGTTTTTTTATCGTATAAATGAATGTTAAGTTTCCCGCGGCCATCGTTAGAACGCATGAATAAAGGTAAAATCTATTTAAACCAATACCGGAAATTAATATGCTGAATTCGATAACGCATATCACTCCCGTAACGGCAAGCCAGCGCAGGTCGGTAAGCCATTTGAGCCTGGATATCAGTTCGAATACTCTGATTTCAATACCTTCGGAAATAGC
>CAYQWL010000121.1:0-7243 GCA_964421195.1 uncultured bacterium | reverse complement strand
GTAGTCATCGTTAATTCTTTCCGCCGATTATTTTAAAATATCAGCTTGTTTTATAGCTTTATTCAGATATCTTTTACCGTATAGTATTTTTGACGCTAATTCGTGTTTTTTGACGAGCTTTATATTAGCGTGCTTTTTTAAATGAACTTTATGCTAAACATTTTTCTACTACCGCTAATAAATTTTCAGGTTCAATGGGTTTATTTAAAAATTCATTGACGGGCAGATAGTCCGAATCCGTCTGCGGCGAATATTTGAAATGTGAAGCGGTGTTAATTGCCGAAACCATGACTATAGGCGTTTTAGACCATTTCGCGAATTCCGAAGACGGTTCGGGAGAACGAAGTTTGTAAGTAACGTGAAAACCTTCAGTGACGGAGTCCATCATAACGTCGAGTATTATAAGGTGCGGATCGAACGATTTCACTTTTTCAAGACCTTCGGTGCCATTAGAAGCTGTTTCGACCTGATAAGCTTTAGATTCGAGTATGGTCTTCATAGTTTCGACTATATCAGGATCGTCATCGATAATTAAAATTTTTTTAGACATTTAATAAATACCTCCTTGATTTTAGATTCATATTTTTATTCTATAACAATTACGGCTAAAAATAAAGTAAAATTTATACTTTTTTTTATAAAATATTAATCTTTAAAGCTCATTTCGGTCGATCAAAAGATGTTTTGCGATTTAATTAGTTATTTTTTTATTCAATCACATTTAAAAAATGTAATATTATATCTATTAAATTATTTTATATATAATTAACGTTATATAAATTGAAAAATATTAATTTATATTGAAATGTATTGAGATATGCTGAGATGTTCCGATTGATTTACATATTGTCGGTAATAGAAACAGTTAAATGTCGGTAAAAACAACATTTGTTTTATAATTCTGAAAATAATGTGTATTAAATTATATGTTATTTAAAATTTTTTAAAAAATAATATGTTAAAATAGTTTTAAATATTAATGTTTAAATATTTCGAAGTAATCGAAATAATCGATTAAAGCCTTACGGCATAAAAAATGCTTTATCAACCGGTAAGCGCGCCTGATGAAAAATATTGCTTGAATAGCGCGCGTTAAAAAGGTAAACCAGCCGCTTTGTTATATGGTTAAGAGTTAATTAAATGTGGTTGTTTGTTTAAGTCTTTAAATCTGAAAATAAAGCGGCAAAAAAAAGGAATCGTTACGATGATTATATTCGTCTGCGGTTCCTTTTTTATTTTATGAGTTCATTGCCGATAAAAAGTTTGTTTATTATTTTTTTTTATGATATAATTGCTGCGTAAAATTTATAAAAATTTTTTTCTTTTACATATATGTATTTATTAATGAATTTATTCAAAAAAAGTTTATAAATATTTATTATTCATGAATAAAGCGAATTATAAAATCACCATAACCGGCCGCGTGCAGGGCGTCGGTTTCAGGCCGCATGTTTACAGGCAGGCTCTTGAAGGCGGGCTTTTCGGCTATATTAATAACAGCGTTAATGGGGTCGAAATAGAAATTTCCGGCGACATTTCGCGTCTCGACGCTTTTGTTGAAAAATTAAAAAAAAATCCGCCGCCGCTTGCGGTTGTTGAAAGTTTTTTTATTGAAAAGACCGTTTATAAACAATATTCTAAGTTTGAAATATTACATTCCGATGATACCGCTCTTGAAGTAAAATCGGTTTTCGTATCGCCCGATCTTGCTGTTTGCAAAGACTGCGCCTTTGAAATTTTTGATAAAACCGATAGACGCCATGGTTATGCTTTTACTAATTGCACCAATTGCGGCCCCCGTTATACCATAACTCGAAAACTTCCTTACGATAGGCCGGTTACAACTATGGCCGGATTCAGAATGTGTAAAAAATGCCAGGCTGAATATGATGATCCGGCGGACCGCCGGTTTCACGCTCAACCCGACGCCTGTCATGAATGCGGTCCGGGATTGGCTATAGTAGAAGATTTAAATGGCTTTGAAAGTTTCGAATCGCTTGCTTTTAGCCGCGATACGGCGGCCGTGATAAAAAAAGCGGCCTCTTTTATCCGGCAGGGCCGTACAGGCGCGCTTATGGGGCTCGGCGGTTTTCATATCGCATGCCGCGCCGATTCGGATGAAATAATAATGCGCCTTCGCGATAGAAAAAACAGGCCGTCAAAACCTTTCGCCCTGATGGCGCCGTCTATGGAATGGATAGAATTTTTCTGTAAAGTTTCCGATATCGAAAAAGAGCTTTTACGTTCATGCATATCGCCCGTAACGATACTTAAAAAACGTGAAAATCACGAATCGGGCGTTGAAGGTGAAAATATTTTTCACGTTAAGCATGCCGCCATGAACGATTTTAAATTATCCGAATTGGTCGCGCCGGATAATAATTATTTTGGCTTTATGCTTCCCTATACTCCGATGCATCTTCTTTTAATGAGTGAAATCGGGGTTCCGCTTATTATGACTTCCGCGAATATAAGCGATGAGCCTATATGTTATACGCTGCGCGGCGCCGCCGAAAAGCTCTCCGGAATATGCGATTTTGCTATGGCGCATAATCGAGAAATACTGACCGCGTGCGATGACTCGGTGTGCTTCGTTGAACGTGATAAAATATTTACTATCAGGCCTTCACGCGGCATTGCGCCATTGGTTATATCCGCTTCCGGCGAAGTTCCAGGAAAAAATAAGGCTTATTTTTCAGTCGGGGCGATTTTAAAAAATACAGTTTCTTTTAATCTTGGCGATAAAATAGTTACGTCTCAATATATAGGCGATACCGATAATGTGGATAATTTTTTATTATTGTCTTCTACCGTTGACCGTTTTAAAGAATTATATAATTTAAAGCCCGACGCTTTTATATGCGACCGGCATCCCGGTTCTAACAGCGCGGCTTATGCCGCCGCTTCGGCCCGTGAAATTGGGGCGAAATCGGCCGCGATCGGACATCATTACGCCCATGCGCTTTCGGTAATGGCCGAAAATAAAATCGACGGGCCGGTTATCGCGCTGACTTTTGACGGGACCGGATTTGGAGATGATAAAAGCGTCTGGGGCGGAGAATTTTTAATTTGTTCTGCGTCTTCGTACGAACGCGCCGCCTGCTTCGAACCTTTTAGAGTGGTAAATTATGATGGAGCGGTTAAAAATGTTTCTAAACTCGCATTGTGCGCCGTTCATGATTACTACGGCGGTTTGAAAGATCCTCTGCTTGATTTTTTTGACGATTTCGATACCGCCGTTGACGGGTTCGAAAAAAAAATATTATTAAAGGCTCTTTATAACGGTGTAAATGCGGTAAAAACTTCTTCTCTTGGAAGAATATTCGATATCGCCGCCGCGCTCGCCGGTTTTAACCGTCCGGTCACTTTCGAAGGTGAAGCGGCTGTCTGGCTTGAAATGCTTATGAACGGGCGGATGAAAGATTCGATACTCGAAGGGCTTGAAACCCTTGCTGATACATATCCGTATAAAATTCGCGCGGATGAAAAAGTTTTTATTATAGAGCATAAAGAAATTTATAAAGCGATTATTAATGATCGGATTGCGGGAACGCGTGCGGCCGATATTTCTTATAAATTTCACCGCAGCATTATTAAAGCCGTTTATGAAGTAGTTTGCTTATTGTCTGATAAATATAAAATTAATGAGATATGCCTTTCAGGCGGCGTATTTTATAACCGCGTATTTCTTTGCGGAATCTGCGATATGCTCGAACGCAAAGTAACGGCCGGGCGTAAAAAAATGCCTTTTTTTAAGGTTTATCTTCCCGAACGCGTCAGTTTCGGCGATAGCTGCATATCGATCGGACAGTGTTATTACGCTTTAAAAAATATAATATGAGCTCGTTTAAAATGTTAATTTATTTAATAATTTTAAAATACATAATCTGGTAATTGAAAGGGGTTCTTAATTATGTGTCTTGGAATACCCGTTCCGGTAGTCAGTATTATCGGCGGCGGATTCGCCGAAGTTAAAATAGGCGATACTTTGAAAAAAATAAATATAGCTATGGTGCCCGATGCGCTCGCGGGCGATTATTTAGTTTTACACGCCGGATTCGCCATAACTAAAATAAGCGCTGAAGAAGCTGAAAAAACATATAAAATGCTTGAAGAAATAGAGGCCGGCGAACGTGTAAGTTCCATACTCGATTAGCCGCGCGTAAAGATAATCCCTGATTATTTTTGACATTAATATTTTTGCAGTTTTCAGGGTTTTATACTCGAACGGCGCGGCGCGAAGATAATGCCGCCGGAATTTTTTTTTGCGCGTGAAGGTATAAAAAAAGATTGCCTGTAAGTAATTATAAAATAAAACGGCGCGTGAAAATTTCGAAAGGAATATAAAAATTATGAATTTTAGTCTCGATGATTATTCAGGCAGAATTAATAAGCCGGCCGCCGCCGAAAAGCTTTTTGAAAATATTAACGTATTATGCGCCGGGATAAGAAAAGAACGGATAAATTTAATGGAAGTGTGCGGGACGCATACGCATGAAATCTTTAAATCAGGAATCAGGCCGCGGCTTCCTGAAAAATTAAAGCTGCGTTCGGGTCCGGGCTGCCCCGTATGCGTTACGCCTGAAACTTATATAGACGGCGCGATAAATCTCGCCCGCGATAAAAATTTTATTATAACCACTTTTGGCGATATGTTAAAAGTGCCGGGAAGCCGTTCGAGTTTGAAAACGGAATTAAACGCCGGGGCGGACGTGCGTGTCGTGTATTCTCCTCTTGAAACGCTCGATGTCGCCGCGGCTAACCCTTCTAAAAATGTCGTTTTTTTGAGCGTGGGATTCGAAACTACCGTCCCGGCTTCGGCGTTTTTAATTCAATCGGCGGTATCGGCCGGATTAAATAATTTATTTATTTATGAAGCGAATAAAACCGTTCCGGCGGCGATATCGGCCATAGCAAAGCATCCTGATGTTAATATCGACGGTTTTATATTGCCCGGCCATGTATCCGTAATAATCGGAGCGGCCGCTTATGAATCCGCCGCGTTACACGGCGGAATTCCGGGCGTTGTTTGCGGGTTTGAATATATCGATATTTTACTTGCTATAAATTCACTGCTTAAAATTATATGTTCCGGCGAAGGCGGTATCGGTAATGAATATTCCCGCGCGGTAACCGCGGAAGGAAATATTGCCGCGCAAAAAGCTATAAATGAAGTTTTTGATCCCTGCGACTCCGAATGGCGCGGCCTCGGTGTTTTACCCGCTACCGGCCTTAAACTTAAAAAAGTTTATGAAAAATATTCAGCCTCTTTAAAATTCGCCGGCATAATCAATGACGCATCTAAACGAATTTCCGGCGTAGAAATTCCGCCGCCGGAGAGAAAATTTAAAGCCTGCCGCTGCGGCGAGGTTTTACTTTCTATTATCGAACCTCCGCAATGCCCGCTTTTTTCCCGTGCGTGTAATCCTATAACTCCCGCGGGTCCGTGCATGGTATCGAGCGAGGGCGTCTGCGCGGCATATTACAAATACGGCGCCGGAACGGCCGGTATTGAACTTTAAAAAAGAAAGGCGGCGGCATTTTTATGACAATATTATCACGTGGCGATTTTATTCTCGAAGCGCATGGTAATGGAGGAAAGCTTACGCAGGAACTTATAAGCGATGTTTTTTCATCCTGCTTTAAAAACGAAGTTCTTAATCAGGGCCTCGATTCGGCTATAATAGATATTTCAGGCCGCGCCGCTTCGAACGGTTCGCGTCTGGCTTTTACCACCGATTCTTACGTGGTAAGCCCTTTGTTTTTTAACGGCGGCGATATCGGTAAATTGGCTGTTACGGGCACTATTAATGATTTATGCGTGTGCGGCGCGATACCGTGCGCTTTAAGCTGTGGTTTTATTATAGAAGAAGGGTTTGCCGTCGCGGATTTACGTAAAATAGCTCTTTCTATGGCTGAAACGGCGGCGGCGGCCGGAACTTCGATTGTAACGGGCGATACCAAGGTGGTTGGAAAGGGCCGCTGCGACGGTGTATATATCAATACGTCCGGAGTGGGGCTTATAAAAAGCGGCCTCGATTTACGGCCTGAAAATATAGAGCCCGGCGATGTTATTATACTGAGCGGCCCTCCCGGTAATCATGGAATGTGCATATTAAATGAACGCGGCGGTTACGTGGATAAAAGTTCGATACGCTCCGATTGCGCTCCCCTGGTGAAACCGATTACCGCTTTACTCGAACGGGGTTTCGCGATTAAGGTCATGCGCGATCCCACCCGCGGCGGAGTCGCCACCACGCTTAATGAATTCGTTGTTCAGAACGGACGCGCCGGAATAAATATAGATGAAAAGGCTGTTTTATACGATAAAGGCGTAAAATCGCTCGCCGATATCCTCGGCCTCGATTTGCTTTATTCCGCCTGCGAAGGCAGGGCGATAATCGCGTGCGATAAAAAGGACGCCGGCGGCGTTATAAATGAATTAAAAAAATATGAAGAAACCTGCCAGGCTCATATTATAGGCTGCGCGGATGAAAAAAATAAAGGCCGCGTGATTATGAAAACGTCGATCGGCGGGGCGCGTATTCTGGATATGCAGGTTTTAGAACAATTTCCCCGTATATGTTAATCTGGCGATGAAGCGTTTTTAAAATGGAATTGATTAATTATTGAATATTTAGTTTAATAATTAATTAATTAAAACTGAATTAAATGGTGAAATATATGCATGAAATAGGTCTTGCCGCGAATATAATAAATATGGTTTCGGCTGAACTTGATAGACGTGAAATAGCGCCGTCCGCGCTCAGGGCCGTTAAAATTAAAGCGGGCTGCCTGACTCAAATAGTGACGGAATCTTTAAAATTCGGCCTCGATGTTAAAGCTAAGGCGGCCGGTTTTATAAATGTTAGTTTTATAATAAACGAAGCGCCGCTTAAAATAAAGTGCCGCTCCTGCGGATGCGAATCGGTTATAAGTCCGAAGACGGTTGATATTTTTGATATGAGCTGTCCTGCCTGCCGCTCTAAAGACTCGATCGTTCTGGGCGGCCGGGAACTTATTATAGAGTCGATAGATATAGATTAAGCGGCGGCCGGTAATAAAAGGAGATGCGAAAAATGACTGAAATCGAAATAGCCCGTGACGTAATGGAAGAAAATGATGAAATAGCCAGGCAGGTCAATGATTTATTAAATAAAAAAAATATATATTGTATTAATATAATCAGTTCGCCTGGAGCTGGAAAAACCAGTTTCATCCTTGAGACCATCAAACGGCTGCC
>CAYQWL010000120.1:0-11603 GCA_964421195.1 uncultured bacterium | reverse complement strand
TTAAAATATTATAATGATATGAATTGCGAAGAAATATCGGCTATCGTTAATATTCCAGTCGGCACCATTAAGGCGAAGTTAGTAAAAGCGCGCGCCGTTCTGGCTGAAATTTTAAAATGCGTTAATGAATAATAATATAGCGGAGGCGCTATATGAAAAAATGTGAAATACTAAAAAAAATTCAAAAAATGGATCCGGAAAGATATGAAAGAATTCTTTCCGGTGAAGATAAATTAATAAATTCACATTTAGACGTATGTGATGAATGCCGCTCGTGGTTAAAAAATGAAAAGAAATTAGACGCCTATCTTTGTAATCTTTCATCTGGAAGAAAAAATGAGAATTTAAATTTTGATAAAAAAGCCCGTGAAGTTATAAAAGCTATAAAATTATCCCGTGAAGAAGAAAAAAATTTTTTTGAAAAATTTATTTTATTGGCGCGAAAAAGTATTTTTTTTGTACATGAATTTAATGGTAATAATAGTTATAAAATATTTGCCGCATCATCTTTAGCTTTATTTTTATTAATTACTTGTATTTTTGGAACTTATAAATATTATAATCAATATCAAAATTATAATTATAGCGCTTTGACGGATGAAAAATCAAAAAATAATTTAATTATAAAAGATGAAAAGAATTTAAAGGCCGATCGAATGCCGGCGGCGGAGACTATTTTAAAAGTATCGTCGGGAAAGGTAAATTTGCATGAAAAGCAGGGTAAACATATATTAAAAACCGGAGATTTATTTAATATAGCGGCGGATGGCGATTATAAAATCGAATCAGTTTCAAATATAAGCGTATGTGAAATTGTTTCGAATGAATTAGATATTAATGTTAAAGGAATGTTTTCTTTTAGTTATAATGCTTATAAACATATATTAAAAACTGGAGATTATTATTTTAATTATAAAGTAAAGAAAAAATCAGGTGAAGAAAGTTATGCGATATTGACGCCTCATGCGCATTTTCATATTCGCGGCACGGAGTTTAATTTAAAAGTTGCCGATGGATCGACTAATCTGGAGTTATTAAGCGGAGAAGTAGTTGTTTCATCTATTGATGCGGGTAAAACCCCGGCGTTTTCATCGGTTACTTTAAAAACCGGTCAGACTTTTTATATTGATGAAAAAATTATGAGCGTAAAAGCCGGTGATAATATAATAAAAAAAATTGATTTTAAAACAACTGAAGGGTTGAGCGGCCACGGCGATAATACTTTGAAAAATTTAAAACCCGGCGATATAAAAAATATTTGCGATAAAACTGAAGCTGTTGCGATTACTGAGGTTACAGATAATACAGACGAAAATATAATTGAAAATCGGAAAGAAAATGGCGAAAAAAATATAGATATTAATATGCAGGAAAGCCCTTTTGATTAAATTTTAATTCTCAGGGCGGGTATGTTTCCGGCAATCTGACGTTTATATTTTAACATCGAAAAAAGATTTTCAAATAACTTGTATTATCTTTGTTTTATAAATATTTATTTTTTGTAATGGGTGTAAAAATATTAAGTATATGGCGGTGAATCAGGATTAATAAACTAACTCAATTTTTTAGTTCGATAGTAAAGATACAGGCTCCGTGGTTTATATCGGAGGTAGATTTTGATCATAAAGATAAATATTTAACTATTAACATAAATTATTTTTACGGCAGCAGGTTTAGCTGTCCGGTTTGCGGCCGCCGGTTTAAACCTTCTGGCGGTCAGGATTATTCATGGCGTCATTTGAATTTTTTTGAATATGAATGTTATTATAAAGCTATTGTGCCAAAAATAAATTGTCCTGACGATGGCGAGCGTTTTGTTATTTTGCCGTGGGCCAGGATGGGTTCGAATTATACTCTGGCGTTTGAATCATTTATTTTTGTTCTGGCGCGTGAATTATCAAGCGATAAAATTTCTGACCTTGTTTTAGAAGAAGATGATTCAATTATGAAGGTTTTACAGGCCGCGATGTGATGAGCCGCCTATTGAACGATAAATTTTTATTCCGGTGGTTCAAGTACGGTCATTAAAAAAGCTTTAGCGCGATGAAGTCTGAATTTTATGGTGCCGATAGGTTTATTGAGTATTCTGGCTATTTCTTCATAGCTAAAATCGTTATAATAATGCAATATTATCGGAAGCCTGTATATTAAAGGCAGTAGGCTTACAGCTCCCGCTATTATTTCGCTTTCAATTTTTTGATCGATTATTTTAAGCGTTTTTTTATCGATAAGAATATCGTGTAATTGTTTAACGCTGTGTACTTCCGTTTCAAGAGCATCGATATATACGTTTCGTTTAATCTTTTTACTTTGTGAGTTAAAATAATTTATACAGAGATTACTGGATATTTTAAAAAGCCAGCAAATAAAAGACTGGTTTTTATCGAATGAGTTTCTGTATTTTAAAGCTTTTATAAAAGTATCATGAGTTAAATCATCGGCCGCGTTTTCATCTTTGACTATTTTCAAGCATTTATAAAAAACTTTTTTATAAAAAAAATTGACAAGCTCTTCAGTTGAAGATTCTTCATATTTTAAAAAACCTTCAATTAACCGGTTTAAATAATCGGCATTAGAATTTAAGCCGTTGTTAAGGCCGTCGCCATCGTTATTATTCATTTAATAGACGCGTCCGATTTTGTTATTGCATTAAGGTTTTAATAATTTTTTTATTATTTAAATTTCCAATTCATATTTAGATAATTCTTTATTAAAAATTTCGAATTCTATATTTAAATTTTCTAAGGATTTAGATAACATATTTAAGTTTTTTTTAGTCTGTGTATTTTTTTCAATTTCTTCTAAAGATAAAACTATAGTTTCAGCGCAACAGCTTTCAGCTAATTTTTTAAGATCATTTATAATAATTAAAAAATTTTTAATATTGTTTTCATATAACAGAGTATTTAATTTATAAAAATAGTTAAAAAAAGATCTTGTAAAATTATTAACAAGTTTTGCTACGTTATTTTTATTTTCTTTACATTGTAAAAATAATTTTTCATAATTAAATGCTTTTACCGTAATTGTTTTTTCTGGTGAGGCAGTTACAGCTTCAGCGTGATTTTTTTTTACTTGTTTCATAGCGAGATCCGGCGATATAACTTCAAAAAACGTCTCTGGATTGAGCGGTGAATTTGTCATGGTATTTTTTTCTAAATTTAAGTTTTTTGAAACCGGCTTTAGATCTGGTTCTGACTCTGGCCCGGGTTTTGAAATGGCGGAAAAATTATTGGATTGTAATTCGTCTTTAATAATATTTATAAGCGGCAGAAAAATGGTGAATTTATTATTTGCATGGAAAAAAGTCGCTTTAATATTATTTAATTCCGCGATTTCTTCGCAGCCTGATTCCTGCCATAAAGAGTATAAAGTCTGTGCAACTGCGTTATTTTCAATAATAATATCGGCTTTTAAAGTAGAATGCTTTTCAGAATCAGATTTTATATTGATATCGATGGTTATTTTTTTATCGATAAATTTCATACAATATACCGATAAAACATAAATCAAAAATTTTTCATAAAAAATTTCGGGTATTGAAAAATAAGCATTATCTTCGTATGTTAAATTAATTTTATTTTCACTTGCCGCTTTATTTAACTTATTGATTATAGTTTTTAAGAAAACTTTTAAATTAACTTTACTATTGGAATCGTTTATTTTATCGTTGAAGATAAAATCTATAATAGAAAAACAAATATCACCGTGAACTTTGATTTTTTCGAATATGTTACGTTTTTCCGCGATATTTTCGTTATTTAATACTATATCTATAAAAGCGTTATATTTAAATAAATAATAATTATATATTCTTTCGATTTTTTTTATTATAACCGGGTTCATTTAAGCCTCATTTTTAAGTACATCTTATTTTAGTATATCTGATTGATTAAATTAATATTATCTTTAATTTTTTTGATCATCATCCATGCGGACGGGTATGAAATATCTATTTTAACTACTAATTCCGTAACCGACGGCAGCCTGGAATCCATATTTTTAAACATTTCTATCGCATAAAACCATTTTGAAAGAGGTATTCTTGTTTTGTGCATAAATGTTTGAGACGTTAATGATTCTTGATTATGGCATTTACTGCACTCATAAATTCCTCGTTCTGAGATAAAATAGCATTCTTTATTTCCACATTTATGGCAAAAATATCCATTCGGCCATTTTAGCTTAAATAATTTTCTTTTGCATCTTTCTTCGATTTCGTTTAATTCTTCTTCTGGAAGCATATATAAACAATCCCTGAAATTATTTAAAGACATAAAACACAACTCCTTTTTATGCGTTTATTGATGAACAAATAAAATCTCTGATAATAAATTAACATTATGCGCCTATCGCCAGCGGGCGAGTTAGATCCGCTTAATTTAATTTATCAGGATTTTGTGTTGCCGCATATAGAATTTGGCCCGGGTTGTGCATTCATCAAGCCGTAAAAGACTTGTGTCGTTATAGAACAGTCCTCAAAATCCCTGTCTGTTTTATCCGGTTTTCTTTTTAATATTTTAATAATATATTGCTATTACAATAGTTATACTAAAATATTATTCAGTTGTACATAGTTTCTACTATACTATACCTCGCAATGCTAAAAATTGTTTGAAAATAAAAAAATATTTTTTAAGAACATTATTATATTAGTTGTTTGCTAAATTATCTATAAAGATAACTCAGATTAGCGCAAAGATAATGCCTTTATTATTTTTAAAAAAACGATTGATAATAAAATGGTTTGGTAGATACGAACTTTATTTAATAATATAATAATAAAATTTTAAAAATAATGCAAGAAAAATATTGTTTGTTTTTACTATAGTGTTATAGAATTGAACGAAAAACGATAAAAATAGTCAGGTATATTTGTCAGAACGCCTTAAATTAAGAATTTTTTTTTATTTTTAAATTAAGAAAAATAAAAAAAATAGATACAAAACGGCCTGCATGGAAATTGCAGACCGTTTAATAGTTTAATAAAAGTATTTTTAACGATTTTTATTTAGATAATTGATAATCTTTATTTTTGCACCATTCAGGATGATTTCCGGTCCTGAGATCGACGCCGCATTCTTTGCAACGGTAACCGCTGGTTTGTGTTGTGTTTTTAGCGGGGGCCGCCGGTTCTGAAGTAAATACATCGGTTATGCGCGCCGGTTTAGCGGGCGTAGAAGATGGCGCGGCTGCATTTCCCGGTATATAGGCTTTATTTTTACACCATGCGGGATGGTTGCCGGTTCTGAGATCGACGCCGCATTCTTTACAGCGATAACCGCTGGTTTGTAACGCGGTGGTATTTGGTACAGGCGTAACTGCCGGTGTTGAAGGAATTGCGGGTGTTTGCGGTTCTGATTTGACGGGAAGCGCGGGTGTTGACGGCGTTGAAGCCTGGGGCGCCATAGCGATTAAGGCGTTAATATCGTTTGAATAATTGGCTATATTAATATTTACCGAAGCGTGTATATCGCCGCCGACGCAATTTAACGGTATATTTTCGTCAATTATTTTTTCTCTCAGTCTAAAAAGAGCAAGTCTCTGATTAGCGTTAAATGAATCGCGTGAACAGCCAGCATAGTTTAAAATCGCGGATTCGATAAGTTGATTTTTTTGCGTTGACATGATTTCAACGGTAATAATATATTCGGCTGAACCGGTTTGATTTGATGGCGTGGGTGTAGTTGAGCCGCCCATTATAGCGGATTTGATATATGAACCGTAACGAGCGATATCTATGGTTACCGAGGCGTAAGCATCTCCGCCGGTGCATTGCAGGGGAACATTTTCATCGATTATTTTTTCTCTTAAATGAAATAATGAAAGCCGTTCGGCTGCGCTTAACGATTCTCGTGAACGGCCGGCATAGTTTAAAATCGCTTCTTCGATTTTTTCGGCCTGCGTTATACTGTTAAGAATAGGAACCGTTACAGTGTAAGAGTTATTGTTTTCACTGATATTGCCATTGGTTTTAAAAATGTTTGAAATGCTGCTATTGCTATTATTGTTATTTAATGTACATGAAGGCGTTCCTGAATTATTATTAAGCGCGCATGAAGGCGTTCCTGAATTGTTGTTCAGTACGCAGTTTGATCCTGAAGTTGTTGTTTGAGAAAAAACGCAATTAGATGACGATGTTTTCTGGGAACCTGAAAAGATTGACCCGCCCGCATTTACGTTTGAAAAAGCGGCGGTAGTTAAAAATAATGCGCCCAGCGTTATAGTTGCAAGTTTAGAATTTTTAATCATAGCATCTTCCTCTCCGTTTATTTTTAGCATTAACGCTTATAACAGAGCTGGTATAACCAGTTCTGTTATAAGCATTTTTTTACTTTTTTTATATTAATATATGAGTTTATTTATAAATAGTAACTTATATTTATTATATTTTAACATTATATTATAATTTATTCAAGGGTTTTTGATTATTTTGTTTTTGTTGTATAATTTGTTGTTATTTATAGAGTAATTTATAGATGTAAAAAACTTATTAATATGATGTTTTGACTGCTTCGTCCGATTGAGCGTTTGTTTCGTCATAAAGTTGATGTGTCGTGTTAATTGTTTTTACCGGCTGGTTACCGATTTGAAAGCTCATGCTCGAAAAAAAGAATGAGAAAAAATTGTTCATGTTGTTTTGAATCATGGCCTGGAACATTTGCATGAACATATTAACGAAAGGCTGGATAGCCGGCGGGACAGCGGGAGTTGGAACGGGGAATGGAATGGGATCGTCGATAACGATTACGGGATCGTTATCCTGTAATGCCGCCAATTCTTTTTTAGCCGCGTCGAGATTTTTCTTTGCTTCAGCCATTACTTTTTTAGCGTCTTCTAAGGCTTTTTTTAATTCGGCTATTTTTTTATTTTTATCTTTTTCTTCAGGCGTTTCGGGATATTTTTTAACATCTTCCAGAGTTTTTTTAGCTTCTTTATTTTTTTGTATGGCGGCGGTTAAATTATCGCTTGCTTCTTTAAAAGCTTTAGAAAGTTTTTCGAACAGCGGATTGTCGGGATCGTTGCCGGTGCCGCTAAAATTATTATTTGCCAGGGCTTTTTGCGCTTCTCTGAATTTATTTTCAGCGTCGATAACATCTTTATCGGTTGCTTCAAAGGTCTTTTGAGCGGCCTGCGCTTTTTTATCGTATTGTATTTTAACTTCGCAGCTTTTTTCATGCGCCGTCATAGCGTCGAAACCCTGAGGCGAGGTGGCGAAAGTGGCGCCGCAAACGCAGGTGATTATTCCGTCTTTTCCGGGCGCGCCGGCGGCGTCTTCTAAGGCTTTTTTAGCGGCATCGACTTTCTTTTTAGCTTCTTTATATGCGGCCTGCATTTTTTTAACTTTTTCTTTTGCCGCTTTTATTGCGTCTTTATTTTTATCATCTTTTTTAATAAGCCATGGTTCGATCGTTGCCTGCTGATCGTCTATTGGCAATGGCGATATAGTACCAGGACCGGGAGGTACGGGTTCAACGGTTGCGGCCGCGTCTTTAATTTTGCCGTAATTTCCGCTTTGTTTCGTGCTCTGAGCGGAATTAGCCGCATTTATTTTATCGAAAGCGCTGCCGCCGCCCTTATTGGCGGGCAGCATAGTCTGTGTTTGCTCTACTTCGCCGCCGCGAGTTCCACCGCCATATTCTACATTGGAGCCGCCGCTGCCGCCGCCGGTGTATTCAACGCCTCCGCCGCTTCCGCTTCCGCCGCCGAATGGGCAGCCGCGGCCATAAGAAATATCAGCGTTATAGGCGATAAAAAGCATGAAAAACAAGATTATCGTTAAGAATTGTATATTTTTTTTCATATAAACCACTCCTTATAAATGTCCGATTGTTTTTATGTTTTATTCGCCATCGTTAAACAGAGGTTCGCCGCTATTGCCTGTATCTACAAATTGATCGCGTAATAAATCTTTATTGCGTGGTCTGTTGACGCTTTGAACAGACGTATTGGTTATGGTTTGCGCCGGCTGGTTACCGATTTGAAAGCTCATGCTCGAAAAAAAGAATGAGAAAAAATTGTTCATGTTGTTTTGAATCATGGCCTGGAACATTTGCATGAACATATTAACGAAAGGCTGGATAGCCGGCGGGACAGCGGGAGTTGGAACGGGGAATGGAATGGGATCGTCGATAACGATTACGGGATCGTTATCCTGTAATGCCGCCAATTCTTTTTTAGCCGCGTCGAGATTTTTCTTTGCTTCAGCCATTATTTTTTTAGCGTCTTCTAAGGCTTTCTTTAATTCGGCTATTTTTTTATTTTTTTCTTTTTCTTCAGGCGTTTCGGGATATTTTTTAGCGTCTTCTAAGGCTTTTTTAGTTTCTTTATTTTTTTGTACGGCGGCTTCTAAATTATCGCTCGCTTCTTTAAATTTTTTAGATAATTCTTCAAATACCGGATCGCCGGTCCCGTTGCCGGTTCCGCCAAAATTATAGTTCTGAAGTGCTCTTTGCGCTTCTCTGTATTTGCTTTCGGCGATAATAACATTTTTATCGGTCTCTTCAAAAGCTTTTTGAGCGGCCTGCACTTTTTTATCGTATTGTATTTTAACTTCGCAGCTTTTTTCATGCGCCGTCATGGCGTCAAAACCTTCAGGCGAGGTGGCGAAGGTTGCGCCGCAGATGCATTTAATTATGCCGACTCTATCAGGTACGCTGGCCTCTTCTAAGGCTTTTTTAGCGGCATCGACTTTCTTTTTAGCTTCTTTATATGCGGCCTGCATTTTTTTAACTTTTTCTTTTGCCGCTTTTATTGCGTCTTTATTTTTATCATCTTTTTTAATAAGCCACGGTTCGATCGTTGCCTGAGAATCGTCAGCTGGCAACGGCGATATAGTAACGGGAGTCGCAACGGGCGCAACGGTTGCGGCCGCGTCTTTGATTTTGCCATAATTTCCGCTTTGTTTCGTGCTCTGAGCGGAATTTGCGGCTCTTATTTTATTGAAGGCGCTGCTGCTGCCGCCATCGCGTCCGCCGGTCATATCGCCGTTAGAGCCGCCGCCGCGTCCGCCCGATAGCGCGCTTCCGCCGCCGCCGCGTCCGTCTGATAATGCGCTTCCACCGCCGCCGTTTCCGCCGCCGCTGAACGGGCAGCGGCTGTCGTTATTTCCGCTCTGTCCGGCATGCCATTGAGCCGCCGCGTCGCCGCACATGGTGCCGGCTACATGGTCAAAATTTCCAGCATATAAATCGATAGGTTCGCAAGTGATAAAAAATACGAAAAATGAAATTATAAATAAGGCCTGAATGTTTTTTTTCATATAAACCACTCCTTTTGATTTTTTAATGTTATATGTTAATTTATGTAAAGCTCAAGGTAATATACTATTGCATATGATTAAATGGTTGGCAAAAATATAAATTAAAAATAAATTAATTTATGTGACATTATCATGTAATAGTTTTGTTATGAAATATTTATGAAATGAAATAAAAATAAAAACAAAAAAATAAAAATAATAAATTGTGAAAGTGATTGAAGCGTGCTTTTAACGTTCACTGACGTTTCCGGATTCCGCTCCCATATCCATTTTTGAGCTGTCCAACGTGCCTGTGCTGTTTAGCGTACTGGTTGTATTAGAGCCGTTATCTACAAAATCCTGATCAAAATCGATGCCGGTTTTAGGGCTTGTTTTTTTATTAGCTAATGGGCTTCCGGCGTCTGCCGGCTGCGGCGGGATATAAGGGTTGGGCACATTTAGTTGAGTGCCGCCGAAAGGAGCGCGTTTTTTTACAATAGGTTTTTGCATGGTTTGAGGCGTGCCGCTGTTTGAGCCGATTCGTGTTTGAGTAAATTTAGCGTTGCGCGAATATTCAACGGATTCGAAAGCGATTTTGCCGACGTTAATCTTAGCGAGTAAAACGCCGGATTCTATCGTCTTTAGCTTCCAGCTTTCAACGCGGTATTTTTCTAATGGAGCGGCTGTAAAAGGAATTTGTTGAATTGCAATATTTGAATTGATTGAAAGCCTTTTGTTATCGCTGTGCGTAAAATTAACATTAATGAAGGCTGATGGCGGCTGTTTAGAGCTATTTGAAATAAGCTCTCCGTTTTCAGAATATATTTTAACGTTAAAATCTTTTATTTTATTTTTATTAGAAAGTTTAATTTTTGAATTAAAAATTTTTTTAGCCGAAACATAAGTTTCTATTTTTCGATATAATATGTTATTTTCGAAATAATATTTTATTTTTGATAATATCTGCATATTATTTTCGGCGATACCGTTAACGACGTAAAACTCAAAACTTTTAGCTGAATCGTCAAAACGGGCATGTGTTTCAGAGTCATAAGGATTTTCGAATATATTTTTTAAGTCATTTTTAATATAGTTATATATGAGAGCGGTTTCTTGAATAGCCTCGATACTTTTAGTTTCGCCGCCGCTGAATTGAAAAGCCCGGCCGACAAAACCGTAAATGATGCCGGATAATAAACATACTATTATTATGCTTATAAGCACTTCAACGGTAGTGAAGCCGATATTATTTTTGTTCATTTTTCCTCCGTTGAATAAGCTTTTATATTGTTATAATAAAGCTTATTTATAGTTTTGAATGTTTATTAAGTAAATTAAATTGATTATTAATTTATTCATTTTTATTGTTTTTATTTTTAAATAATTTCCAGGGATTATCTATAGTCTGGCTTTTATCGTTATTATCTTTATTTATTTTTTTATGTTCGATTTTATTCAAATTTTCGATTAAATCGAAGCCGACTTCAAATTTATATGGTTTGCATTCTTTTGTCTTATCATTATATTCAAGCATTTCGCCTGGATTTAAAACATATTTTTTTGAAGTGTTTTTAATCGTTACATCGACTATGCCTTCGGTTACCTGTATGTATGATATTTTCTGGATGTAAGCGACGGCGAATTGCGTTCCTCTTATACCGATAAACGCCGTCGGCATTTCAACTTTGAATATATATTCGCCTTTTTCATTTTTTCTGGCATTATATTTAATCCAGCCGCCGCCGTTATCTATTCTTACGCCGTTAACGCTTAATTGCATTCTGGTGTTGTTGGCCACGCTAATTCTGGCGCCGTTTTTAAATTCAATTTCGCATGTGGTTTCGCCGGTCGCTATGACGAACCCGACTTTTAATGCGGTACTTAGCGCATCTTCGGCGGGTAGAGTTTTAAATGCGCCGTTATCTTTTTCGGCTAATTGTACAGGCCCTGACACGGATATAAATCTGGCGTAAAAATCCTTTTTATTATCAGCTGCTAAAGAAAAATCACAAAAATAAATAGTTATAATTGAAACCGTAAAAAAAATTAACATCGCTTTTGTAAAAATATTCGTTTTTAACATAACTCCACCTTTAAATCATTAACATAAGCATTTATATAGATAATACCCCTTTTAATACAATAATAATACTAATAACATTATTAATCAATTAAGATAACTCAGTATTTAGTAATATTAGTGATTGACACGGTATATTTTATTTGTATTGAAATTATTGATCCATTTAAAAATCGCTTTTTCGAAAATAAAATAAAAAAATATTAAGCGGCGATAAACGAATTTGCTATTACAGCATAATATAAACCGAAAATTTCTTCGGTATGAATATTATACCTTAAA
>CAYQWL010000119.1:0-11678 GCA_964421195.1 uncultured bacterium | reverse complement strand
GTAAATTATAACATTTTACGTTTCGATATCGTTTGCTGTTATTCGCTATTTTTTTTACTTTATATCATCTATAATCAGAGGTTATCGTCATGAATGCGCAGTCATTAAAAATATTATTGGTAGAAGATAATCCAGGCGACGTTATTTTACTCGATGAAACTCTTAAACATGAAATGCTCGATTTCGAGCTTATTTCAAGCGCATCTTTAAGCGAAGCGATCGACAACCTTTCTAAAACTAAATACGATCTTTTAATTCTCGATCTTATGCTCCCCGACAGCAGCGGCATAGAAACGCTTATAAACGTCAAAAAATACTGCGGCGATATTCCAATTATCGTTCTGACCGGCACCGACGATTATCTCACCGGCACCCGCGCGATTGCAGAAGGCGCCCAGGATTATCTCATCAAAGAAGAAGCCGACGGCAAATCATTAATACGTTCGATACGTTATGCGCGAGAACGCCACAGACTCATCTTCGAACTCGAACAGGAACGTAAAAAAGAATTAAAAATCAGCGAAGCTCGTTATCGCGCGATAGTCGAAGATCAAACCGAACTTATCTGCCGCATGACCCCTGATAAAACTCTTACATTCGTCAACGGCGCTTATTGCCGTTTTTTTAAAGGCGGTCCTGAAAATTTTATAGGTAAAAGTTTTAAATGCCAGGCGCCCGAAGAAAAACACAAAGAAATCGACGAAAAAATATCGGCATTAAATTATAACAATCATTTTACAGTTTTTCAGTATTTATTTTCAACTTATCCTGACGCGGATCCGCGATATATCGAATGGAATTGCCGCGCCATATTCGACGAAACTAATTCCATAAAAGAATATCAGGCCGTAGCTCTCGATATAACGGAACGTAAACGCGCCGAGGAAAATCTTCAAATTATTAACGATAACCTCGAAGTACTTATAAGAGAACGTACATACGAATTAGCTTATACTAATTCAAAACTCGAAAAAGAAATTTTACAGCGCCGGGCGGCTGAAGAATCTCTCGAATCAGAAAAAGAACGGCTTGCCGTTACCCTCAGAAGTATTGGCGAAGGAGTTATTGCCGTTGATAACCAGATGAAAATCACTCTTATAAACGATATGGCCGAACTGCTCATAGACTGGAGTTCTAACGAAGCCATAGGACGCCATCTCGACGACATATTCATGCTTTATAATTCAATAACAGGGCAAAAAATTCAGAATCCGGCAGGCATATCAATAAACAACGGCGAAATGATAATATTCGGTCATAATACTAAAATAATATCTAAAACCGAACGTGAAATCTTCGCTTCAATAACATGTTCACCGATCCGCGATAAAAACGAAAATATAATCGGCGCAATACTGGCATTCCGCGACATGAGCGAACATAAAAAAGTCGAAGAAGAACTTTTAAAAATAAGCAAATTAGAATCATTAAGCCTTCTGGCAAGCGGAATTGCGCATGATTTCAATAATTTTTTAACGGGTATCGTCGGCAATATTTCACTCGCTAAAATGATATCGCCGCCCGACGGCGAAGTATATAAAATACTCACCAGCGCTGAAGAAATTTCATTTCAAGCCAAGGAGCTTACCGTTCAACTGCTTACCTTTGCCAGAGGAAGCACGGCAAATAAAAAACTTACCGATATCGGCGAAATTCTTAAAAATTCAATTAATTTTATGGCGCGCGGCTCAAACGTAAAATGTGAATTTCATATTCCCGGACCGCTTTCCGCGGTCGAAATAGACGTCAGCCAGTTCAATCAGGTTATATCAAACCTCGTAATTAATTCCATACAGGCGATGCCTGACGGCGGCTCTATAAACGTCAGCGCTGAAGATATCTTTATAGCGAGCGATAAGCCGCCGCTTAAAACTGGAAAATATGTTAAAGTAATATTTAAAGACAACGGATACGGCATAGACGAAAAAAACCTGACTAAAATATTTGACCCTTATTTTACGACTAAAGCAAAAGGAAATGGATTGGGGCTTTCATCGGTTTATTCCATTATAAAAAGTCACGGCGGCCTTATAACCGCCGAATCCAGGCCTGGGGCGGGAGCTTCTTTTATCATCTATCTTCCGGCGTCGCAATATCAAATATCGCCCGACGAATTAAATTTAAATCAGACTTTCGATAAAAATACAGAAAACAGAATAAAAGGAAAAATTTTAATAATGGACGATGAAAAGCTCATTCGTAATATAACCTCACAACTTCTTACGCATCTCGGCTTTGAAGCCGTAACATCCTGCGAGGGCGAAGAAGCTTTACAGCTTTATAAAAAGGAATTTGAAAAAAAAGAGCCCTTCGACCTGTTAATAACCGATCTTACCGTTCCAGGCGGAATGGGCGGCGTAGAATTGCTTCAAAAAATAATAAAATTCGATCCCGGAGTTAAAGCGATAGCCGCCAGCGGCTATTTTAGCGATCAATCAAAAATAGAAGATTTTGAAAAGTCCGGTTTTAAAGAATATATAACCAAACCATTCAAGATTAACGAATTAGTCAAAATCATAAACAAACTTATAGACAAACAACCTGCTCTTAATTAACTATAAACATAGATACAGGATTAAAAAGTGCCGCTCACGCCAAGCGTTACTTTTTGACGTTTGTAACTATTTCCATATACATTTTTATGAACCAGATCATAATCAGAATCGCTGATATAGGCTAAATTAATATTATACCCATCGATAGTCGGAACTCTAAATCCAAAGCTGAAAGCGTCGCTATTATATTCAACCGTTAAATTGGCCACCTTCAAATCAAAATTCGCACCGGCTATAAAAAAGAAATTATTAGGCGCCATTTCGGAAAAATCATATCCGCCATAATGAGCTTTATTCATAGGATAAGCTCTATGCCCGCCAAAATTTACGCCCATGCCGAAAAAAGCGATTTCCTGCCCGGCAACTAAATATGCCGAACTATATGAATTATTATCAGTTTCAACCAGAAGGCCAGCGGCCACTTTTAACGCTTTACTATCAGGAAACAGATATTTAAGATTCAATGAAAGTCCCGGATCGAAAGACCCCTGCATGGAATCCAATCGTTTTGAAAAACCGGCTTCCACTGAATTTGAAATACCATAAAGCCCGTTCACTATTATACTTCGTTCGTTAGAACTCGATTCACGCTGAATAGAATAATTTTCTAAATAAACCGAACCGCTAAACTTACCCGGTTTACAAACCGCCGGAGCGGGAGTTAAAAACAAACCGGTAGGGCCGGCTATAGATGAATCCGCCGACGCTGGAGACACAGCCGAAAAAATACAGACGCCAAGAAGCAGACAGAACGTTAATAAATTAATCGATTTTTTTTTCTTTTCCGTATTTTTCATATTCACTCATCACTTTCATAATTTTTCATTCGTTAAATACAAATAAATTGATCGATAAGATATGATTCATTAAATAAATTATCGTCAAAAAAAAAAATATATTTAATATTCAAATGAATTTATGAATTAATAATCCTGGTGATAAGCGCCGGATCAATATTCCATTTTTCTAATATAATTTTGGCGCCGTATTTATACTTATCTTCGGAAGTGCGTTTTAGCATTTCGGAGAGCTGTTCTATAGCGTTTCGATCGTCGTGAAAAATAAAAAAAATCTCGGCGAGCCTCAAACGGGCATAATGAAGGCCGGGATGCATATCGAGCGCCTGAAGATAAAAAATTTTGGCGTGAAGATAATTTTTATCATTAAAATATAAATCGCCGAGTCGGACTCTTATTTCAGCGAATCCAGGATACTTTACGAGATTTCTTTCAAGCTCGAAAAGTTTAAGAATAAAAATAATACGACGGATAAAAAAGAAAAATAATACGACTAAAAAAATGATTAAAATAATATTATATGGATATTTTAAAATAACGGCAGGGTCGAGACCCCAGAATTTAAGTCCATCAAGCATTTTTTAACCTTTTTCTTCTTTTCTATTAAAAACAAAATAACCGATCGCTAAAAACGCTATTGAATAAATAATATTCACTCCGAGCATCTCGAATGAAACCGGCATGTCATAATTCGAGCTTTCAAGCATTTTAATTAATTTTTCATATTTTATAACCTCACACGATTTTAAATAAGAATAATATACGATACGTCCGGCGATGTAATTCGGGATAATATCGAGTCTGCCGAAAAGTGATATCACATTATCTATCAATGTTAAAGCGAAGGTAGCAAATATAGTAAACGCCATGGTAGATTCAGCCGAACGCGCAAATATCGAAATTAAAAAAACGAAGGCAATATATGAAAAGTTAATCACGAAATAAGCGCAGCAAATTCTCAATAAAAGAGTGTAATCTATTAATAAAAAAACTTTAAAGCCAAAAATTTTATCGAGCGCAAAGCCAATAATAGCGCACAAAAAAAGATATATGAATAAATTCATTATAAAAAAAACGATCGTAGCCGAAAATTTTCCGAGATAAATGGTGATCCTTTTAAACGGCATCAAAAGCATTAATTTAATTGATTTATTTTCAAATTCCTTTGAAATCAACTCGCCGGCTATTATCGTTTGAAAAAACCAGCTTGACCATGAAAAAAAACTCAAAAGAAAGACGAGCGTTCCCATTATTCCGCCGCCGATTTCTTTTACGAACATCTGTTGCATGGCGCCGAAATCCCGATAAATTATCCCTTTAAAAAAAAGCGCGCCAAGAACGAAAAGAATAATAAGCGGCATAAAATTTATCGCGAACGTACAAAAATAAACCTTTTTCAAACGCCGCATTTTATATAATTCATATCTTAATATATCGAACATACATACCGGCCCTTATATGGATTTTGATTGCCGCGCCGCCAATCATTCATCAACGGAATCAAACGCGTATCATCTTTCTCTTACCAATTTTATATTACCGTCTATATCAAACACGAGTTTTTTCATTTTCATCATTATTTTCACCCGTAACTTCAAGAAAATAATTTTCAAGACTGCGGCGTACCCTGACGAAATTATAAATTTCAAAATTATAAGACACTAAATCTTTAAGCAAACGCGAAACATTTTCACGCGCGAGGCGCGCTTCGATATAATTAGCGTTAGCCCTGGTTTTTAATTCGGCCGCGCCTATATATTCAATTTTTTTAATATATTGGAAACATTCATTCACCTGCACGGCGGCTGGTTCTATTTCATAAATTTCATCTTCGGTGCTTAATAATCCGCTGACGCGGCCGTAAGTTACCACCGAACCTTCTTTAATTATAACCACATAATCACATATTTGTTCTATTTCGTATAACAAATGCGAGGATATCAATACCGTAGCTTTTTTTTCGGCTGCAAGGCTTTTTATCAATTCGCGCATCTCGGCCTGCCCTTTAGGATCCATACCGGAAGTAGGCTCGTCAAGAATTATAATAGAGCAATTGGTAAGAAGAATTTTAGCCACGTAAAGTTTCTGACGCATTCCGGTGGAATACTGACTTACTTTTTTATGACGATGCTCATAAAGTCCTACCTTCTTAAGACTTTCATCTATATCAAACGGAGTAATATGTTTATAAATTTTTGAAGTGATAAACAGATTTTCAAGGCCCGTCATAAATTCGTAAAAAACCGGCAATTCGACAAGCGCGCCCGTATCTTTCAAAGCCAGATCATAATCGTAACGCGTATTAAATCCAGCTATATAACATTCACCGGAATCTTTCCTTATTAAATTAAGCATTACCTTAAGACTGGTGGATTTTCCGGCCCCATTTGGGCCCAAAAAACCTACTACGGCTCCAGTTTCAACCATAAAGCTGAGATCTTTAAGAACGCATTTTTTACGGTAACGGCCGCTAAGCCTTACAAGCATTTCCCATGGAAATTTCAAAAGCCTTTTAAAGCCGAAAGGCTCGCCAAAACTTTTATATAAATTTTTTGCTTCAATAGCCGTTATATTTTTAAAATTATCAGATGACATTAACATTTCCTGTATTCATAACATTTTTCAGGCTTCTTTAAGACAGCCGCCGTTTATATTAAACAAGATCATTATATAATATTTAACCTTAAAATTCAAGAAAAATATCATACAGTAAAATATTATGCAGTATTATTTAAAAAATAACCAGGAAACGTCATATTCTTTTATCGGCCCGCGATATTTTTATTAATTATTTTAATCTTCGCGGGAGAGATTTTTAAAACATCGCCTGAAAGTGTTTTAAGAACGACCGGTTCGCCGGTTATCCTTCCGCTGATTTTATCGCCGTTTTTTGATATTATTTTATCATAAGGAGTTTCAGTTTCATATACGCAATACGCGGCGATTATATCGCTGTAATTAAAATTGATTCTGCCGTGTTCGGTTTCGAAAGCTAATGTTTCGCTTATTATTTCACCGTTTAAAACATCGTTGTTACGAAGCACGATTTGATCGTATTTAACACCCTTCGCATCAGCCGAAGCGGGCGGACTATTTAAAGAAGATTCACCGGCGGAAGCCGGCTTTTCAATAATAAGGCCGCCCGATTCGCCGCCGGAAGTTACTATAGACTTTAATTTTTCAGCATCCCGCGACGATATCAAGGGCCTGTTTTCTTCGAATAACGCCATTATGCTTTTAAACGAAAACATATCAGACGCATCCATACCGCGAAAATATTTCATAGCAAAAGCGGCGCCACCGAGCGCTAACGCCGTCAATATAAATAAAAACAGCGCAAAACCAAGCCTGCCCCCGTCTTTTTTCAATGAATAATCCGCCGGCGCATTTATCAATTTCATACGGCATCCCTCCGTAATTTATATTAGTTTATCGAATATAAATTAATTATCAAGCAGCTTTTTTATTTTATTATAGATTTATAAATTAATTGTGAGTTAACAGACGCCCTGCTATTTTCCTCAATTCAGCCTCCGCTTCAGATACGAGAGATTCTATAATCTCACACATCGGCAAAATCGAATCGATAAGCCCCACGCTCTGGCCGGCCATAAGCGAACCAGCTTCGACATCACCGTCAATTACGGCACGTTTTAATGAACCGGTCCAGAAATTTTCAACCATAAATTGCGCGTCTTCGCGTGATATTTTATTTTCACTTAATTCACCAATAAGCTTAAATTGCAGCTTAACGAATTCTTCGCTCGCCCTGTTTTTAATAGCTCGAACCGCTACCACTGGCAATTTCGAATCATATTGAGGCGTGGCGACGGCATGACGCGCACGCGCTTTTAACAATACTTTTTTAAATTCCTCATGCGCCGTACACTCTTTACTTAAAACAAAACGCGTGCCAAACTGACATCCTGCCGCACCCATAAGCAAAAGATGAGCCATAATTCCGCCTCTGGCTATTCCGCCTCCAACGAATACCGGTACCAGATCAGCATGTTTAAAAAGCACCTGCTGTATAAGAATAGTCAGAGACACATGCCCGATATGCCCGCCCGCTTCGCTGCCTTCGAGAATAAGCGCGTCGATTCCATATCTGATCTGTTGAGCCGCAATAGATTCTTCCGCGGCAAAAGACATAGTTTTTTTTCCGGAAGCTTTCATGCGTTCGATCTCGCTTCGCCGTGGTATGCCGCCGGCAAAAACCACGAACGGGATTTTTTTAGAAAGCAAAACTTCATACTGCGATTTATAATTAGGCGCTATAGTAACTAAATTTACGGCAAACGGGACTTTTATATTTTCAATACATCTGTCTATTTCACGTTCGAGAACATCCGGCGGCATATTCCCGCCGGCGAATACCGCGAACGCACCATTTTCAGCAACCGCGCGTACAAGTTCGAAATTACTCACCCAGCTCATACCGCCTGAAATAATAGGATATTTAACTCCGAGAAAATCGGAGCCGCGCTTCGCTAATTTACTAAAATACTTTGCGTCTTCCATTAAAGATAACATTTCATTTCCTTTCCTATTACGCCAGCGTATAATTCAATATAAGGCTTAACGCTGCTCGAATTTATTTTTCTAAAAAGGACCTCTTCTATCTGGAAAAAACCCACGGACTCATTCATTTCTACAGTTATTCTTATGGGCCTTTTATCGCCTTTGCCGATTTTAACCGATTCGACGGCCGAAGACGAATATTTATGAATATCGCCGACCTTAGCGTCGGGATGCAGCATCATTGGTATGCGGGCGCGGCCCTTTTCCATATCGCATCCATCGGCTATCAATATAAGACCGGCTTCAAGCGAATATACCTTTTGAGTCGCCATGTGACCTACTATACATTCGATTATCATTGATTTAGCGATCACTTTTTTATGCAGATCGCCGGCATATATTATGCTGAGCAGCCTGTCAAGTATCGGACCGGCAAGCGACGCACCCATTTGCTCATGATTTTCACGGCCGACGCTCATGCCTATATCGTGTATAAAACCGGCGGTTAAAACCACTATCATACTATCTTCGAAATCGCCGCCCGCTTCCTTTTCGAAGCTAAGTTCTATACCGGCTTCTTTAAGTAATTTTATCATTTTAATGGCGTTAATGGCCACCTTGCGCATATGCACCGGTCCGTGATCGTTATGATCGAGCCTTTTAATCGAAACCACATTCGCGTAATCCTGCAAATGCTGTATTTCCTCATCGCCGACGAGAAGCTCCGCTGCCTTTAAAACTCTGCCAGACAGCATACCAAGTATTTTAGAATCAAGCGATATTTCTTTAGGAGATTTCATTTTACCATTCCCTTCGATAATTTATAACTATAATGTATTATTTAACGCTTACCGGCGCGAACAAATTACCTGACAGCACTGGTAAGATCGAATATCGGCAGAAACATCGCAACCGATATAAAACCGATAAAAAGCCCCATTGTTATAATAAGCGCCGGTTCTATAAGCGATATTATGCCATCGACGGCTATTTCCACTTCATATTCAAAAAAATCAGCGGCTTTAATGAGCAGCCTGGGAAGAGTGCCGGTTTTTTCGCCGGTCTGTATCATTTTAGTCACTATCGACGGAAATTCCGGTTTTCCTCTCAAAATGTCATACATTGTAAGCCCCTGCGCCACGCCGCCTTTTAACGAAGATACTATTTTTTTCAAAACGATATTTTCCACGATATTCTCACATACTTCAAGGCTTTTTAATATAGGAACGCCGCTGTTTAAAAGCGTCGCGAGCGTTCTTATAAAACGGGCGACCGTAGCCTTCGATATGACATCGCCAAAAACCGGAAGTTTTAAAGTAACGCGGTCGGAAAATATTCGCGCCCGTTCATTCGTATTCACAAGCCATTTCAAAAACAAAAAAATAACGAATATCGATATTATAATAGAAAAATAATGGGCCTGCATAAATTCGCTCATTTTCATAAGAAGTACGGTAGGCGCGGGAAGCGCGGTTTTTGATTTTGCAAACACTTTCGTAAATTTCGGAAATACATAAACCACCAGAAAAAAAATAACGCCGGCCGCTATCGCGCTTAAAGTCAAAGGATAAATCATCGAAGATTTAACTTTCGATCGTATCCTGGTATCACGTTCGGAAAATTTAGCTATGCGTTCAAGCACTTCGTCCAGGCCCGCACCCGTTTCACCCGCTTTAATCATATTCGCGGCCACGTCGTCAAAAACCTGTGGATGACGGCATAACGCATCATAAAAAGTCTGGCCGGTAGCGATTCTTGTTTTAACATCTATAATAATATTTTTAAAATAAGGATTTTGCATTTGTTCTATAAGCGAATCGAGACTTTCAATAAGCGTAACGCCGGCCGAAATCAAAGTCGAAAGTTGAATATAAAAATACGTTACTTCTTTTTGCGAAACTTTATTGAACAAACCGCCAGTGAAAGAAAATAACGGTTTTGATTTTTTTACGCTCTCTTTAACATCTATAACAAAAAGCCCTTTTTCTATAAGAGAATCGACAAGCGCCTCGCGGCTCGCCGCTTCTAATAAGCCTGTCTGTATTTTATCCGAACGGTCGGACGCCTTATATTCAAATAATGGCATAAACTTCACCTGCCAGGTATTTATTAAATTTTGCGCCTGATTTTAATAAATTATGTTATATTAAACCGGTTATATTTTAATCACATAAGCTTTAATCGCCTGTTCTTTTCCTTTAACAAAAAAAGCCGGAAGAGGCTCGCATGTAAAACGATCTTTAACGGCTTCATAAACGCTTTCATTAATCACGATTTCATTATATCCAGCTTTCGCCTGAAGACGGGCCGCAAGATTTACGGTATCGCCAATCGCAGTATATTCCATACGTTCTAATGATCCAACATTGCCTACAATGGCTTCTCCTGTATTTATCCCTATACTGAAGCTCACTTCCACGCCATATTCTTTTTTATAATCGGAGGCCATATCTTTAACCGTTTCAATAATTTCAACGGCCGTGGCCGCCGCGCGAACGGCGTCGTCTTCATGCTCGACTGGCGCGCCGAAAAAAGCCATAACCGCGTCGCCTATAAATTTATCGAGCGTTCCATCGTGCCTGAAAATAATTTGCGTTATTTCTGAAAAAGTTTTATTAAGCATTGAAAAAACATCTTCAACTTTAAGCTTTTCAGACATTTTCGTAAAATTTTTAATATCAGCGAAAAGAACGCTGATATTTCGTTTTTCTCCGTCGAGTTTAAGCCCGCCGCTCGCCTGGGTAAGCTGGTCTATTAAATTAGGCGATATATAACGTTCCATATTATTTCGAATATTGCGTTCGCGTTTTATCGCCATAATCAGCTTCGTATTTTCGACCGCAACTGAAACGGCGCTGGCGAAATTTTTCAGAAATTCCAGATCGCCGTTATCGAAAGGCTGCGTTGCGTCTTTTTCAAGATAAAAAGCGCCCTGCATTCCCTGTTGTGAAATAAGCGGTATGCAAAGCATGGATTTCGCATCGAGAGCGATCACGCTTTCCGCGGAAGCAAATCTTTCATCAAGAAGGCTGTTTTTAATTAAAACCGGTTCTGAATTATCTGCCATATATGATAGTATGGAGCGAGAAACCGAATTTTCATCGAATTTAAGATCGTTCAGACTCATCTTTCGGGTTACATAAGGAACGAAACGGCCTGTTTTTTTTTCATACAATAAAACTAAACCTCTATCGACTTTTTTTATCTGATGTATTAAGTCGAGCGCTATATTAAGCAATTGTTTTAAATTAAGAATTTCAGATATCGATTTAGTCAGCTCGAATAATATTTTCATTTCAGAATTAACTCGCGCGCTTTGAGCGGCGAATGAATCCACGATTTCAGTCAATCGATTTTGAAAGTTTAAAATTTCACTCGAATAATTTTTAACGTCAACTTTTTTATTAAATTCATCGAAAAGCTCTTTAACGTTTATTGAAAAATCTTTAAAAACATAACTTTGCCGGGCCGCTTTTTCATCGGCGTATCCGCTTATATCGCTTTTATTAATTATTATAGATTGAAGCAATTCTTCGTCATTAAATTCAATCAGCACATCGCCGATTCGGGCTACATCGTAATTTACAATATCGACCCGTTCTATTTTTTTACCATTAAGCCATGTGCCATTAGTAGATTGATTATCAATCAACCGCCATACGCCTTTAACGCAAATAAGCTTAGCATGGATTCGCGAAGCCATGCTGGATTTTATCATAAAAGAGCAATCAGGGCTACGGCCTACGGTATATTCTTTCGATTCGTCAAGTTCGAAAGTGCTATATTCACGGTTAGCGTTCACTAT
>CAYQWL010000118.1:0-11793 GCA_964421195.1 uncultured bacterium | reverse complement strand
GTATTGTTATCAATTAACACGATAACAATTATAACACACTTGATTTACTTTGTCAATAGTTTTTTTATTTTTTTTATTTTTTTTTCAAATAACGGGCCCGAGAGGATTCGAACCTCCCGCCAACTGATTAGAAGTCAGTTGCTCTATCCAAATGAGCTACGGGCCCTTTTTATATAGAGCGGGAGACGGGTCTCGAACCCGCGACCTCCAACTTGGAAGGATGGCGCTCTACCAACTGAGCTACTCCCGCGCTTTTATTTTAATTTTCAAATCGGGGTGAAAGGACTCGAACCTTCGGCTTCTTGCTCCCAAGGCAAGCGCGCTAGCCAACTGCGCTACACCCCGATAACTAATGAAAAATAACCGCACTTATTTTATATTAATTTAATTATTAAATCAACCCTGATAAAAACAAATTTTAAACGATTATTAAACATTAAAGAATTTTTTCTAATGAATACTCCCGAATTCGTTTTTTTTATTTTTTTTAATATTTCAATATTCTTAAAAAAATATTCATTTTTAACATTAATAAACACCATTTAAGCACATAAACACATAAATGCATAAAAAAGCATTATGTTCCAGCGTTAAATATTTAAATACTTCACTTTATAAATGTTATTACTTTTTTCATAAATTATTTTTGATACCGAACCATAGTCAATTAATATATTAAACGCATTTTTCAAAGACATTTCGAGGCAATAGCAAATTATAGCGCGTATCACGCCGGCATGCGTAACGATAAAATGCCTGTCTCCGCCGCGATTTTTCAACTCTTCTAAAAAATTAACGGCCCTTTTTTGTAATTCAATAAAACTTTCTCCGCCAGGCGGCCTTTTAGTTACATAATCATCGGCCCATTCGTCAAACTCACTTCTATCTATATCATCCCAGCGTTTCATTTCCCATAATCCAAAATCGATTTCATTAATGCGTTTGTCCGTAAAAACTTTTTCATTACAGCGAACGGCAAGTTCCCTGCAGCGTGAAAGTTCGCTCGAAAAAAAAAGGGCGCCGCCGTTAAATTCACCTGCAATTTTAGCCACCACGGAGGCTATATGTTTATCGGCACCGCCGGCCAATTTAACATCGCTTTTCCCATAACAAATATCATTTCCGATATGCACGGGCGTATGACGTATTAAAAAGAATTCCAAAATTTTGCTCCCATAAAAAGATAAACCGCCACTTCTGAAACCTGTTGAACCGCTCCAAGGCAATCACCGGTATAGCCATCGATCCACTTAACAAAGAAAGAAGCTGCGCATTTTTTAACTATAAAAACTATTAAAACAACAAATGCCGGAAGGGGGTTTCCGATATAATAAGAATAAAAGATCAGCGGTAATATAGAAATAATTCCCGATACACAAAACTCCAGCGGCGTCATTTTTTGGGCCGCAGCTTTTGCTTTCGCATCATCAGTTTCGCGGGAGTATTTATGCGTGAAAACAAAACTAAGCGCGGTAAAGCGGCTTAAAGAATGAGCTATAATCATAGCGGCGGCCGTTTTACTTTCTGGTATAGACAATAAAGCTAAAAATTTAAAGCTTAAAATAACCCAGCATCCGATCGCGCCAAAGGCCCCTACCCTTGAATCTTTCATTATCGAAAGTATTCTGTCTTTCGTCCATCCTCCGCCAAAGCCATCACAAACATCAATAAAACCGTCTTCATGAAAACCGCCGGTAACGGCTATCGAAACCGCGATACTAAAAAGCGCCGCTATTTCAACGCTAAAAAACGTTTTTGCAATAATAAATGATAAGGCTGAAATCGCTCCTACTATTATGCCGACCACCGGAAAATATATCGACGCTCTGTCGAGATGCGCGGCCGAATGGCCGCAAAACGAAGAGCAGGGAATGCGCGTGTAAAAGGAAAGGGCTGTAAAAAACAGCATTATATGATGTTTAATCATATTAATTCTCCGCTTACTCCGGCGCTTTCAAATGACGCCATTTCATTTAAAAAATCTACCGCCGCGCGCAGCAACGGATATGCAATGGCCGCTCCCGTGCCTTCGCCAAGCCTCATTTCAAGTTCCAATAAAGGTTTTACGCCAAGAAACGACATTAATTTTTCATGGCCGGCCTCGGCTGATTTATGACAGAATACGCAATACTCAAGCACATTACGTTCAATACAGGATGAGGCAAGCAATGCCGCCGAAGCTATAAAGCCGTCTATTAATAAAACCATTTTTCTTTCCGCGGCGGCGAGCATCGCTCCGCACATCTGCGCTATCTCAAAACCGCCGAACACCGCAAGCTGTTCCATAGGGCTATTTAACGATTTATGAAAACTTACGGCTTTTTTTATTACCGATAATTTATGGCCGATACGTGCGTCATTAAGACCCGTACCTCTTCCCACAAGAAATTCAAGATCAATGCCGGAAATCAAATGAATAATCGCGGATGCGGAAGAAGTATTGCCTATTCCCATTTCTCCCATCCCTATAACATTACAGCCACAATCATTAATTTTTTTCACTATTTCAGCGCCGCGCCTCACCGCTTCATTACATTGTTCAAGCGTCATGGCCGGCTCTTTTAAAAAATTTCGAGTTCCACGGGCAATTTTAGAATCGATCAAATGTAAATGCCCGTCAAATTCACAATCAACGCCGGCGTCTATTACTTTAAATTCTATTTCATTCCTGCGGCAAAATACATTAATAGCAGCGCCGCCATTTAAAAAATTAATAACCATCTGCCGCGTAACTTCTGATGGATATTTACTCACGCCTTCAACCGCGATTCCATGATCTCCGGCAAAAATAAGTATGTGCGGTTTTTTTAACGATGGCGTCAATGTATTTTGAATCAACGCCACTTTTTCAGCCAGCCGTTCAAGAACGCCAAGAGAACCGACTGGCTTTGTTTTTAAATCAATTTTACGCTTTATTTTTTCCAGAAGGAAATTATCGATTTTATCAATTTTAAAATGTAAATTTTCTGTTTTTTCTTCTGACATAGTAATTACATCATCTTTTCTATTTTTATTTATCGGCCCGCCGAAAAAATCATACGCTCAAAAATACCGTCAATTCTTTCAAAACATAAATTAAAGTTAATATACTACATTTTTTTTCAAAAAATCATATAATTTTTGAAATGCTCTGCCACGATGACTTATTTTATTTTTCATTTCCATCGGCATTTCAGAAAACGCCATATTAAAACCATCAGGCACAAAAATCGGATCATACCCGAACTGATTTCCACCGCGCATTTCTTTTAATATCGTTCCGCGCGTTTCGCCGGTAAACTCTAATAATTCATCACCGCCGGCCGCACGAAAAGTTATTACGCAGCGAAAAGAAGCGGTACGCCTGTCATCCGCGACATCTTCAAGGTTTTTCAGCACGAGCCGGCGATTCGCTTCATAATTAGAAGGTTCGCCTGCATAACGGCCGGCATAAATTCCAGGAGCTCCGTCGAGCGCGTCTATAAAAAATCCCGTATCATCAGCCACAGCAGCCATTTTAGAAACTATAGCGCCATAAGAAGATTTTATCTTAGAATTAGCGGAAAGCGTATCGCCATTTTCAGGCGGTTCATGCTCTTTCGCAATTTTTTTTACATCCGTCCGGAGATCATTTAATCCGAGAAAATAAAAATCACCGCCTTTAAAAAAGTGATTAAATTCATCTATTTTATCGGCATTTCCTGTATAAAGGAAAAAAGCAAGCTGCGGATAATTTCTGAATACACCCGGTTTAAAATTATCTTCCGCTGATTTTATAAATTCAAAATAACTCTTCGCATTAATTTTAAAATCCATCAATTAAACTCATTTCATTTTAATCGTATAAAAACCGTATAAAAGAAAGAAATTATCTTAAAGCCGCGTCCTGGGCCGCCATCAGTTTTTGAATTCCACTATATCCAATTTCAATAAATTTATTCATAGTATCAATGCTGAACGGATCTTTTTCAGCGGTCCCCTGCACTTCTATAATTTCTTTTTTATCAGTCATTATTATATTCATGTCAACTTCCGCGCGGCTGTCTTCCTCATAGCACAGATCGAGCATGGCTTCGCCGTCTATAACGCCGACCGATACGGCGGCCAGCTGGGTGAAAATCGGATTTTTTTTCAATTTTCCGCGGGCCACTAACGAATCCAGCGCGGCTTTTAACGCCACGTAAGCGCCGGTTATAGAAGCAGTGCGCGTACCGCCGTCGGCCTGTATAACATCGCAATCCACATAAATCGTTCGTTCGCCTATTTTTTCGGGATCACATATAGTACGAAGCACCCTTCCGATCAGTCTTTGAATTTCAAGTGAACGCCCGTCAGGCTTCCCTTTAGTAGAAGCACGCGCGCTCCGATCTTTTCCGGCGCGCGGAAGCATGGAATACTCCGCCGTAAGCCAGCCGCCTTTTACCTCCGCTGAAGCGTTTCTGGCTTTAATAAATGGCGGAACGCTCCCTTCATCAATAGATACGGCAACTATAACTTTTGTATTACCCATCTCTATTAAAACCGAACCTTCGGCGTATTTTAAAAAATCACGAGTTATTTTAACGGGCCTTAATTCGTTCAATCCCCTGCCATCAATTCTTTTCACTACCATTCCCCCTGACTTAATGAAGCAATATGTCCCATACTTTAACGACCTTTATATTTTCCATTTTTTGTTTTAAAAATTGTTCGCCTATTCTTATAAAATTTACCGAAGTATCAGTTAAATAATACCTGCATTTACCGGGCCGGCCTGAAAGATTAAACATTTCAAAAGACTCAAGAGTTTTTTTTACAGCCTCAGCCGTCTGCATGGCCGAATTTATTATTTTCACGCGCGGCCCGCTTACCTTAGCAATGACATCGCTTATAAGCGGATAATGCGTACAGCCAAGTATAAGCGCGTCTATATCCCTGCCTGAAAATTCTGATAAATATTGTTTCGCAACCAGATTTATCACTTCACCGGTTATCATACCTTCTTCAACGAGCGGAACAAAAAGCGGACAGTCTTTTTGAAAAACCTCAATATCGGGATTTATCGAACGCAATTTTTCTGGATACGCCCCGCTCTGTATAGTTATTTTTGTCCCGATTACTCCTATGCGTCCGGTTTCACTCAACGCGCACGCCACCTCGCAGGCCGGGCCGATAACGCCTATAACCGGTATTTTAAGATGCTTTTTAACTTTTTTATATGCCGTGGCGGTAGATGTATTACATGCGATAACCACCATTTTAACGCCGCATGATTCAAGAAAATTAACTATTTCCATGGTATAACGTTCGACTATTTTCGGTGATTTCGCGCCATAAGGAACGCGGGCGGTATCGCCAAAATATATTAAATTTTCCGCCGGAAGGGCTTTACGTATTTCGGACAGAACGGTAAGACCGCCGAGGCCCGAATCGAAAACCCCTATAGGACTGGATGATAACGGGCCGCGGTTTTTACTATTTATATATTTTTTTAAAACTGAACCAATTTTACAACCTGATATATTTTCCGCTTCCGGAACATCTTTTAAATTCAGAACGGAGGCGCCTTTAAATAAAGACATTTAAATTTTCCTTCTTCGGTAATTAATGAATAAATAATAAACTTGTAAATTAAATAAATATGTTATATAATAAAATAACTCGCAAAAAAAATCAATGAAAATTTTGGAGTGTTTTTAAAAATGAACGCCAGTACGCCCATTAATATATCATCTATTTTATATGAAATGACGCGCCTTTCGCAGTCCAGCGCATTAATAGAAAAAAATTTATTATACCTTATAGAGTCAATATCAAAATCGTTCGGCTTTTCGCATATTCTTTTCGCCTATTACGATAACACCTCGAAAAAACACGTCTCGCAATTCGTTCTTGGCTTTACCGAAGAAGATTCACGGCTAATAATTTCATCGGAGCTCGATATCGATCCTTCATTCTTCAGCGTTTCATCCGTTAAAGTTCCGATAGATCCGATCGCTTATTTCAAAACCGTAAAAATCGGCCCCGACGCGCCTTTTTTTACGAACCCTGAAGTAATGTCAATGCTCGCAAAAAATAATTTCTCCTATTATTTTTTAATGCCCATGATGGCCTTCGGCCGCCTCACTGGAGTAATTATCGCCTTTGAAACCGCGCCGGCCGCGCCCGGCGAAACGGAACTTCAAAACCTTTCAATATTAGTACAGATTGCTACGCTAATATCGGAAAATATCAATCTAAAAATAGCCGAAAACCAAAAAATTACTAAAATGACCACTTTATACGAAATTTCTCAACAGACTAAAAATATTTTAAAACCAGCCGACGCTTTAAGCTCTCTGGTTGACGTGGTTAAAAGCCTTATTGATTATAATATATGCGCCCTTTATATAATGAACCGTGACGGAAAAGAACTCACTCTTAAAGAGTACCGCGGCAACGATCCGTCGTTTCTGGGTTCTGAAATTCCGCTCGGCATAGGACCGATAGGCGAAACCGCCCAATCAAAGATATCTCTTCTATCGCATCACGGCATTTATAAGTCATTTTTAGTCGTGCCCGTCATAGTCGATGAAAATCTCGTCGGTGTTATCGCCATAGGCAGTTATAAATCATACGCCTATAACGATGACGATAAAATAACGGTTAAAATTCTGGCGTCGCAAATAGCATCCATCGATAACCTTTTTTTAACGCTTTTAAATATACGCACATATACTGAATCGATAATGGAAAGCATGCCTCTCGGCATTATTACAATAGATATGAATGGCAACATCAATATAATTAACCAGATAGCCAAATTATATCTTAATCTTACCAGATATGGGCAGCATGAAATAGTAGGCAAAAATTTTGCCGAAATCATTGAGCCGGACTCCACCATCGTAGGAATATTAAACGATTCACTATCCAAGGGATTCGTATTCGAAAATTTTGAAATATATAATAAAAAAAATAAAATGACCTTTGAAATAACCACTTTTCAATTTAAAAATTCCGAAGGCGCGCGCCTCGGCATAGCAATGTTTATACGCGATATTTCTAAAATACGCAGTATGGAAGAACATATCAGACGCACCGACAGGCTTTCCGCCGTCGGCGAACTTGCTTCCGGCGTAGCTCATGAAATCAGAAATCCGCTTACCGGGATTAAAATGATGATTCAAATCATCGACAAAGAACATGAAAAACGCGATTCTAAAAAAAATCCTTATACCAGAGCTATTCTGGACGAAATTAACAGACTCGATAACATAATATCGAATTTATTGAATTTCGCCAGGCCTTCCAAGCCGGCATTCTGCGAAACTTCTATAATCGATATAATCGAATCGACGCTTTTTCTTCTTCAATCAAAAATAGAGTCGCTAAATATAAATATAATACGAGATTATCCGCAGGGGCCTTTCATAGCCAGATGCGACCCCGCTCAAATCAAGCAGGTTATTTTTAATATATGTCAGAACGCGATTCATGCTATGAGCGAAAGCCCGACTAAAATAATTAAAATTTCAACCCGCGAAGAAGAATATAATCACATAATATCTATAAGCGACACCGGACGCGGCATTCCTCCCGGCGATTATAATCAAATATTCAATCCCTTTTTTACCACTAAAGACAACGGCACGGGACTCGGCCTCGCCATAGTACACCGTATTTTAGAAGAACACGGGGCGAGTATAGCCGTCGAATCGGAAATCGGACGCGGCGCGACTTTTATTATAAAAATACCCAAGCATATTTAAAAATACGAGGTGTCGTTATGAACCAATACAAAAGCAAAACATCGAATTTCCGCCACGACATTTTATCGGGTCTGCTTACGATCGCATTCGCATATTTAATGATTTTTTCAATATCCTGTGCTGGCGCATCCGCATTATCTGAAAATGGCGCGTCCGTCACATCCGAAATTTCTCTGCCGGAAAATACGTCGGAAATAAAGCTTGAATTCAACGGCGCCAATGCGTTGAGCTTTGTTTATGAGCAGCTCGCCATGGGGCCGCGCACCTCTCGCGACAAAAAACAAATACCTCTGCGTGATAAATTAAGCGAAAAATTAAAAGCGCTCGGATTCGAAGTGGAAATACAACCGTTAAAAGGCGCATCAGGTCTCGGAACGGGGACTGATTTTTATAATGTAATCGCGGTTTTAAATCCGGCCGTAAAAACTAAATTTAAAATCTTCGGCGCACATTACGATACAATTCCAATAGCGCCAAATGATCCGGATCCCGCCATGCGTTTAAATCCCATACCAGGCGCGAACGACGGAGCGTCCGGCGTAGCCGTTTTACTGGAGCTCGCCCGCGTCGCGGCGCTAAAAAAAAATACGCTAAAACACTCTATTAAATTAATATTTTTTGACGGCGAAGATTTTTCGACCGGAACGGATAACATGCTTTACGGCTCAAAATATTATGCCGCGCATTTAACCGGCGAGGAAAAAAAGAACATTGAATATTTTATATTAATCGATATGATCGGCGATAAAGATCTTAACGTTTATCAGGACTTCAACTCGCTCGAAGCGTTTCCTCAACTTACCGCAAAAATATTTTCTTCAGCCGATAAACTCGGCCTGAGCGGATTCAAATCTTCACCAAAATACCGCATCTACGACGATCATATTCCAATGATAAACGCCGGAGTGCCTTCGGCCGTTTTAATCGACTTCGATTTTCCTTTCTGGCATACTCTCGCCGACACGGGCGATAAAATATCGGCCGATTCGCTCTCGCAAACCGGCCGGCTGCTCGAATACTTAATATTCGAAAATTAACGCGTATCTTTATTTTTTAATAGAACATTTTTTAAAACGCTTTATTATTTAATAATTATGTGATATAATAAGCACATTTTTTAAAACAGGAAATTAACATAAATATGCATATAATAAATGATGATCACATATTAACCGGGATTCTTAACGCAGAAATTAAATTAGAAAATCATTTCAAAAAAATTATTATTGAAGATAATAAACTTTCAAGACAACTTGTAAGCTTTCAGGCTGATAAAAAAAACGCAAATTTCAGATGGTATAAATATAAAGAGGCATTTTCTTCATGTTTAGTTGAATATTTGATTGAAAAATTTAACTTAAAAAACAAAACAATACTGGATCCATTTGCAGGCATTGGAACAACTTTATTTACCGCATCAAATTTTAATTGTAATAGTACGGGAATTGAACTTTTACAGGTTGGTCAAAAAATAATTGAAACAAGAATTAACGCTCGCTATAATAATTTAAAAAATTGCACTGATATTATTAAAAAAATCATCTTTAATAAAGCATGGAATAATTACAATAATAATAAACCTTTAAACGAATTAAAAATCACCAGAAACGCTTATCCGGAAAAAACAAAAAATAAAATTGAAAAATATATTTCTTTTATAAATGATCAGCCTGATAATTTAAAAGATATTTTATATCTGGCATTATTATCAATATTAGAAGAAATCAGTTATACAAGAAAAGACGGACAATATCTCAGATGGGATTATAGAGCAAACAGAAGTTATGGAACAAAAAAATTTGATAAAGGTATTATTAAAGAATTTGACTCTGCAATAGCTGAAAAATTAACTGATATTATTAACGACTTAAATGTTGCGCCAGATAACCTTCTGCTATTTCAAAATGAAAAACATAATTCAGGCAATATCAATTTAATCAAAGGCTCCTGCCTGGAGCATCTTAAAAAAATTTCCAATGATAGTTTTGATGCGGTTATAACGTCACCGCCTTATTGCAATAGATATGATTACACTCGAACGTATGCATTAGAACTTTCATTACTGGGTATAAACGAAACTCAGCTTTTACAATTAAGGCAGGAAATGTTGACATGCACCGTTGAAAACAGGGAAAAAGATTTAGCAAATAATAACGTATGGGAAAAGCCAATAAATATAGCTAAAAATCTTGATTTATTGATAAAAATTTTAGATTATTTAAATTATTTAAAATCACAAAAAAAATTAAATAATAATGGCATTGTAAGAATGATAAAAGGATATTTTTATGAATTGTCCTGTGTAATTTATGAGCTTTACCGTATATTAAATAATAATGGATTACTAATCATGGTGAATGATAATGTAAGATATGCGGGAATTAATATACCCGTTGATTTAATTTTATCCGAAATTGCTGAAAAAATTGGATTTAAAATTAATAATATTCTGGTTTTACCTCAAAAAAAAGGGAATAGCAGTCAACAGATGAGCAACCATGGCAGGACTGAATTAAGAAAATGCGTTTATGTATGGGAGAAGATGTAATTTTGAATTACTATAAAAATCATATAAAAACCTGGAAAGATTTAGTAACAACTTATGAAGCAACTCGAAAAGGATTTGTATCAATAATGAATTTATCTTTTAAATATTTGCATTCAACCAGCAATAAATGGATTGATGGCAATACAATTGATCAAAGTATTGAAGAAAATTCAAAAGGGTTATACTGGGAAAAAAATAATGGGGATTTTCGAACGTTAATTTTTAATTTAACTCCTCCAATAGTTTCTAAAAATGTTGATATTTGTATTTTTGAATGTAAATTTAATGAATACGGAAAATCAATAACTACAAATCCGAAAAAATATATAGCGCTTGGAGAATTAAAAGGCGGAATTGATCCAGCAGGCGCCGATGAACACTGGAAAACAGCGAACACAGCATTAAACAGAATAAGAACATCATTTAAAAAATTAAAAATTTCTCCGCATACTTTTTTTATAGGAGCAGCAATTGAAGACAGTATGGCAAATGAAATATTTTCACAATTAAAAAAAAATATTTTAAGCAATGCAGCTAATTTAACTGACGAATTTCAACTAAATTCAATTTGCCACTGGATATGCAATTTATAAAATCAAGCATTTAGCGCCGCGCATCCATTTCTTTAAATTCTTTTAACAATTGTTCAAATGTAACGCCCGCGGCTTCAAGTTCTTCATCAAGTATCGACATAGATTTATTGCTCTTCCACTGGCGATATTTTTCTTCTTTCCATGCGCGCGCTTCTTCAATCCTGCGAACTTCTCTTTGCTTTTTTAACTCACGTTCATATTCTTCGCGGCGCGTTTTTTCCTCAATAGCGCGCCGAAGAGCGGCGCGTTTTTTAGATTCTCGAATGCCCGAAAGAACTTTTTCATCATATAAATCAGCAATACGCGAGCATGTCCGAATTATATCGAGCATTTTAAAAGAAAACATTTCATGGAACGCGACTTCACGGTCAAGAAACGAATGCGAAGATAGAAAGGAAGACGAAGGAACACCGGCGGCCGAAATCACGCATAAACATTCTTCTTCATTCTTAGAAAACGCCGCCGCCGTTTTAAATACGATAGATAAGCAGGCGTCGAAATTCTTATCCGCCAGAACAACATCGGTATTTTTTAATATTGCCGTTAATATATAATTTTCTATCTTTTTCACGAGAATTTTACTTTCTTTGTTCTCATGCATAAAAGAATCGACGGCAACGGTCAATTTTATTTTCGTTTTTTCATCAAAAATTTCTTCTTTTTTATCGTTCTCAAATGAGTATGCCGGAATAACCGCAACCCAGAATACCATCACTGACGACAAACATATAAATAGCACCCGGCTATAATAAAAAGAAAAACGAAAAGTCATTATTCTGTCTCCTTAAATAATTTATTCCTTATCAACATCAATTTCTTCAACTTCCTTCACCAATTTTTTTTTATTTGACGCCCTTTCATAAACCGTTTTATCGGCATGTTCCCTGCCCGATAAATTCATACCTATCGTATTATCCCGCGCGGCTTTTTTTACCGCTTTTAC
>CAYQWL010000117.1:1185-11828 GCA_964421195.1 uncultured bacterium | reverse complement strand
GTAAACCCTGTATGAGATAGCGCCGACGACCGGCTGCCATACGAGGCGAACCTGGCCAAGCGCCTGCATTCTAACGATCAAACCCGCGGGCGTATCGGGAAAAGTAACGCCGACTTTATTGGTGGCCGGTTTAGACATACGCGACTCATTGCCCGAATCATCGAATGACGAAATAGCATATTGATAATAAGAATCCATGCTGACGCCGGTATCGGTCCACGTAGTATCCGGCGGCAATACTTTTACAAGCTGATATACTTCATCTATATCAAGACGTTTACGGTATATTTTGATGCCCGCGATATCGAGCGATTTACCATCAGAGTCTTTATCAGGCTTCGTCCAGGTAAGAACGACCTGAGCGTCGCCGGTAACTATTAAATTCGTCGGAGTGCCCGGAGGAATATTATCTTTTTTCCCCATAAGCGTATATGAACCGTCGATATACTGACTATAATTTCCCTGTTTATCGATACATCTGACGCGATAATAATAAACCCCCATAACTAAATTAGAATCGGTAAAAACATTTATACCGGAAGGCACTTTAGCGATCGACTGCCACTCGTTAATATTACCGGAGTGCCGTTCGATTTCGAATTCTTTAAGATCGTCGAGCGGCGAACCGTCGGTATTTTGCGTCGGCTGGTCCCACGAGACTATTATCGAACCGCGATCCATTCCAAAAACAGTCTGACGCGCCGGAGCAAAATAAACATTCTGGGGCGGTTTCGGAATATTACCCGCGGTAGCCTGAAGTCTTATCACCTGAGGCGCGGAAGAAGCGCTCTGCCTGAGCATATTATCAAAAGCAATTACGGTATAAACGAATTTTTCGCCTTCGATTAATTCGGACGATTTATCGATATAATAATCATCAGTCGTGGTAGCAATTTTTTTATCCGCGCCGCCTTCATGTCTTCTAAAAATATAATAACCTACTATATTTTTTTTAGCCTGATCATATTTATTGGTGGTAACCGGGTTCCAATCTAATGTAACCTGATAAAACTGCTCCGTCATTTTTTGCACTACATAAGGAGTATCGATCTTCCAGGTCGGATTATTAGGCTCGACGCCGTCATCGGACCATGGAATAACGGAACTGGAATTTTTAGACTCAGTGCATCCCGCAAATACAAGCAGCGTAAAAACAAATAATAACAAAAACAAATGGTTGCGTCTTTTGAAAAGTTCTTTCATTATATCCTCCCGCGGATTTATAAAATATTTTTTTCCTTAATACACGCCGATTTTAGATAGGCTTTTCCGGCCTTCTAACGGACGAACAAATGATCTTAAAAAATCGCATTAAAACTTTTTACTGATCTTTGTTGTGTATCGGCAATAATATTCATTAAATTATAAGCGGGAAAGAATTTTTTAGTGAGAGGAAAAAATTTCAAATAAATAAAAAATATATAATCTTAATTTTCCATTATTTACTTTCCATAAGGCTCCATTAAAAACCAAAAATAAAAAAACTAACAGGCTATTTTACGATGATAAACGTTTTAAAATATCGTTTTGCTTCGCGCGTATTTTTTCAAGCGGTATATCATATTTTTTAACATTATATGCGCCGCAATTTTCTATTACAATGACGGCCGGCGGTTTAAACATATAAACGCCGGCAAGTGAATTTTGCGCGCATAATTGATAAAAAGCGAGCTGTGTTGCATATTCGTCAAAAACCTTTTCAGCGGCCGCGATGGAACGGACCGTTTTAAAATCATAAATAACCGCGGCCCCGCCATAATCGATCGTTATAAGGTCGCAAACGCCTTCTAATAATCGTTCGTTATATAAATATTCAAGTTTGAACTCACAATACTTCCTGATTTTAGATGACCGATCGAATAGTTCAGATAGAGCGCACGCATTAGCGTTTTTAATAAAACTATCGAGCGCGGCGGCGCAGCGAACCGCCGCGGAATCAACGCCGGCGGAAGATAAACCGGTTACGGATCGAAGATATTTTAAACCGGGAAAATCAGGAGAATCCTTATATGCAGCGCAAACGGCCGCTTTTACAAACCCCGAAGCTTCTCCGGACGCAAACGGCGTTTGCAAAAGCATGGCAAGCGCTTTATGAAACATCGTTCCAATAAAAACGTCTTCATTATAACAAACAGGTTCTATAAATTCATTTAATACATCATCGGCGTCACGTTTTTCGACTGTACCGCAACTCGAAATGACTGCATTTGCACTAAAAACACTATCTGAAACGGCAATTTCGCTTTCCGCCGCAAAAAGTTTTTTATAAGCCGAATAAGAAAGTTTAACCAGGCCAGGCAGGCTTGAATTCTTTTTTACTTCATTCACGGCGCCGGGCGAATTATGCGCCGGCGATTCAATAAATTCAAGCGCGGAACATCCGGAAGGCGTGAAAGTAGATAAGTCCGTCCGCGGCGATCGCGCGATAGGTTCAGGCGGTTTAACGAACAGGCCGGCGTGACCGAATGCGCAGTTTATTATTCTATATTCTCCGTCAAGCATGGCATCGATAAAATAATGAGCGTCTAAATTTAAATAATTAACTAACCAGTTTAAATGACAATTAGCGAAAATAAACGGCTGCTTCTTTAAAACCGCCGAGCTTACCGTACCGGACGAACTTATAGTAATTCGAAACTCAGCGCTCATTATTAATTTTTCGCATGATCGCGTCATCGCAACGTATAAAAGACGTTTTTTTTCGAAAAGTTCATGTATTTTTTCATATTTTTTAACGGAGTCATAATAACGCTTAAGCGCGGAATTTTCATTTAACCTGATAAAAGCGCCCGGATGAAATGCAAGATCAGAATCCGCATTCACCATTATATCCACATCGATCGCCTTAAAAAAATCAAGTTCAAGCTCAGGAATAAAAACCACTTTTTCTTCAAGTCCTTTCGCCTGATGGACCGTCATTATTTTAACCGCGTTTCCCGGCGATTCCGGCTGACTTTCTTCTTCGTTGAATCCTATATCGACCGCGCTTTCAAAATTATCTGCGAGATCATAAATAGTCGAATCAGGAAGGTAATCGTCGGTTTGAATATGAAACAGCAATTTTTCGATATTTTTATAAGCGGGCCCGAAATCTCCCGCGTATGAATATCTGCATTCTAAATTTAAATCAATATATATATACGCAAGAACGTCATAAGCGCTTTTATGCCCGCACAAATCAGTATATTCTTTCATTTTACTCAATATATTTATGAGCCGCGATTTTTCATATTCATATACAGCATTAGAAACGATGTTAGAATCGAGCGCGGAATAAAAATCAAACCCGCCGGCCGCGAGCGCTTCAAGCGCATCAAATAAATACGGACCTTCCGAATGCGGATAACCTCCGGATACATGCGCGCGGGAATCAGAACCGTCCTGATTAGAATATAAATAAAAACTTTCTTTCAACGCTAACAACAAATAATCAGGCACGCTGAAAACGGGCGAACGCAAGATACCGCACAATGAAATATCATCATAAGGGTCCGCGAGCGAACGCACCAGATTATACATATCGAGCACTTCGGGCCGTTCGTAAAATTTACGGCTTTTAGTTATAACGAAAGGAACGCCCGCTTCGCGGAACGCAAAGGCAAGCGAATCTACCGCGCTCATGCGGGTAAGCAAAACCATCATATCGCCGAAGCCGTATTCGCCGCTTTCACAGAGCGCGGCCGCGCGCCGGGCTATAAAATCAAACTGCCCGGCCTCAAAATCGCCGGACCCATTTTCCATCTCATCGTTACAATCCACATCGGCAGGGCTTTCCACCGGCGCTTTCCCGTCGGAATTTTCAGTTTTAACCGCTTCAACCCCGCGCGAACGAGCATATTGCCCGGAATCGCCATTTTCTACGCGTTTATCTATTATAAAGGGAAACAAACCGAATTCAACCGCCGGATCGCGATCTACGGCCTTATCCGACAACGCATTAAGCGGCATATAATGAAAATCAGGAAACGAATGTTTCGCTTCGAAATTAAGCGACGCAAAAAAATCATTGATAAAATTAAGGATATTACGTGAAGAACGATAGTTATCATCTAAATTTACGTTCAAACCGCCGTCGTTTGCAATATGCGATTCGAAGCTTGAAAACAGAGCGCAATTAGCGTTTCGGAATCTATATATCGACTGCATGCCGTCGCCTACAATGGTAAGCCGCGCGCCGCCTTTTATCATATCGATTATACGGGCCTGAAGCCCGTTAGTATCCTGAAATTCGTCGATCAATATATGCGAATAACGCGTTGCAAGAGCGTTTTTTATATTTTCACGGCCGGCGGCTTCAAGCGCTATTTCTTCTATATCATTAAAGTCGAGAAGATTTTCATCTTTTTTTAACCTTTCATATTCTTTGCGGCATATATCAAAAATATCGCACATTCCCTTAAAAAAATCAAATTCAACATCGCTTAATTCAAAAGCGGCAGGATCCGCCGCGCACGTTTTTACGCCCAAAAAAGCCGCGGCGGATTTTTTTGCCGGCGCAATAAGAGTTTTAAACTTCTCCCCGGCGCCGGACGAACCTGCCGGAAACCGAACGTTACGAAATTCCACCGCAAGACATTCAAAAAATTCTTCAAATTTTCCGGCGCCGCTTGCCGCCCGGTCATAAAAATCTATAAGAGCTGACGCCTTCTTTTTAGATTCGCCGCCCATCGACGCTGATTCGCATCTTAAAATTTCTATCGCTTCAGCCAGTGATTCAGAAACAGCAAGCGCCTTCATTTCAATATCACGCGCCGCCGACTCAAGCGCGGCCGTGCGTTGAAAAATATGCGCCCTGAAATCCTCAACCGTTTTATACTTAAAAAGCGGGGTGTCAAGATAAACGGATTTCGATAAAATACGGGCGAATAAATTATGAATACGGGCCTTTCTTTTATAAAAAGAATAAAAATCATCGAATATATTAAAACCCGCCGTAGAAGACGCGAATTTATAAGCTCCGCCCGCCAGCGCGTCAAGCGCATTAAAAACCGCCGTCCTGAAAAGAATATCCGCCCTTCCCGCCGGCGCGGGAGTAAAACCGGGAGAAAGTCCGAGCTCGAAAGAATGACATTTTAATATAGAAGTAAAAAAAGAATCGAGCGTCGAAATTTCAAGCAAATTTATTCGCTGCATAACACCGTCGAGATAATTTCTCAATTTTTCACAATCCGTTTTATCCGCCTCATCTTCGAGCCGGACGCGGAGCCTTTCAACAAGCTCCGCCGCGGCTTTATTCGTAAATGTAATGCAGAGCACGCTTTTTAATATCTCCACACCGGCCTGCGCATCGTTGCACGATACGCCGGAAGAAACAGCGCCGCACGATAAGCCGCGATTTATATTTTCATATCCGTCGAGTATAATGCCGAGTATTTTTTCTATTATGGTCTTAGTTTTACCGGAACCGGCGCCGGCGCGCACCGAGACATGACGGTCATAAACCGCGGCACGCGCCTGTTTTTGACTTAATTCAAGGCCGCGCGGCGTCGCGGCATTCAAACCGGCGCATTTCATATTAAACCTCCATATTTATCGAATATAACGACGGATTCATAACCATACCGTTATTCAAAGCGCCGTTTTTTTTACGAAAAAAGCCGGCGGCCCTGCTATTTCTGTGACAGATTCGATTGAATTCACAGAACTTGCAATCGTGACCGGCGAGAATCGAAACATGAAAATCGCCGCGGGATACTTTATCGATAAAATTTTCAATAATATCTGGAACGTTTCCAATTAAACCGTCATAATTTTCATTCGCCCGGCATGAAAATTTAAGTTTAAATTCTTCGTTTTCATTTTTTTCACCAAATTTATCGTCATCGGAACCTGAATCCTTTTTTTTTCCAGCGCGCGCGGCTAAAAATCTGCCAGGAATAAAAACGAACTTTTCGGCTTCGAGCTTATTATCGAGTTTAGAAATAGATGAATAAATAAAGCAAACGGCGGCGCACTCGCGCGCATCGAATAATTTAAAAACACGCGTTCCCTTAGCAATCTCTTCTTTTAGTTTTTCATTTAAAAAATAAAGATAAAAAGGGGCCTGAAGCTTGCAGAGCGTAACAATGTCGGATGCGGCGGGGACCGCCCCCGTTTTATAATCCACGATCATAAAGTAAAGCCTGCCGGAAGCATTATCAAAGTAAGCATCGATACGATCGCACTTCGCCGAAATAGCGGCACGGCCGGCGCGCGTGGATAAATAACGATTCAATTGATACTCGCAGGCAGCGGGCGCGGCATAAAAATTCTGCGCCGCAATATAATCAAGATGAGCAGACAGAAATTTTTTAAAATAACCGGCTATTCCACAAGCGCCGGCAATAGAAGAACCTCCGCGCAAATAGCCTTCAAGCCCGTTGAAATATTGAAACGCTTTAACGCCGTAATAAGAATCTCCAAAACGTTCTCTAATACAATAATATTTCATCGCAGTAAAGCCGGCGTTAAAAAGGCGGCGTTCTAAATCGGCGCGCAATTCGATCCGGCGGGAAGGTAGTTTAAAATAATTATCGAGCGCATCCAGAACCGGACGGTCTGAAAAAAAAAGTTCGAGCGTTTTATGTATTATCTCGCCTTCATAAAGCGGATCTATTTCGCCGCTATAAACTTCTTTCGCTTTTATACCAAGCGCGGCTGAAAAAAAATAACGCGCGGGACAAAAATAAAATTTTTCAACAAGCGTGGCACCCATGCGAAAATTTCCGGCCGTATCGAGAATACGCCTTAAAATATAATCCCGTTTTACCTTCGAACAGTCTAAAATAAAGTCATTTTTTATTTCAGTATTTCTGCCGCGCAAAACTTCAAACGAACGCAGCGCTTCGCGCGCTTCTATCAGGGAATAATCATCGTTATTTTCGAACGCGAGCGTACTCCCGGAAAAAGCCCCGCCCGTTAAAGAAACCGCTGACGCAAGGACCGTTTTTACCGAATCGGCGGCGCACAGAACGCCTTCTACATCTCCGCTGACCTGAACATTTTCAACTTCCCTGAAAAAGCGCGATTCAATAAAAGGCGAATTCAATCCGGCGCGAGGAGCGCTTAAAAATACGCCGCGCGACGGCAGATTCAAAAGCTGATGAAATAAAAAACGCTCGCGATATAAAGGGGACTGTCCCGAATAAAGTTCGAGCGCCATACGATCGGAATCTTCGAAAAAAATCGAACCGCCGCTTGCGCTCGAAGGAAAAACTCCTTCTATAGCGCCCGCTATAAATAAATAATCGCACCTGAATAAATCTATATTTTCTCTGGAATATATTATAACCGCATCGCGCGATGGAATATTTTTTAATTTATCGTTATCTATAAAATCAGGAGCAAACGTATGTGAAAGCCGTTCGAGCAGATAAGCCGCGCCTTCCCGCATACCGAATTTTAAATCAATTTCGAGCTTATTAAAACGCAGCGCATATTCTTTAAGCCGCCGCATAATAAAAGAAAAAAATTCAGTTCCATTATCGGACGTTTCAATAACAAAAGATTCATGTTTTAGAAAAAAGGCTATGCGCATAAAGCAATCGAACATATCAAACCGGCCGGAACCGGCCGGTAAAACGGATGATGTTTCAACGGGCGAAGTAAGTTCAATACCAGCCACACCATGATTAAAAATATTATCTTTACATTCCACAAATTTTATAATATCACCATATAATTCAATCATAAGCCCGGAATTTTCCTCAAATTCAAGCTTTACAGCGGCCGCGGCGGATTGTTCTTCTATAGCCGCGCCGGGCCCCAATATCTTCGTTACCGCAAGAAGTTTTTTAACCTGATGACGATTAACGCCGGCATTTTTATATCGGATAAATCTTTTGAATACACCGGCGCTGAATAAGGCAAGAAACGAATCCGAATCGTATGCCGCTATAAATTTTAAAACCGTCTTTAATTTCGCACAGACGCCAGAATCATAACAACGAATGCCCTCATTCGTTTGAAATTTAAGCCCATATTTATCAAATGCAGTTTTAAAAAGCTTACGGCGCGATTGAAATTCAGGCATGAAAACGGCTATACTGGAAGGCTCTATATTATCTAACGAAATTTTCGAAGCTATAAGGCGCGCTATTTTTTCAGCCTCCTGAGCGGGATTTGAACACATGATGCGCTGGATAAATCCGTTACGGCACGAAGACGATTTTAACGCGCCACGATGAGACCGGCACGAAACGGACGGCGAACCGTCACGGTTTAAAATAAAAAGCTCGGTTTCAACCGTAAAACCTATTGCCGCTATTCTTTCGCGCAGGCGAATATATAAATCGCCGGCCGGAAAATCCACACCGTAAAATGAAGATTCGATAAATACGGTTTGAACGGCAGAAACCGCTATATTAGCCGCAACCGCAGTTTCAATCGGCGTAAGCTCATCGAATCGATCGAATATTACACACCTGTAAGCGTCCCGAATATACTCGCTAAAACTTAAATCGAATGAAAGCGCGGCCGCTTTATCATAATAATCAAATAAATTTTTATCTTCGAGCAATTTTTGATAAGTTTTGTAAATCTCTATAAGCGCGCGGCATTTAAATGAAAGCCCGTCATAAGCCCCGCCGGCAAGACGCCGCATTTTATCAAGAGAAGATATATCGACGCCGCATGATTTAAGTTCCGATATGGCCCGGCTTAATAAGTCTATAAAATTAATATTAACCGCCGTATTATTACGATGCATCGCGGCCGCGCACATAATAAGCAAATTTTTATCTTCAAGCCCGGCGTAAAAACGGCCCGGATAAATATTTAGCGCCGCATAATTTTCAATAAATGAATTCAGCGACATAAAAGTAAGGCCTGCCGAAATTTTACCGCCGTTTAACTCACGCGCAAGACGGGCGTAAATATCGGCTCTCGAAGACGAACGAGTTAAAATTAAAGTATCCCGGCCTTTATCAGGCACATGGCCGGCGGCGTATTCAAGCGCAGCCCGCGGATCACCGCTTTGAATAATAATAATACTTTTTTTTTTATCCATATAATTATGAATTATACATTAATAAGTTTTTAAATTCAAGGTTCTATTGAAATTATTAACAAAAATATTGACAAAGCATATTTTTAGGTGTATAATCATGTCTTGAATTCAAATTTTTATTTTTTCCGGAGGTGTTTTTTTATCAGTAACGTTCAGCAAATGCCAAGAGTGAACGAAAAAATACGCGTTCGCGAAGTCAGGCTTATCGACCATGAAGGCAAACAGCTTGGAGTCAAATCTATCGACGAAGCCATGGCGCTTGCCCGCTCAGTCGGGATGGATCTGGTGGAAGTATCGCCCAGCGCGACCCCTCCAGTTTGTAAGGTTATGGATTTCGGCAAATATAAGTACGAGCTTAATAAAAAAAGCAAAGAAAACAAGAAAAAACAACGCACGGTGGTAACAAAAGAAATTAAGCTCAGGCCGAAAATCGACGATCATGACTTTGAAACCAAAGCCAAACATGCTAAAGAATTTTTAGAAGAAGGCCATCGCGTAAAAGCCGTAGTGATGTTTAAAGGCCGTGAAGTCGTTTATCAGGATTTCGGTAAAAAGCTTCTTGAAAGGCTCGCGCAGGCGATTACTGAATGCAGTACGATAGAAAAAGGCTGTATTAACGAAGGCCGTAATTTAGTTTCGATTTTCGCGCCTAAAGCGGTTGTAACGCCTAAAACAGATGCTAAAAAAGCTGACGTAAAAGAAAATGAAACCGGCGATACGGAAATCGGAACGGAAAAAAACGACGAAACGAGACAACCCGTCGAAAACCGTACCGGCGAGGAAATTATTAATTCCGAAAATTGACAATCAAACAAGTCAATAATTAATTCAACAGCTTATTCCCGATGGTTTATTTAAACATTACGATATTTAAAATAAATTTTAAATGATTAAAAAGTAAAAAATTATGTTATAAGAAGGAGGAAGTTACTATGCCTAAAGCTAAAACACACAGCGGTGCAAAAAAACGTTTTAACGTTACGGGCGGCGGTAAAATTAAGCGTTCATGCGCTTATATAAGCCATAAGCTCACCACCTCTAAAACACGCAGACAGAAAAACAGATTGCATGAACCGACTTACGTTTCGAAGGCCGATTTAAGCAAAGTAAAGCAACTTTTAAACCTTTAATTAACACTCGCAAAAGCGACGAAAAAATACCGTTCAACTCCCGCGGTTTTTTATGACGGCATTCCATTACCGCGGCCGGATGGTTTTAACACTATATTTATCAGTCCCCGATAGCCGGATAAATACCGGTATATAAATAAAACCGTCAAATAAACTCTAAAACACTAAAAACACCAGAATGTTCAAGCTCAAGCTTTCTTAGGAGGAATTAAAAGTGAGAATCAAATGCGGAAAAAACACACATAAATATCATAAAAAGATTATGCACATGGCCGAAGGTTTTTTCGGTTCCAGACGCCGCACTTATAAACAGGCGCACATGGCGGTAATTAAAGCGCATGTTTATTCATATCGTGACAGACGGGCAAGAAGAAGAGAATTCAAGTCCTTATGGATAATAAGAATTAACGCCGCAACACGCGAGCACGGCCTTTCTTATTCTAAATTCGTAAACGGCCTGAAAAAAGCAAACATCTCACTCGATAGAAAAGTGCTCGCCGATATCGCATTCACCGATAACGGCACGT
>CAYQWL010000117.1:0-1175 GCA_964421195.1 uncultured bacterium | reverse complement strand
GCAATAGTCGATAAAGCAAAAACCGCGCTGGCGGCTAAATAAAAAAACATCAGTGGGCACATCGAAAGAGCGTGCCCACTATCTTATATAACCCCCCGGAGTTTAAAAATCGATTAATTCATTTTTAAAACTTTATTTAACTTAAATTCTCAATAATACACCCTGGCTTTGAATTCGAGTTTAAATAAAAACGGGACAATTTATCAGGTTCTTGATATAAAACAACGGAACAGAGACAATTTTTAAAGTTCAAATAAAATAAAATTAAATTAAAAAGTTCAAAATTAAGGAGTTGTTACATCGATGGCTAAAAAATACGTTTATTTATTTTCGAAAGACAAAAACGACGGCAACGGCACCATGAAAGACCTTCTCGGCGGCAAAGGCGCCAATCTTGCTGAAATGGCTAAAATAGGCCTTCCCGTTCCGGCGGGCATCACCATAACCACCGAAGCCTGCATAGAATATTACAAAAACGGTGAAAGAGTGCCTGAAGAAGTCGAAAAACAGATGCTCGACGGTTTAAAAGACCTCGAAAAAATTAACGGTAAAAAACTCGGCGATAAAAACGATCCGCTTCTCGTATCGGTTCGTTCGGGCGCTAAAATGTCGATGCCCGGCATGATGGATACCATATTAAACCTCGGCCTCAACGACGAATCAGTTGACGGCCTGGCTAAAAAAACGAAAAACGACAGATTCGCATGGGATTCATATCGCCGTTTTATCGCCATGTACGGCGACGTCGTCATGGGCGTAGAAAAAAGCCATTTTGAAAGCCTTATCCGCGCCATGAAAAAAAATCGTAAAGTCAATGACGATACCGAGCTCACTACCGACGATTTAAAGCAGCTCGTAAAAGAATTTAAAGCGTTATATAAAAAAGAAGCCGGCAAAGACTTCCCGCAGGACCCGCTCGAACAGCTCCGCGGCGCGCGCAACGCCGTGTTTCAGTCATGGAATAACCCGCGCGCTATTACATACAGAAGAATGTATAAAATACCCGATGACATCGGCACTGCGGTAAACGTTCAAACGATGGTTTTCGGTAATAAAGGCGACACTTCGGCTACCGGCGTCGCTTTTACGCGCAACCCGTCAACCGGCGAAAACGAATTTTTTGGAGAATATCTTATAAACGCCCAGGGCGAAGACGTCGTAGCAGGCATCCGTAC
>CAYQWL010000116.1:0-11840 GCA_964421195.1 uncultured bacterium | reverse complement strand
TTCTTACTGGAACGGTTCCGGCTGTGGCAATGAATTTAAATCGGAATCTTATATGGGGCGTAAGTTTATTATAGATTCGCTTAAATACTGGGTTAAGGAATACAAAATAGACGGGTTCCGTTTTGATCTTATGGGGCTTATCGACACTCAAACCGTATATCTTCTTACCGATGAATTAAAAAAGATCAACCCGGATATTTTTATTTATGGCGAACCGTGGGCGGCGGGCATGTCCGGCATTGAACCGACCGTAAAGGGCGCTCAACGCGGCAAAGGATTTGCAGTTTTTAACGATATTTTTCGCGACGCTATTAAAGGTTCGGTATGGGATGACAAAGGCGGTTACGTTCAGGGAACATCGGGTGTTGAAATAATAGAACATGGCGTTACGGGAAGCATTCTGGATTTTGCCGCGTCGCCGCTTGAATCCATTAATTATTGTGAGGCCCATGATAACCGTACGCTTTATGATACGCTTATACATACCACTTCGCGCGATCGTTCGATTACAGCCGAAAAAATAAAAAGAATGCACAGGCTCGCCTGTTTTTTAATTTTAACATCGCAGGGCGTGGTGTTTATACATTCCGGTCAGGAGATGATGCGCACTAAAAACGGAGAAGAAAATAGTTACAATAAGCCTGATTCGATTAACAAGATAAACTGGGAGCTTAAAATCGAAAATAAAGACGTGATCGAGCTGTTTAAAAATTTTATAGCGATGAGACTCGAACATCCATTATTCAGGTTGACTTCCGCCGAAGACGTCTTCTCCTGCGTAAAATTTTTATCGCACGATTTGAAAATGCCGGTAGCGCCTAAATGCTTAGCTTACATACTTGAACGCAAATCGACCGGCGATAAATGGAAAGCGGCTTTAGTGCTTGCGAATCCGAGGCGCGATACCGTTAAATTTATCATTCCCGAAGGCGAATGGAATATTTTTTATCATAATGATAAATTTTTTACCGATGAATCGGCCGGCGGCGCTTCATTAAAGATTACATCTGAAATCGAGCTTAAACCGATCAGTGGAGCGCTTTTATACATGCGTTAATTTTTTTAAACGCCGTACGGCTCGTGAAAAGTCTGTTTATATATCGAATATTTGCCCGGCCGCTTTCACCGGAGCTTTTTTATTTAAATAACTGGAGTACGTTGAAAGGGAGAATTTTTTGAGTAAAATTTTAGATTTATTAAATAAATTTCTCGCGTTATTTCTTGGCGCGTTCATTTTAACCATGCCGTCATTTTTTTCAAAAATGTGTTACTCCCACTGCATAGCGCCTAAAAACTTCGCTTTATATGCCGGCGCTGGCGTTTGCGGTCTTATTGCCGCCGTTATCATCATATTAAAAAGGCCGGGCCCTGTTTTAAAGATGCCGCGCGGATCATTTATATTTTTGATATTTATCGCTTCGCTTTCGTTATCTCTTATAAATACTCAGGCCGCCGGGCCGTCGATATTTAAGTTCCATTATTATCTAACGGCGGCGTTATGGTTTTCAATATTTTTATATTCTACGGCGGAAAATTATGATAATATCGAATTTTATTTAAAAGCTTTGCTTTTATCTGGAATTTTTCCGGCGATAGTCATAATCGGCGAGGCGTTTTCGATAAATTTTTTTAAAATATGGCAGAACCTGGATGCGGCGGGACTTACCACGCGTCAAACGTACGTTTCCACTTTCGGCAATCCCGATTTTGCCGCGCCTTTTTTCGGCGTGATGTCCGCGCTTAATATAAGATTTTTATTACGCGCGGAAAATATATACGTTAAATCTTCACTCTGGCTTACCCAGTTTCTTTTTGCGGCTTCGTTGTTTATTCCGCTGTGCCGTTCTTCACAAATAGCTTTCGCTGCGTTTATTCTCGTTTATTTCATTATTTTAAAAATGACGGCGCCTGAAAAAATCCCAGCTTTTATTAATATTATAGTTTCTTTCGCGGCCGTCATTTTTTTTATTCAACTTAAAGACATGCTCGCGGCTTCGGGAGAAACTATATTTTCCCGTGCCGCCGCGCTTTTTTTCAACGGCGAAACATCATCTAAAAGGCTTTATATGCTCGATGCGGGCTGGCGTATAATCAAAGATAATTTTTATTTCGGCTGCGGGCTTAATACCATGCTGCTCGTATTTCCACAATACGCTCAATTTATAGATCATTCTTCGGCATTATACGATTCAGTGCCTTATTATTTTAATCCGTCTCATCTGCATAATGAATTTATTAATATATTCGCGGAAAGCGGAGTTTTTTCATTCATATTTTTTCTGCTGGCGGTTACATCCGCGGTTTATTTCGCCGTAACCGCCGCATTCGGAAAGAATGAAAGAAACGCCGGGCACGGCGGAATAACCGCCTGCCTTTTAATTTTTATTCTTATCGATTCATGCTTTAATGTTACGCTCAATCTTCCGCACATGCTCTTTATTTTCGTTCTTTTATCCGCTATAGCTTATAATTCGGGTTCCATCAACAAAAAAAACCGGTTTACTTTAAATTTTAGCGGCTGGTTTTTACGCATCAGCGCGTGCATTTTGATAATTATATTTTCATTGCTCGGCGCTATATTCGGCATTAAATATATAAAATCCGATTGGTATCTCATGCAGGGAAAAATTTATGAAGTAAGCGGCGATTATGAAAAAGCGCTTCATTTTTATAAAGCGTCTTCGAGCCTTTTCGCTTCGCGAACGGAGCCGTATTGTTTTAGCGCCGATATTCTTAAATCTAAGGGCCGGTTTAACGAAGCGGCCGAATGTTTAATTAAGGCTTCTAATATTAACCTGTCGCTTCCGGTAATTTATGAACTCGCGCAAATTGCCATAAGACACATGGACCTTAATTCCGAATTACGTTATCTTTATTTTTTAACGCTTTTTTATCCAGGGTTCGACGAACCTCATTATCTTCTTGGTTTGCGTTATATGAAAGAAAAAAGATCTAATTTATCGGCTTACGGCATGGCGCAAAAATGTTTTGAACGGGCCATAAAACTCAATCCGAAACATATAAGCGCCGTAATGTCTCTCGCCGAACTTCATTATGAACGTTTTGAGTATGAAAAAGCGGTAATTTATATAAATAAAGCGTTAAAAATTTCGCCGCAACTAAAAAATGCCTTATATTTACGCTCGCTTATTAAAGGTTTTTTTTATGACGAATTTTAAACTATTCATATCGTATTTTAAACGTCAGGGAGAATATCGATGGAAATGAAAAAAAATGAAACGACAGGAAACGATAAAAAAAGTTTATCATTATTCTTTTTTTTAACTTTACTTTTTATACCGGCCGTTTTTATTTTATACGGTTTTTATTTTTCACGTCCGCTTATTGCCGGTCCGGCCGTCCGGCCCGAACGCCGCGTAATACCGCCGAATGATTCTAAGATAAAACTGCCTTTAAGAGATATAAATATATGTCTTATCGACGATTATAAAACGGCAGAAATCATTATTGAAAGCGATTTTACGTTAAAAATTCTCGCCGGGGAAAAAAATAAAAATACGGCTCCGATCCAGGGTAATAAATTAAAACTTTATATTTCCGGCATAACGCGTTCGAAACCCGCCGTTATAAAATATTATGCCGTATTAAAAACCTTTCCTTATTCTCATTTATTCCGCGGCGATAAAAAAGCGGCCGCCTTTGAAGCGCTCGATTCACTCGAAGCCGTTTTTTCAAGTCTTTCTTTTTTTACTTACGGCTGTATTTTATCGTCCGGCTCGAATTACGGCGATATAGACGTACGGACTCTTTTCGCTTCACGCGGGCCTTTCGCCGGTGAAACCGTATGCCGTGAATATTGCGATAAACTGCGCGCCGTTCATAAAATCCCGGCATTCGTTCACGCCGTACGCGAAAAAAAGCCGGAATGCTTTTTTAAAGGCGTGGTAGAATATTTACCGGCTTCTGGTTCTGAAATTAAAAAATCGCGTACAGTTAAAGCCGTTAAAATCGATTTTACAGACGCGGAATATATCGAAATCGCGGCTTCTAAAGAAATATTAATTAAAAACATGGAATTTGGGCGCGGCGATAAATGGCATAATTTTAAAGATGCCCGTTACGGCGGCCTTATTAAAATATTTGCCGATAATTACGGCGGATTACAGATAATAAACGTCATTTCTTTAAACGAATTACTTAAAGTGGTCGTGCCTTCGGAAATAGAAGCATCCGCTCCGTATCAGGCGATATGCGCTCAGGCCGTAGCGGCCCGTTCGGAAGTGCTCGCGAAATTCAAAACGCGTCATACCGAATCCGATTATGATTTTTGCGCAGGCACTCACTGCCAGGCATACGGCGGTCTGGCTAACAGGCGAAGTTCATCCGATCGCGCCGTCGATGAGACTGCTTCCATGATAATGGTTTCGCGCGGGCATATAGTAGATACCGTTTATCACGCAAATTGCGGCGGGCTTACTGAAAATTCAAATAAAATATGGAGCGCGCCATTCGATTCCGCTTTAATTAAAATAAACGATTCGACGAGCCAGGTAATTTTAGATTTATCTACCAGCGAAGCGGCCCTGAAAAAATTTATACTTGATCCGCCGCCGGCGTATTGTTCGGTTGCGGGCGCCTGTGATAATGCTGACAAACATCGCTGGCGGCGTGAATTCAGCCGCGGCAGGCTCGAAAAAATGATCGATGCTCATTATAATATCGGACGGCTTTTATCGATTGAGGCGGTGGAACGTGGCGCATCAGGCCGTATAACGGCGCTTAAAATTACAGGATCGGCCGGTAAATTTATGATATATAAAGAGCTGCCGATAAGAAAACTTTTCGGCATGCTTCGTTCGTCTCTTTTTTTTATCGAGATTCAGAAAAAGGCTTCCGGCGATACTTTCATATTTCACGGCGCGGGCTGGGGACACGGGGTTGGAATGTGCCAGGATGGCGCTAAAGGAATGGCGCTTTCCGGAAAAAAATTCGAGGAAATTTTACGTCATTATTATTCGGACTCAAAGATTTTAAAATTCGAGTAACCGCAGGCATTATGATTTAAATTTTTTGTAAAATATAAAACCATTCAAAACGATTATAACGATGTATAAATAATAAAAATTATTCAGTGCGGTAAAGTAAAAAATAAATTATCGGGAGAGTAGAGCTATATGTCAATTTTTCTGGGTATTCTTTTTTTTCTATTTTTAGTTTGTCCATATCCCGCGATCGCGGACGAACCGTCCGCGGCGGCGGCAAGGCGCGGCGGGCTTATATCGGCGGAGTCCGTGACGCAAATAAACGCCAGGGAAATAGAATCTTTTTTAGTGAAAAATTTAATACCGCGCGCGCAGATAGAAAGCATATTATCGGGCGTCAGAGATAAATCGGACGGCGCGCTTATAAAATATATACGTTTGTTATATTATACGTCCGATTACAAAGGCTGCATGGTAAAAGCGTCCGGGCTTTTAGCGCTTCCCGCCGATATTTGCGTCTGGAACCGCCGCATGGTTTGTTATATGCACGGTACGCTATTCGATGATAAAGCGGCGCCTTCGGATATAAATAATTGTTCGGAAGCCGGAGCAGTCGCCAGCGTATTCGTTCTTCGCGGTTATGCAGCCGCGTTTCCCGATTATACGGGGCTTGGAGAAACCGGAGGATTTCATCCTTATTTTCATGCGGCTTCATGCGCTATTTGCTGCGACGATTTTCTTGAAGCCGTGAAAAGCTATTTAAATTCAATAAAATATGACGGCGCTTTTTTGCGGATAGCGGATAATGAAATTTATCTGGCCGGATTTTCCCAGGGTGCTCATGTAATGCTCGCTCTGCAGCGTCATCTTGAATCAGGCGGCGCCTTATGCGGTCTGAATGTAGCTGCCGCGGCTGGAATAAGCGGCGCTTACGATCCTTCGGTTTTGCTGCGCGGCTGGCTTTTACGTCCGAATCCGCTTTCAGGAGCCGTGATGGCAAGAATTCTCGGCGCTTATAATGAGATATATTTAAAAGGGGCGCCTTCTGATTTTTTAAAAAAGCCTTATATAGAAGCGGTTAACGATATAGTTTACGGAGGGTTTTCGCTTGAAAAGATAAGCTCGCTTCCATCAGATTTAAACGTTTTACTTACCGAAGAGTTTATAAATGAATCGGCGCGTAAAACTTCATACAAAGAAACGCCGGATAACGGCCGAAATTTTTTACTTATGGCGCTCGAAGAAAATGCGGTTCACAAAGGCTGGACGCCGCGCGTCCCGGTTAATTTTTATTACGGCGGCGCCGACGATATTATTGATTGCGGCATATCGAGAGCGGCATATCATATATTCAAAGCTCAGGGGGCCGATGTTTCTTTTATAAAAGCCGAAGAAAAAGCCGGCCATGCCGAATCGATAGTGCCGTCATGCCTGCTGGCGCGGGAATGGTTCGATTCCCGCCATGCGGATAAATATGATCATAATTAAAAACTATACCCGCGTATTATTCTATTACAGTCATAACCCTGTTCGGCGGCGTTTTTATTGTGCCTTTTTTCTTTACATATTCGATCATGGCATCTCTTAAATAAAAACCGTTATCTTTAATATTTCTGGCATTTTTAAAAAATATGCCGCCGTTCTGATTACCTTCGGTTAGATATGAAATAGTAGATAATTTATATATCTTTTCCGCTTCCACTGGTTTACCGGCAATTTTTAAATTTTTAACTTTTCCGGCTTTAATATCGAGTGTAAATGAAATTCCTGAATCGAATTGATAGCCGGATATTTTACCATATCCCGCGGCTATAAAATTAAACATGGCGGAAATATCTTCGCCTTTTAGTTCCATAGTCGAGATACTATTATCGAATGGAAGCACTTTCATTATAGTGGCTATGCTTATATCGCCGGCGGGCATCATATCGCGTATTCCACCCGAATTAATTATGGCCATATCCGCAGTTCCGGCTTCTTTTAAGATGTCGCACACGAGATTTCCGAGCGGAAGAGTATTTTTATGCCTTTCATCGTCGCCGTAAGTCATATCCGATTCGCACACTCCGAGTTTGATATTTATTTTTTCTTCCATGAGCTTTTCGTATTTTTTTATCATAAGCGATACGGGTGAACTTGCATCCGCATTTATGTTATCATCGATAAAATTTAAATAACCTTTATAATTTTTAATTTTACGGGTTTTTAAATCGAATTCAAGATCGAGCCGGCCTATATAGACTCCCCATTTAAACCCCTGCAGAATAAGAGTGCCGCCGATGCCGTTTTCCGCGCCGTTATCGATAAAATGCGGTTTTCTTAAAATAGTATTGGTGTGGCCGCCGACCACTATATCTATATTTTTCGCGTTTTTAGCGAAATCCAGATCCGGTTCGTAACCAAGATGCGACAGAAGAATTACAAGATCAGCTTTCTTCCTTAATTTTGCCGCGAGTTCATTAATCGTCTTTTTTTCATCGATTATATAAATATCTTTAAGGAGTTTTGCCGGTATTACGTCCCATGCGTTTTTACCAATAGCGCCCATTACCGCTATTTTCAAGCCGAAACGCTCCAGTATTATATGCGATTTAAAAACCGGCTTATGATTTTTTTTATAAAACACATTCGCGCATAGCATTGGAAAATTAGCATGTTTTAATTGTTTTAACAGATTATTAAGGCCGTCGTCAACATCATGATTGCCAAGCGTGGTTGCGTCATATTTTAAAAGCGAAAATGATTTTATATCGGCTTCGCCTTTAAAGAACGTATAAAAAGGAGTGCCCTGAAATATATCTCCAGCGTCCAATAAAAGAGCGTCCGGATGATTTTTTCTGACGGCGTTTATAAATTCATAGTGTCTGGCGGCGCCGCCAAGATTTTTACCGGTTCCAGGAATATCGAAAGGCGTTAAATGCGAATGTATGTCGTTTGTATGAAGTATTACAACGCCGGCGGTCTCATTTTCCGCCCATAAAAGTCTGGCGCCGGGCCATGGTGAGGCGGGCGCGGATAAAATAAAGGTTAACAAAATAGTTAAAATCGATTTTATTACAGCCCTGAATATCTTTATTTTCATATATTATCACTTCCGTAATGATTTATTAAAGCGGAGCGGCATAAAAAGTTTTTATGCTTCCGGTTTTATTTTATACATTTTTAAAAATTATGCTTTTTAAGGTTCGATTGAAGATGGCAAAAAGTTATACGGCTCAATCAATCAGTCAGAGCATTATGATAACATATATAAATTTTATATGTCAACAAATAATTAAGATCATATTATCAAATTGTTATTGAAATATTGTGTCCGGCATCGTATCTGGCCGTTGATAAAAAAAGAATTAAAAATTAATAAATACAGCTTAATTCGGTATCTTTAAAATAATGGCCGATAATTTCGCCGTGCGTTTTTCCGTCCACGGCCATACCGTACGCGCCGCTCTGGCACATTCCTACTCCATGACCGAATCCCGCGCCGATAAACATAAAAAATTTCGGTTTTCCTTTTTTATCATATGCGGTTTCGACGATAAACTTAGAAGAGCGTAACGGCGAATAATTAAAAAGCCGTCTTATTTTAAGTTCATTTTTAATTATTTTGCGTCCTTTAGTGCCTATTATTTCTAATGAATCGACGTGCCCCGAAAGCGAGCGTTTACGCGGAACGATTCTTAAAATATCGCCGATTTCAAGTTTACTTAAAGTCATATTGATGACATCCGCGTTTATTTTTCTAATCCATCGCGACTGATATTTTTTAATAGAGCCGCCGGCGGCGCAGTATGAATTTCCGGGCGTAGAAATAAAATTTTCCATAAAAAGAGGATTGAAGATATTTTCCGTTTGCTTTTCGATTTTTATATTACTTGTTCCGTTTAAATATTGCATATTTCCCCAGCCGCTTATATCCGAGCTCGACTGAGTATGGCCGCCGCAGTTATCGGAATAAATAGCGTCGCATATTTTTTGTTTATATGTTATTACGGTGCCAGCCGTTTTTACTACCGCTTCGTTCGAAGCGGGCCTTTCCCATGATACGCCGCGATACATCTGGCAGTGTTGATCATCGCACAGGTCGTACCCCGATTTCGAGTGTTTTTTTATAATATTTTTTTTATAAAGCGCTTCCGAACGGGCGCATATAGCCTGGGCCATAAGCGCTTCCGCGGGAAAATTAGCCGGCATTTCCGACGGCAGCACTGAAGCGATATAACTTTCGATATCTATTTTATTAATTATTTGAAAATGTTTATCGTTCCGGGCTATTTTAAAAGCGCCTCTATAATATCGCGCTTCCGATGATTCCCATGAACTTGCCGCGCCTATTTTTATGCCTTTAAACAAAACGGTATCTTCTTCTTTTATGGGTTTTAAATATAAATCATCCGATCCAAGCGAGAATTCGCGTCTTGAATTGAGATTTTTAATATAAAATTTTCTATTTTTAAGATATAATTCATATTCGTTTTGATTCATATCCCGGTCGTTTCCGGTAAAAAGCTTTTTTTTATTTTTTAAGGAGCTTATTTCAAAACGACCTGATGATTTTAATTTTATCGATGAAATCGCAAGAGGTTCTCCGCGCGCTCCGGTGTTTAATCCTATGGAAACCATTTCCGGCGTTTTTGTTTTTTTATATTTCGCTGGAAGTATGGGGGCGACTTTGAGCGGTTCGATTGATTTAATTGATTTAACGGCAGGTTTTGATGAAGTTAATTTTTTATATAATCCTGAAATTTGATTGTATATATATTTAATATCGTTATCGTTTTTAAGTTTTTCATAAATTCTTTTATAAAATTTATAGGCATTTTCGATATCGCCGTTTTTTAAAAGCAGTGGAGCGGCTTCAAGTAATATTTCAAAATTGGACGTATCGTTTTTATAAGCTTTTATATATGCCGCACAGGCGGCTTTAATATCTCCGGCTTTTTCATACGAGCGAGCGAGAAGATAAATATAAGGCGAAAAATCAGGATATAATTTATCGAGCGTGGTAAACGTGGCTGCCGCATCAGTATATTTTTTAATTTCTATTTCGCTCATACCTTTTAAAAGAAATATTTTTCTTTTTGCTTCAGCGTCAGCCGCGTTTATATCGAGCGCCGAAAGCGCTTCTTTATAGCGGCCGCTAAGATAGCAGGAAAGCGCGTAATAATAATTTGCGGCGAAGTTATCGGGGGCTTTTTTTATAATATTACTATAAACTTCCCGCGCGGCGGCCGGATTTCCAAGCTGTCTTAAAACATGGCCTTTCATGAGCATCAAATCGATACGGCCCGGCTCACGGTTAATTAACGAATCAAGCCGTTCGACGACGGTTTCAAGCATTCCGCCGTAATACATTGTAAGCGTTTCGGTATCTTCGGCCGTAAAGCTTTTAAATGGCTCCTGATAAGGCCATGATATCTTAAGCGTGATTATAAAAATTAATGCTGCCGTTAACAACGAAATAATTATCTTTTTCATCGATTTAAATATCGGTTTTTTTTATAAAATTTTAAGTCGATTTTATGTAAATTAAATAAAGTTTGAATTGAAATTATTTAATGACTTTGATATAATATAACCATAAGAAAAAAATGGAGAATAAAATATATGTTTAATTTAACTAAAATAATATGTACTTTAGGTCCGGCATCTAATAATATAGATATTATTAAAAACCTTATTATAGCCGGAATGGATGTCGCCCGCCTTAACTTTTCACATGGAAGTCACGAAAATCATCTTGCCAATATAAAATTATTACGCCGCGCTTCAGACGAACTTAAATGCCGTGTCGCTATTCTTGCCGACCTTCAGGGGCCGAAAATAAGAGTGGGTAAATTGCCTGATTCCAGGCCGATCGAATTAATCAACGGCGCTGAAGTTACCATTACCACGCTTGAAAATTCATCCGGCGCTTCTATTATTCCTACGATTTATCGCAATTTACCTTCTGATGTTCGGCCCGGCTCGACGATTTTATTAGATGACGGGCTGATGGAGCTAAAGGTCATTAAAATCGTATCTGATACCGATATATTATGTACGGTGGTAAAAGGCGGCCTGCTCAAGGAAAAAAAAGGCATTAATCTTCCCGACGCGAGCGTTTCCGCTCCGGCCGTTACTGAAAAAGATTTTGAAGATCTCGATTTTGCTCTCGCCAGCGGCATAGATTATGTAGCGCTTTCATTTGTAAGGCATGCAAGCGATATTGAAAGCGTAAAGCGTTTTATACATAAAAAATCGCTCGATACTCCGGTAATAGCTAAAATAGAACGTCCGGAAGCCATAGTTAATATAGATAGCATAATCAAAGCCGCGGATGCCATAATGGTCGCCCGCGGCGATCTTGGCGTGGAAATGGCGCCTCAAAAAGTGCCCTGGATACAAAAAAGCCTTATACAAAAATGTAACGCGGAGGGAAAACCGGTAATAGTCGCAACGCAGATGCTCGAATCGATGACCGAAAATCCAAGGCCTACTCGTGCGGAGTCTTCCGATGTGGCGAACGCCATACTCGACGGCGCCGACGCCATAATGCTGTCCGGAGAAACTGCCGCCGGAAAATATCCGGTAGAAGCAGTTAAAATGATGTCGGCTATCGCTAAAGAAGTCGAACCGGTTATAATCAAACGCCGGCGTGAATCTAAAGTTCGTATAATGAATCCTCTTTACGGCGTAGCCGATAGTCTTTGTTATGAAAGCAGCGAAGCGGCGGCCGAGATAAAGGCCCGTCTTATAGTTACTTATACGGAAAGCGGTTCTACCGCGCTTTTAGTTTCTAAATACAGGCCGGGCGTTCCGATAATTGCCATAACCATGTCCGGGGCTATAGGCCGACGGGTTAATCTTTACTGGGGGGTAATTCCAGCGGTAGTTGAAAATACGGCTTCTACCGACGAC
>CAYQWL010000115.1:443-11875 GCA_964421195.1 uncultured bacterium | reverse complement strand
AAAACAACACCTGTTAGCGCAGCCTCGTCCGAACGTTATACCGAATGTTTCGTTTCCGCCGTAAATCGGAATTTTATAATGCTCCATCGGAAAAAGTTCATAAGACGGAAACGGTATAGCATCGAGATCTTTAATTTGAGCGCGCGGTTTAGTATTATAAACCGCGCCATTATACATAAAAGCAAGGCCGTCTATCGACATAAGCGATTCATATTTTTTTTCAATGCTTAATTCGGAAACTCCGCGTAATTCTTTAAACCGCGATAATTCACGGCAGAGCTCGCTGAAAGTTATTTCTCCTTCGCCGACGGCGACGAAATCGACGAGACCGCTTTCTAAATATTGCTTGTGAAACACCTTAAAATGAACTCCGCCACCGCATATAACCGTTCCTGGCGAGTATTTTCTTATCATCAAAAGCGCCGCGCGAACCTCGTTAAGATGACACGTATGCGTGCACGGAAGCGCGATTAAATCAGGAGCGGATTCGGTCAGACACTTTTTTAGCGTATGCCAGGGGTTTTTATCTACGTTAAGATCGAGCACTTTAGTATTATATAAATTTTTAGTGTATGAAGCGAGTATCGCGAGCGCCGGAGAAGGAAGCGTACCGTCAAACCATTTCCAGACCGACTGCGGCGCGTCAAGCAACAAAATTTTATAATTTTTTCTGTTCATCATCGTTCCTGTTCATATAAATTTTTTTACTAAATAAATATAAATAATAATATATCAATTAAATCAAAGCAAAATATTATTATTTCCATTCGTATAATTTTTAAACTAAATTAAATTATATCAAACGAAACAATGAAATGCAAACGATATTCTAAAAAGATTAACCGTAGATTTATATGCACGATAAGTTATCTAAAATTTATTTAATAAGCGGACAGCACATTATATTACATAGAACAGGGGAATTTTCGCCGGCAAGGCTTACAAACTTAAAATCCGCTCCGCAGGTCAGAATATCGTAAGACGCGCCGTTAAAGCTATATTCACGTGAAGCGGAAACCGCGTATTTTTGACCGTTTTTTTCAATTAATTTATAATCGGCGGCGCGGGTAAACGGGTCAGGCATCATGCGCCTGATGCAGCCGGGTTTAGAAAGCAATTCAGGCCAATCACGGGGCCATCTTTTTTCAATAATATAAAAACGCAGCAATGCATAATTATATTCGACAAGCCTGTTTTTTAAAATAGTTTCATTACGGCTTTTAACGCCAGCCCTTGAATCCGCGGCTAATTTATAAGCGAATGCCCCGCTCACGGCCAAAAAAACGAGTATAATTATAATAACGGCCGCGCGCCGCTCGTTATTCGCCTTATAAATATTATAACTTTTCATATTCGATTCCTTCGATAGTTACGCCGCGCGCCCCTGATTTTATATCATAAACGTCTTTCACATCCGCATTAGACGGTATAACGATCCATGAATCATTTTTTTCAGTAATTGGATCGATCGGAAGCGCCATTATATACTTTTTTTCGACAAGCTCATTAAGAGCGGCCGGATATCTTTCATGGTCTTTATAAAACCGCGTTATAGTTTCACGCACCGCGCAAAGATTATTTTTAAGAACGCTTTCTTTCGCTTTGCGGGCGGAATTGCCTATAAGCGGCTGACTCGCCGCGAAAAGCACGCTGATAATAATTACTACAGCCAGCACTTCGATAAGAGTAAACGCCGAATTATTATAATAATTAACATTGTCGCTACCACTACCGGCGGAACATAAAATATTCCGCGGCGCGCGACAAAAAAAATTTTTTGAAATATATTTAAATAAATGTTTATATTCAATTAAACATTTATTTGATAACGCGTTTAACGAATTAATTAAATATAATAATCTCCGCGGCATAGTATATAAAAAAATCAGCATATAATTTCACTCCGTAATTACCCGTTTAAAGGTGTTTATTCATATTTAAGCATATCGTCTTTTATTTTAACGGTATTTTTAAAAGCGGCTAATTTAATTAAAAAAATAAAAACGTCCGGCTACCAGAGGCTATATAGAGAACCATCCAGTGCGGCGCCGCGCGCTTTAGATCTTACGTCGAACAACCCGCCCGCGGGCTCGGCATAAAGAAGTTCCCATTCCGCTTTACCGCTAATCGGATCGCACGGGACCGCGCGAAGATATTTTTTTTCAACCAGTTCGTCGAGCGAAAATGGAAAACGTTTTTCGTGCCGGACCGGCGGCGCTTCCGCGAGCCGGTCGAAATAATATCTATCGATGGCATTTCTAATTGAATTAAGCGTTCCTTTAAGCCGCTCTTCCTTTTCTTTTTTTACGCTATATTCAAAACCCTGAATCATGGACATCGCAAGTATCGAAAGAAATACCGTGACGCATAATACTTCGATTAAGGTAAACGCCGGAGAAGAGGTCGGGCCGAAACCGCGCCGCCATAAATAATTAATTATTTTTTTTTCATTATAAAATTTATTATATAACATACAACCTCTTAAAAATCCGTCAATAACCGCTATAAGCTTCGCCGCGGCTATCAAGCGCGGCAGGCCGCGAGCCGTTTTCGGATACGAGATAAACCCGCCCGCCTGCGGCATCGTATGCTATGGCGCCGCAAGCATTCGCTCCGCGCCACTGAAGATAAAGACTATTCAATTCGCTTCCGGACAATTTTTGTAAATTATCGGGAAATTTAGAATGGACCGAATAGTAACGCGCAATCGCGCCCCTTATTATCATCAAATTATTTTTTACCGATGCGTCTTTAGCGAGCCCGGCTCTCGACGCGACATTTATGGCCGCCATCGATGAAATAACGGCTATTAAAGATATAACGAATAAAAGCTCTATAATCGAAAAACCATAAGTATAAAATTTAAAGCCGAAATTTTTATTCATAAAACCGCCTTCGAATTAAAAATTTTCGTCAATTAAACTTTTGATTTTAAAATTATTAAACGGAATATAAAAATCAAAAGAAATATCCGCGTCGGGGCCGTTCAATTTATTAAATATTATAGTTTTAACCGCTATATAATATTTAGAACGCGCGCGGGCGATAAAATCAAAAAACGAACCCGCGTTACAGGTTTTAAAACCGGATTTTATATCGAGTGTTTCAGCGAAATATATTGTTTTAAGTGAAAAATCCATATTAAAATATAAAATATTCAATTCCTTCGCGAATTGAGTAAGGCCGCTTTGAATGCCTTCAATATCGCGCACGGCAAAATTATTTTTAAAAATTTTTTTTAGCGCCGATAATTCATCGCAAAATTTTTCTTTATCCGATTTAAATTCCGCGGCTTTTTTCGCGGCCGTATTTTTTTCGGTTGTAATCAGGTCGCGTGAAGCTTGCAGAGCGGCGAAAGATTCTTTTTGCGGCGAAAGAATCAATAAATGCAAAAAACCAGCGGCTATAAAGGCCATAACGCTTATCACCATTATGTTAAATAATTTAGCTTTTTCACGTTCATTCAAAAATCTCATCTCCCTTCAAAGTAACGGTCATATAAGCGGATATTTTCTCGCCGTCCGCTTTTAGGGTTTCAACGAAAACCTGTTCGACCCAGATTTTTTTTCTGAGATTAACGATCAAATCGTTTAATATACCGCGCCTGGAACAGTTAAATTGAAAATCGAGGCGGCCGGAAGATAAATCGAGACGCGCCGAATTTATCGCGGCGGCTTCGCCTGATTCGCGGGCGGTTTCAGCGAGCGATTCGAATATCAATCGCTCGCTCGTTTCGGGTTTTTTAATGCTATCAGACATAGCCGCTTTAAATTTAGCAAGCCGTTCTTTTACGGCCGCATCGAATATAACTTCGATGGTTTCAAAAAAATCGGCCGGATTATCGAAAAAAAAGCCTTTACTAACTGCCGCTTCAGAAGTATTGTTATCTATTATAGTTATTTTCGTATTTTTGAGCTCGCGTTCATAACGTGAAATCTGTTCCTGCATGGCTATAATTTCTTCGTCAATTTTTTCATAAGCGTTCGAATAGGAATAATAACTAAAAATTATATAAATAAAATAGAAAACCGGTAAAAGCGCAGCCACGCATCGAGCGATTAAAAAGGCCCGCGAATAATTCGCCGAATCGCGTTCAACGAAAAAATTCATTTTAATTCTTTTTTCCATCGCTAAAACTCCTTCGGCGCGCGAAGCGCTAAATTCTGAATATCGGCAGTCTGTGTTGCGTAACGCGTTTCTATCGATAAAAAATTAGAAAGAAAAAAATCCAATCCGCCGAATTTACACATGCCGCCGCTTAAATAAACGCGCTCCGTTTTCGAGCCGGGAAATTTCGACGCGAAAAATTCAAACGTGAGATGTATTTCCTTTAAAAAATTATCGCGCATCGGAGATTTACGAGTTTCATAAACTTCAAGTTCTTCTATTTTAGCGCCTGACGGGAAAATTTTAAGCGCCATAAGCGCGGCCGAATTATCTTTTTTACGCTTAATTTCAGACTTATAACGTTCGATTTCAGCCGTTGCATCCGTTTCAGAGCCTGATAAAACAGAATTTTTAAACTTTGCCGCGGGATTTAATTCGGATTCAAAATGTTTTCCGGCCGTTTCAATTATTCTTACATAAACCGGATGGCCGCTCACGAAAAAATAAATAGTGCACACCTCATAACCAATATTTATCAAAGCAAAATTTAAAGGAATTTCAGGCTCCAGAAGCAGATAATTATAAATAGCGTGACTCGATAATTCTATCGAACGAACGTTTATCGAGCACGACGAAAATAAATCAATCACCCTGTTAAGTATTTCATACTTAACAAGGCACAGATAAGCGTCGATATGTTGTTTTTTATCTTCGCCTGTTTCAATGCCGGTTATATGCGCGCATATCTTCGCGCCGGAATAGACTTCTTCTCTTATCTGCTCTTTTGCCCGCCATATTACATAATCGGCGCCGGGATTTTGCTGAGGCTCGTCGCTGGTTATTTTAATGAAAAGTTGACGCGCCCACTGGTCGGGCAAAATTATATCGCAATCATTAATCCTGGCTTCTTTTTTCAACTGTTTTAAAACATAAGAAAATGCGTCTTCGTCGATAGATGGAAGAGAGAAAGTACCGCAGACGCAATTACATGGCAATACGAAATCAAAAGTTTTATTTTTATTCAACGCTTTTAAACTATATCCGCCTATATCGATTACAGCCAATTCCGCCCCCGTCCTTTTTAATAATCGCCGCAGTTCAACGCCCGCGGCCGCGCGTGAAAATTAATCTTCGAAGGTCATCCTGTTAATTTCTTCGATAGTGGAAATGCCTTCCAATACAAGCCGCCACGCCGATTGACGCAGCGTGCTCATACCTTCTTTAACCGCCTGTTTTTTAATTTCGAGCGGCGATACGCGTTGTATTACCATCGATTTAATGGTATCCGACAACGGCATGGTTTCATAAATACCCGTCCGGCCTGAATATCCGGTATTGTGGCAGAAACGGCAGCCGGCGCCGGAATAAAATTTATTATCATGATATGCTTCAAAATCGCCCATAAGTTTAGTTATAGCCGGATCGGGAGTACACTCCCGGCGGCAGTTAGTGCAAATTTTACGTATAAGTCTCTGCGACATTATCAAATTAAAAGACGCGGCGAATTGATAAGGATCCACGCCCATATTAACGAGACGCCCTATCGCATCGATAACGTTATTAGCGTGTATGGTCGAAAGAACTAAATGCCCCGTTAACGCGGCATTAATAGCGATTCCAGCCGTTTCAAAATCACGTATCTCGCCAACCATTATTTCATCGGGATCCTGCCTTACGATCGAGCGCAAACCGGATGCGAAGGTGAGCCCCTTTTTTTCGTTGACATTGATCTGAACGATATCGGGAATTTGATACTCGACGGGATCTTCGATCGTTATAAACTTATCTTCCGGCGTTTTAATAGCCCGTATGGCAGAATATAAAGTGGTCGTCTTGCCCGAACCGGTAGGCCCGGCTACGAGCACCATTCCATAAGGCTTGAATATATTTTTTTTGAATCTTATAAGATCGTTGTCCGGAAATCCGAGCCTTTCGATATCCAGGCCGAGCGCATTCTGATCCAGAACCCTTATTACAATCGTTTCACCGAATACCGAAGGCAATACGGAAACGCGGAAATCTATAGCGCGCTCGTCTATATAACGTTTAAACCTGCCGTCCTGCGGTATGCGCTTTTCAGAAATATCAAGATTAGCCATGTTTTTAAGCCGTGAAATAATAAAATTTTTAGATTTAACGTCTATAGTTTTAACTACATAAAGCGCGCCGTCGATGCGGTATTTAACTTTAAGCCCTTCAGGATATACTTCAAAATGAATATCAGAAGCTTTTTTTCTGATAGCTTTAATAATTATCGAATCAACCATTTTAACGATCGATGAATCGGAAAGAGTTTTCAAAAATTCCGCGTCGGAAGCGGATTCATCGGATTCTTCATCTACGGCTTTTAATGCCGGAGTATCATCGACATCGGAAAATAAAGCGGATTCATTAAGAGAAGTTTCAATCATCAAATTAATAACGCGCGCGATATCGCTTTTAACGGCAACTTCGGGCCGGGTCGGAAAACCGATTATCGATTCTATTTCTTCGATACGTTCGACATCGGAAGGATCGTCTATTATAATTACAAGTTTTTCGCCGTCCATTTTATGCGGAATAAACTGATAACGGCGTATCACGTTAATATCGAATTTTACAAAAAGCTCTTCGTCTATTTTCTCGGTTGAAAGATCGATAAAATCGGCCTGGTGTTGCATCGCAATGGCGCGATAAACCGCCGCCGGATAAACTATCTTTCGCTCTATCAGAATGTCTTTCAAATTACCCGGCACATTTCCAGATTCAGCTATAATACGTTCGAGGGCGGAAGCGGAAAGCAGGCCTTCGGCTATCAGCACGTCTTCGAGAGAACGCGCTTTTAAAGAAGAAAAATAATACTTACAGGCCGCTTCCGCGTTTTCGATCACGCCAAGCGATATAAGTTTTTTCATTCCTTCATCGGAACTTCTGGAAAGAAGCGAATCATAAAGCTGTTTTTCTATTTTACCGCGATTTTTTAATTCATATAAAATTTTTTCCCATACTGCCATGCGGTTTTCTCCTTCTTAATCATCAGCCGACTATAGTAGCCGCGGTTATCATCGGAAGCAATATCGCGATAATAATCGTGCCGAATACCGCGAGCACCGAAATTAAAATAATCGGCCCGAAAAGCGCTTCAAATGCGCCTGTAAGCGAATCGATCTCATCATCCATAACCGAAGAAATATTATTAAAAATTTCAGCAAGAGTACCTGACTCTTCGCCTGTTTTTATTAATTTAGGTATAATCCCGGAAGCGAAACCGCTTTTTTCAAACGAATAACTTATCGCGTTACCGTCTTTAATATGTTTAACCGTTTGTTTAATGCGCGCATTTAAAACACCGTTAGTTATAACATTGGAACTGACTTCAAGCGCGCCGGTTATATTAATTCCGGAACGGATCAAAAGCCCGCTGGTACGATAAAAAATAGAATTAAGAGTTTTTTCGGTAAAAGCGGATAAAAGCGGAAGCCTGAGAACGGCGCGATCATAAAATTCTTTTCCGGCCTGAGTTAAAAGCCAGTTATAGCATGTGAACGCAAAAGCGGCCGATAAAAAAAATAACGGAATATAAAAAGCCCCTATAAAATCACCGATAAAAAAAACCGCCTGAGAAATAGGCGGCAATTGCGCGCCCATCTCGCGAAATAATTTTGTGTAAATGGGCACCACGTTTAAAAAAAGATAAGCCACGCCGATAACGCTTAAAAATAAAATAATCGCGGGATAAGCCGAAGCGGAAATCAGTTTTTTATAAAGCGCCTGTTTTTTTTGATAATATTCGCTTAAATTAGACAGCACGCCGCAAAGATTGCCTGAAGTTTCTCCACTGGCGGCGGATTTAACGTAAAGATCGTCAAAAATATCGCTCCGGCGAGCGAGCGCGAGCGAAAATGAAAGTCCGTGATCAACTGATTTTTTAACGCCGTTTATAACTTCGTCAAAATAGCCGGCGGCGCCGGAACTGCCGCCCCTGTTTTCAGAAATCACGCCAAGAGCTTCATTGAGCGGCATACCCGATTTTAAAAGCATGGCGAGCACCCGTGAAAACTCGATTAAGTATTTCGTGCGATTAAACAAAAATCTTATCCGTCTGAAATTTTCAGCGCTAAAATAATCGCCGGGTTTGAAAGGAATTTTTTCTATTTCGATGGCGAACATATCCTGCTTTTTTAAAAGCTCCGCGACGTTTTCAACCGATGATGCCGTTATGGACATAACATCTATTCTGCCCGTACGTCCGGCCGCCCTGACTTTAAATTCCATATTTTTATATCCTTATATTTCTAAAAATTAAAATCGCCAGAATCGCCGTATAAAACTATTTACCGAAAATAAAAGCGAGCGCGTAATGTATGCGCGCGCGCCAGGCCGCTTCATTATGCTGCGCATCTTTAAATTCGCGATACTTATAATTTTTAAATCCGGGATAATTTTTTCGAATTTCGCAATCAAGAAGGCGTGATGAACGAAGCGCGGTACGGCCTTCTAAAAGTCCCATATCCATCCACAGCTTATTGCGCGAATTATCAAAACCTTTTGATATCGCCCATGGCACAATCGAATAATTATCCCAGTAAAGGGCCGGCGATATAACGAGCATACCGCCGAACACTTCCGGATACTCCAGCCCCATATAAAGCGATATCAACCCGCCGAGCGAAGAGCCGCCGACGGCGGTATCGCCGGCGGCCGTAAGCGTTCTAAAATTTGAATCGATAAACGGTTTAAGTTCTTCGACTACGAAACGCGCATAATTTTCACCGAGTCCGCCGCCGCCGCGCTTTTCATCACGCATCGGCGCGTATTCGTCTAAACGCGCTTCTGTATTATAAATTCCGACAACCATTATTTCTTTCATTCTTTTCAAACGCACTAACTTTTCAACGGCTTCATCCACTCCCCAATCAACGCCCTGAAATGAAAGGCGGGAATCAAAAAGATTGTTTCCATCGTGCATATAAAGCACGGGATAACGTTTTATTCGATTTTCGGGAAGAAAATATCCTTCAGGCATCCAGACTATGACATCACGCGGAAGTTCTAAAAAAGAAGAGCCGTAATTTTTAAATAATCGATATTCGCCCGTTAAATTAAGTTCATAATTATGAACCGCGGCGTCTTTTGATATCTGATCCTTCCACGCCTCCACCTCGCATTCAAGACGGCATTTAAGAATGCCGCCGCCGCCGAAATCGAGATCTATAAAGCGATTGGGCGTATCGAATCCTTCGAAAGATTTTTCTATTTTTTTAAAATCGCCTCTGTTAAATTTAAATTCAATGCGTCTTGCCTGTGGAATATAAGCGTTAAATTCATAAGTATAAGGAGCGATTCGAGTCATAAGCGCGGCGCCCGGCTTCCACGAGCCAAGCAGTCTGTGATTGCCGCTGATATAAACTTTATCTTTAACCGGCGTAGTTTTAGGAACGGTTACAACGACCTGAAAATTATAATTTCCGGTGGCGCATAAACCCGCACGCGGCATAAATATTATTAATAAAAAAATAAATACCGCGACGGGCGGCATAATAAATAACATCAAAAGTTCTCCTTCGATAAAATTTTAAACGAACATTCGATTTACCCGGCGTAACGCAAAGTTCAACGTGCATTCTCGATTTTAAAATAGTAACCGCCCTCATCCGATATAAGCCCGTCAAAGTGATATTTTCCGTTTAAATTAATCCTGAATTGACGGGAATCTATTGAATGATTTTTAATTAAAACCGCGCAAAAAGCGATAAGTTTTTCACGGTAATTTCTTAACGCGCGTTCTTTAAGCAGTTTATATTTTTTAACAATGAACGGCGAAAGTAATATTAATAAAATATAATATGCCGTCGCGCCGTATAATACATAAATTATATCCTGTACGGAACAAAATCCGAGTATAAAAAAAGACGATGCGGCTATTAACCCGAATGCCATTAAATTTCGGGCTAAAATAAAATCGTAGGATTTAACGAATGAAGCGATCGATTCGCATGAACCGACCGCCGCCGCGCTGACGCATTTAATTTCACAAAGCTCAGCCGCGGCCGATGCGGCAGCGGCGCATTCTCCGCCGGCTGAAATTATCTTTTTCACGGAAACCATAAAATCCGCCGAAACGTGCGGCCGTTCAATTTCCGTAATAACAGCTCTTATCAATTCATGTAAATTTTTCATTTACGGCTTCCGGTTATATCGCCAATATTTTTTTAACGAGTTTTTCAATGCCGCGGTTAAGCGAAGCTATATCATGCGCCAGCATATACGCGGGCGTCGTTACCAATAAATTAGCGGAATCAAAACATATTTCTTCGGCCGAACAATTGACATGTTCCGCGCCCCATTTATTAATAGCCGCGGCCGTAGCCGGATCGCTTCCGATAGTCACGCGGGCTTTTTTCGACGCAAGAACGCGCGCTATTACAACGGGCGCTATACAAATCGCGCCTATCGGTTTTCTGGCCGCGTGAAAATCATTAATAAGTTTTTCTACGGCCGGATTTACTTTAGTTCCTTCTCCGCCGTTCATCCCGAAATCGCATAAATTAAGCGCCGCTCCATAACCGCCTGGAAATATAACCGCGTCGTAATCGGCGGGCGACACAACCGATATATCGATAATTTCACCACGCGCAATACGGGCGGCTTCTACAAGCATATTTCTCGGACCGCCGTCAGGCGTTTTAGTCGAATGATCCATAACCCTGCTCTGAGGGCAGTTTATTGAAACACATTGATATTTCGCGCCGTTCGCGGCTATATTGAGAAGCGCTAAAGTCGCTTCGTGAATTTCAGAACCATCGAGCACTCCGCATCCCGAAAGTATTACAGCTACCTTTTTCACTAAACGCCTCCTTAAAGTTATACTTTAATTTTTATTTTTTCTTCTTTTTTGATTTATAATTTTCCGTCTTAACGGGTTTTAAATCGGTATTATATTTAATTATTTTTATCAAATCGCCATTTTCATCATATTCATATTCTATTTTTGCGGCGTTACGTTCTTCAAAATCAATAACCCTTAACGTGCCGTCATAATCATGCGACGAAAGAGATATTATTTTCCCCCGATACGTCCTGATTTTATAATAACGCTTATTGCCGTCAGGATGAGAAATTTCATTAATGCCGGCCGGGAGCTTTTTATCGTTGTAAGAAACGTCTTCATAATATTTTTCGCCGGCTGAAAAGCATGTAGTTATAATAATAAGCATGACGAAAAGCAAAAATACTGCCGCTATGGCTTTTATTATTTTATTCTCAACATTTTTCATGGCTTTAATATACTATAAATATAAAAATAAGTCAATATTATTCTAAATTTTTCTTAACTTTCTAAATCC
>CAYQWL010000115.1:0-433 GCA_964421195.1 uncultured bacterium | reverse complement strand
ATAACCTCATCGATTAATAATAATATAATTATAATAGTATAATTATATCAACTAAATTATTGCCTGATAATCATTTTTTTGTTATAATAATAAAAAATGAAAATACAACGCGATAAAATAAAACCTGAAATTTTCAAAATTTCTTCTAAATTGACCGCCGCGGGATATAAGGCTTATCTTGTAGGCGGCGCGGTTAGAGACATTATAGCCGGCAGGCTGCCTCACGACTACGACATACTCACCGACGCGCGCTGCGAACGCATCATCGAAATATTTAAGGCCGTAGTTCCGTATGGAGTAAAACACGGCACCGTTCTTGTTATAGCGGGCGGCGAGCCATACGATGTAACTTCTTATAACGAAGGCGCCCCCGCGCCGGCAAGCCTTGAAAACGATCTCGCCATACGCGATTTTACAATCAACGCCATGGCAT
>CAYQWL010000114.1:0-11895 GCA_964421195.1 uncultured bacterium | reverse complement strand
AAAAATAATGGTCGGATTTGGTCATAATGCGGTTCTCGGCGTAGCCGATAAGGTTATAGAAGCGGTAAAATCTGGCGCCATAAAACATTTCTTCCTTATAGGCGGCTGTGATGGAGCGAAACCCGGCCGCAATTATTATACCGAATTAGCTGAAAAAGCTCCAGAAGACACTGTTATTTTAACGCTCGCATGCGGCAAGTATCGTTTTAACAAGCTCGAATTCGGCGATATCGGAGGAATTCCAAGACTGCTTGACATCGGGCAATGCAATGACGCATATTCCGCAATTCAGATAGCCCTGGCGCTGGCAAATGCGTTTAAATGCGGCGTCAATGAACTTCCGCTTTCACTCATACTTTCATGGTATGAACAAAAAGCGGTTTGCATATTACTCACATTACTTTATCTCGGCATAAAAAATATAAAACTCGGACCTTCGTTACCAGCTTTTATAACTCCAGCCGTTTTAAACGTACTGGTTGAAAAATTTAATATAGCTCCAACCACGACGGCGGATACCGATCTTGCGGCTATATTAAAAAAATAAATATAATAAATACGTAACATTAAAAAGCATATTTTAATCATAATCAAACTTGAGCCGATATTAATTATATCATGAATTTTATTAAATATAAAATCGGATTAATTAATACCGGCTCGCTTATTATTTTATTAATAATTTTTACCCAGTTCATCATAAAATCGTCATATAATCAAAACAAGCCCTATTTTTTAACGGAGGCGCGAGCATCGGAAAATAAACGTAAAGAAGTAGATTATGCGCTTTACATTACTTTAAAGCCGGAAGCAAAGGTAAGTTCCGGCGAACTAACGCTTGGCGATATTTGTATAATAAAAACAATGCCGGGTTTTAAAATAAATACCGAAAAAATCAAAGCTATTAAATCGGGATTTACACCTGCGTCAGGCTTACGCAGGCTCGTAGAAAAATTTGAAATCGATAACCTTCTGAAGCAAAAATTAGTTTTTCCTCAAAACTGCTCATACATTCTTGATGGTGCAAAATTTTGCACGGTAACCACAACGGACGAAATTAATAATTTTAATAAAAATACATATAACGATTTTAAATTGAAATTAGAAAACACTATAAGTAAATTATTTTTAGAACGATACGGCGAAAAATTCAAAATTAGAAAAGATGCGATAATAAAAACTATCATAACTTATGGATTAAATTCAAACAATCTAACAATTATAAATTCATGCAATGAAATAAAAATTGAAATTGAAAATTATAAATACGGTCTGGCTCAAATATCAGCTAACTTTAAACCGCAAAAAAAAATTAAACTATACGCATCGATAAAAATAAAAGCAATTGCGGCGGCAGCAAATGAAAAATTATTAAAAGGCGAACGTATTGATTTAAATAAAATTAAATCTTCTGAAATCGAAATAATTGCCGAAAAATATCATGAGTTGTTTTTAATAAACGATAAAAAAAATGAATTAATAAATACGGCGAATTCTGAACTCGAATTTACTAAAAACATAGCCGCGGAAGAATTTATTAAAAAAAATTATTTAAAAAAGAAGATAATCGTTAAAGCGGGACAGTTAATAAATTTATATATCAAGAAAAAAAAATCAGCGCTTTCATTTAATGTAACTGCGGCAACGAACGGAAGCGAAGGAGACGTTATAGAAGTAATCAACCCAAAAACAAGAAAAAAATATAATGCGGTAATAATAAACAATGAAACCGTCGAAGCGGTCGAAGTAAATAAATAATATATTTTATAATTTTTATTATATGTTCATTTAAAAAATACAGATAAAAGATTCATTTATATTAATTGATTTTTAATAATTAAAAAAAATATCAACATTAATTTTTTACATTTTCTACATTTTTAGCATTTTTTTTACATTTTTTAAAGCATTTTTCGATTTTTTTCGAAATAGTCCTGACATTTTATGTAATATCAAAAATTCACCGGAGGCAGAATGATACAAAGCACTTTTAAAAAAGAAGAAACGGCATCGGCGAAAGCGGAAGATTATAATAATATATTACGCAACGGTTTAAAAATGATTCAAAACCCAAATATAAAATTATACGGCAGAAGAGTTTTTAATATAATTACGCTGTTTTTAATATCATCGATATTGCTGATAAATTTAACTATATCAGCGGTAAGCGCGGAATCTTTATGGCGCGAAGCCGAAGAAGAAGCTATCGGACAATCTATATTTTCAGAGACTAAAGGGCATAAAATAGGCGATATAATTACCATATTAATCGTCGAAAATTCTACGGCGGTACAAAAAGCGACAACGCAAAACAAAAAATCGTCTAATTTAAGCGTAAAAGCAGGCACCGGCCCGCTTGGTTTCATACCGAACATCTCTCATGGATCTTCTGGAGATTTTTCGGGCGACGGCACCACTTCGCGTTCAGGAAATATTTCCGCGAAAATATCCGCAAGAGTAACTAAAATTTACCCGAACGGAAATCTTGCCATTGAAGGAAAACGCACTATAAGAATAAACGATGAAGTACAGGATATAGCTATATGCGGCATAGCGCGCACGCTCGATATTTCATCAGACAATACTATTTTATCGACGTTTCTTGCCGACGCTCAGATTAAATACAAAGGCAACGGCGTGGTAGGCACCGTCAACCGTCCGGGAATAATAAAAAAGGTATCGGACTGGCTATTTTAATAATAACTAATAAGTACATCAGGCAGACGGCCAATAAAAACAATCCTGATAAAATATCCGGCTGATTTTTAATCATAATTAACTACTAAATATAAATAAAAATCATAAAAAGCCGGACTATACATTAAGAATACAGGCGGTAGATTGAAATGAAAACAACAAAAAATTTATATATACTGCAATGCAGCTATAAACGTAATTATATGCGCAACGATTATTATGATAATAATTTTAACCGCAATTATAAACATAGCCGGAAACGCAAATTCATTTCACTTAAAAATATATCCGCCGTTTTATGCGCGCTATATTTTATTATTATTTCATTTATTTCACCCGTGTCAGTTTACTGCGGGGTTATAACGCGCATAAAAGACATTGCCAGGATCGGCGGAGTTCGTGAAAATCAACTTGTCGGCTATGGCGTCGTAGTAGGTCTTGAAGGCAGCGGCGATAAAAACATTATGACCGCCCAATCAATAGTGAATATGTTAAAATCATTCGATGTCACATTAGATCCAAAAACATTAAAAGCCCAGAATTCAGCGGCAGTAATGGTTACGGCAAACGTTCTCCCTTTTATGTGCGAAGGCGACAAACTTGATGTAGTGGTTTCTTCAATAGGCGATGCCAAAAGCATACAGGGAGGCGTCCTGCTTCAAACGCCGCTTAAAGGCGCTAACGGCAGGGTTTACGCGGTCGCGCAGGGCCCGGTTTCAATGGGCCAGCTCGGATCAGGACAGCAATCGGCGTCGGGCTCGAAGCTTCATCCGTTAGTGGCGCGGATCCCCGGCGGAGCGCTTATAGAGCGCGAAATCGCAAGCGAATTCGTCAACGACGAAAAAATCGAAATAGTATTGAATAAAAAAGATTTTTCAACGGCGAATGCAGTCGCCAACGCTATCAGCGATAAGTTCGGCGAAGGATTCGCGCGCGCGAAAAACGCCGGCGTGGTAAGCGTACATGTGCCCGCAAGCTTTGAAGACAATATAGTAGGTTTTCTCGCGGCCGTAGAATCATTGAACGTTCAAACCGACAGCGCCTCTAAAATAGTAATAAATGAAAAAACCGGGACAATAGTACTCGGAGACGAAGTGCGCATCAGCCCGGTAGCCATCTCACACAACGGAATAAAACTCAAAGTAGCGGAAGCGCCGCAGCAAACCGGAGCGGCTGGCGCCGGAACGCCGGCCGCCAGAATCAAAACGGGTGAAAAAAATATAATTTATCTTAATGCAGGCTCAACCGTTCGAGACAGGGTTGACGCTCTCAACGAAATGGGAGCGTACGCGCGCGATATTATAGCTATAATACAGGCTATGAAAGCGGCCGGCGCAATTCAAAGCGATATAGAAGTAATATAATTAAAAACCGGACGAATAACTATATAAAAAAATCACGGCCTTTTTTTATAGCGCAATTATATTAAACCAGAATTTATCCCCGGAACAGGAGTATTATCAAAAATGAATATTGAAAACCTGAAAGTAGCTATCGTGCATTACTGGCTCGTTAATATGCGGGGCGGTGAAAAAGTTATCGAAGCGCTTCTGGATATATTTCCCCGTGCGGAAATTTTTACTTTAGTTTATGATAAAACTAAAATATCCGATAAAATCAATTCGCAAAAAATACACACTTCATTTATTCAAAAACTGCCATTCGGCGTTTCTAAATATCAGCATTTTTTCCCTTTATTCCCATTCGCTGTAGAACAATTTGACCTTTCCAATTTCGATTTAATAATAAGTTCAGATTCCGGTTTTACTAAAATGGCGTTAACTGGTTCGGGACAAAAACATATAACATACTGCCACACGCCAATGCGCTACGCATGGGACAAATATTTCGAATACCTTAATGAAAACAATCTTGGTCTTATAAAAAAAACTGCCATGAGGATATTTATGCATTATGTCCGGCTGACCGATCTTGCGTCGAGCTTCAGAGTGGACGGGTTTATCGCTAATTCAAAAACCGTAGCGGGCCGAATTAATAAACACTACCGGCGCGAAGCCGAAGTAATATACCCTCCAGTAAACTGCGATAAATTCAAAATAGCCGGAACCGAAAAAAACGAAGATAAAAATGGATCGGCGGATAATTATGGCGAAAAAATAGCAGGCGGACCTTATTATCTTTTCACCGGACAGTTAATTCCATATAAAAAACCTGATATTGCCGTAAGCGCGTTTAACTCTCTCGGACTTAATCTCATAATAGCCGGAACCGGACAGATGGAAAAACGTCTGAAAAAAGAAGCGAAAAATAATATAAAATTTTGCGGCCGGGTAGATGATTCAAAATTAATAAATCTTTATCAAAACTGTGAAGCTCTTATTTTCCCTAACGAGGAAGATTTTGGAATAGTGCCGGTAGAATGTATGGCGGCCGGAAAACCGGTTATCGCGCTCAACCGCGGCGGCGGCGCTGAAACCGTAGTAGATGGCGAAACCGGAATATTATTTAACGGAGAAAACGAACAATCACTGATAAATGCCGTCAAACGTTTTATCACTATCAAAAACGCTTTTCACCCCGAAACTATAAGACGGCGCGCGCTTAAATTCGATTCGTCTATCTTCAAAGCCGAAATCAAAAAATATTTTGAAAATATATAATATTTTACTTTATATTTTTCATATTATCGAATCGCGGGCCTATTAATATATTTATTTATTATCTGACTGACTGGCGGAAGACTTTTTAAACAAATTTTCACGGCAATTTACGCATGTTCCATAAAAATCTATTTTATGACGCGTAACGATAAATTTTTTACTCTTTAACGCCGCATTATACGCTTCGCACATACCGGGAAAAAATATATCCTCGACAGTTCCGCATTTTTCGCAAATAAGATGATTATGCGATTCCATCCTCGCATCAAATCGATCGCTATTATCCCCTAAAGATAATTTAAAAACCAGGCCCTGCTCAATCAGTATATTTAAATTTCTATACACAGTACCAAGACTTAAAGAAGAAATTTTTACCTTTAAAGTATTATACAACCATTGAGCGGTAGGATGATTTTCCGATTTTTTAATAAGATCGTATATTTGCTGTCTTAATTTACTTTTACGATATAATAATTTATCCATCTTCAATTTACTCTGAAAAACAAACAAAAAATACGTTAACGATTCAATAACACTCGTTAACGATTTTAACAAAAAACCCTATATAAATAATATCATTTTAAATAATATCTGTCAATAAATATGTTTTAAAGATTGTTAATAATTTTGCATGTAAATTATATCAGAATCGTTTTAAATATGTCTTTATATGTTATATTGCTTTTTAACGTACCTGTCAGACATTAAAATTTATAATAAATTTAGTGCCGTTATTACGTTCAATAAATATCGAACCATTTATTTGCCTGACAAGCAAATTTACAAGCTGAAGACCGAATCCTTCAGTATTTTCAATCGTAATATCCTGCGGAAGGCCGGCGCCGTTATCTTCAAAAATAAGCGTCACACGATTATCTTCTTTTAAAGCACGGATGGTAATGCACCCTTCATTACGATCATTAAAAGCGTATTTTAGAGCATTGACTATAAGTTCATTTATAATTATCCCAAGCGGCGATATAACAAGAGGCGGAAGAACAATATCCGATATTTGAATTACATATTTAACTTTTGTTTTTGAAGCGAATAATTCCGATATTTCTTTTATTAAAGGCGGAAAGTAATCGTTCATAGAAACCGAATTTGAATTTTCGCCGCGATACAAACGATCATATAAAACCATCATACTTCGTAACCTGCCGGCCGATTCAATTAAAATATCAGCGGCACGGCCATCTTTACAGGCATCCGCTTGAAGAAGCAGCAACCCATAAACAGTATTCATATTATTTTTAATACGATGATGAACTTCTTTAAGAATTATTTCTTTTTCCTGAAGCAATTTATGAATTTTATTTTCAGCAGCCTTACGTTCGGTAATATCACGGGCTATCATAATAAATCTTCCGCCGATAGATTCCGTGCCTCCTTTTATCGCCATTGAAATTTCAAACCAGCGGTGACCTTCGGAAAGATCGAGCGCATATACAGAACCGCTATGCCTGCCTTTTATGGAAGTTTCCGCTATGGCAGACTCAATAACGGCCACTGCATCGAGCGGCAGGATATCACGCACTAATTTACCCATAAAAAGTTCAGGCGGAATAAACAAAGCTTCAGGCCGTGGAGTGCGGTAATCGTAAATACGGCCTTCACGATCCACTTCAAATAAAAGATCGGGCAACGCATTAAGAGTCGCGGCGAGTTGATCATAAGTGCGCCGTATTAGTTCAGACGATAATCTTTGTTCGGTAATGTCTATATCTATACCATAATAGCCGCGGCATGAACCGTCATTATTAAATGCGGGAACGCCATTTGAAGACACCCATAAAACACGGTTATTTTTAATAATAACGGGATTCTGAATACCATTAAAACATATTTTATTATTAATAAAATCATAAATTCTATCTTTTAATTCATCCCGCTGAAGCTCCGAATATAAATCATAAAATCTCTTGATACCAATTAATTCTTCGGGAGCATATCCAAAAACTTGAAGCGAAGAGCCGCTTACAAAAGTATAAACGCCGTTTAAATCGATTTCCCAGAAAACAGTTCGATTATGTTCGGCAAGCATATCAAAACGCCGTTGAATATTAAATAATTTATCTTCGCTTATTTTCAATTTTTGATTGGTTTGAAAAAGATTTAATGCCATTTTAATAGAAGCATCGATAACGGCGATTTCCGATTCCTTAAAAATATAACCATAAAATAATATTTTATTATCGTTTGCAACGGCGTTGCATTCAGAACAGGAGGAGAGGCGGATTATCGGAATATCTTTAACGGATAATATTCCGCGCACCGTTTTCATACTATCGTTCACACCGTCAATATCTATATCCAATAAAATAATATCAATATTATAATTATTTGAAGATATTATTTCTATGGCTTTTTCACCGTTAGAAACGATTAATACTTTATATCCGATCGTTTCAAGTGTTTTTTGATTTAAAGAAACCGAAAACGATTCGTTTGCGATTAAAAGAACCGTTACATCATTAAAATTATTCATATATTCTCCATATGAATTTTAACGTAATTTAATGTATATTTATTTTTAATCAAAGATATAATATATAAAAATATTATACCATAATATTATTAAAAATAAAATATAATTATCAATCAAGAATAAAGAATAAAACTTTTCAAACTCCACGCGCACGGCTTCTACAAACTTCACACAAACTTCACAAAAACTTGACAATAAACCGGATTTATTATATAATAATTTTAAAAATATAACGAGGTGGCTTTTGAAAACTGAATTATTACGTAAATTTGTCGCTCCCGAAGTCGTTTACGGCCCTGAATCTCGAAAGCTCGCCGGCAAATATGCTCGAAACCTCGGCGCGAAAAAAGTTCTGATAATAACCGATAACGGAATAATAAACGCCGGATGGGTTAAAGATATAGAACAATCGCTTGATGAAGCGGGCATTTTTTATAGCGTGTTTTCAAATGTTTCACCCAATCCCCGTTCCCGTGAAGTTATGTCGGGCGCGGAATTTTATCGAGAAAACGAATGTGACGCAATAGTCGCCATCGGCGGTGGAAGTCCGATGGATTGCGCTAAAGGAGTTGGAATCGTAGCATCAAGCAATAAAGATATACTTGATTTTGAAGGCGCCGACAAAATAAAAATCCCTTCTCCACCGTTAATATTTATTCCTACTACCGCCGGAACTTCTTCCGACGTATCGCAATTTTCCATAATACTTAATGAAAAGCAGCTCACCAAAATAGCCATTATCAGTAAAACCATAGTACCGGACGTCGCTCTCGTCGATTATCAAACCACTACGACTATGAGTCCGTATCTTACGGCGTGTACGGCAATCGATGCGCTTGTTCACGCCGTTGAAGCTTTTGTTTCAAAAGCCGCCTCCCCGCTTACCGACATACACGCGCTCGAAGCTATAAAATTAATAAGCCGGAACTTAACCGGAGCAATCACACATCCTGAAAACAAAGAATATAAAAATATGCTGATGCTTGCAAGTCTCGAAGCCGGTTTTGCTTTTTCAAACGCCATACTCGGCGCCGTTCATTCAATGGCCCACAGTATGGGCGGATTTTTAGACTTAGCGCATGGCGAATGCAATGCTATGTTGTTCGAACACGTAATAAATTTTAATTACGACGCTTCACCTGAAAAATATTCCATCATAGCTTCAACCATGGGAATTGATATTTCCCGTCTTTCTACGGCCGTCATAAAAAAAGCATTGAACGAACGAATTAAAGAACTGAAAAAATCCGCCGGCATCACGAAAACTCTCGCCGCAGCGGGCGTTTCATCAAACGACATAAAGATTTTAGCGAAAAATGCCCATAACGATCCCTGCCTTCTTACCAACCCCAAACCTGCTTCTATAAGAGATATCGAGGTAATTTATGAAGAGGCCATGTGAATCTGAAAACGATTCGACAAACATTTTTGATAAAATAATAGGGTTCGGCGAAAATTCTATACATAAAAGCTATTATCCTGAGCTTCAAGAAAAAATAAGCAACCTGAAAAAAACTGAAGAAGAGCTGCGTCAAATAAAAAATGAACTTGAAATAAGAGTGACTGAACGCACACGGGAATTAGAAATCGCCCGGACTGAACTTTTCGAACAAAACCGCCTTTTAGAAATTAAAGTAATGCAACGCACTAAAGAACTTATGCTGGCTAAAGAAAAAGCCGAAGAAGCGAACCGCGCCAAAAACGTTTTTCTTGCAAATATGAGTCATGAGCTAAGAACGCCGCTAAACGGAATAATGGAATTTTCAGATATTCTCGCGCTCAGCGGCCTTAACGATCAGCAATCTGAATTCAATAAAATTATTAAAATGTCTTCAATAAATCTTCTCGAACTTATAAATAACATGTTCGATATTTCTGAATTTGAAAATAATAAAATTACATTAAAAAAAGAGCCATTCGATCTTCGCGAATCAATAGATAAAACATTTAAAACAATCAAACAGCAAACGGAAAATAAAAAATTAGAATTTTATCAAAAATTTTCCCCTGAAATCGACTATATGCCTGTCGGCGATAAAAAAAGAGTCGAACAAATAGTAATAAACCTGCTTTCAAATGCCGTTAAATTTACTCCATACGGAAAAATTGAATTAAAAATTTCTCAATTATTTAAATGTGAAAACTTCTGCCAGATTGAAATATCAGTTTCAGATGAAGGCATTGGAATTGCGCCGGATAAACTCGGTGAAATATTTGAAATATTTCACCAGCTGGATGAATCATCTACCAAACGACATGGCGGAGCCGGTACGGGACTTGCAATCGTCAAAAAATTAATTGAATTAATGAACGGCGACATTCTGGTAGAAAGCGAACCGGGAAAAGGCAGCCGGTTTATCATAAAACTTCCTTTTAACATTATTTCAACTAAGAAAACTATTTCAACTGATAATAATTTACATAACACCCATATTACAGATAAAATTAAAATACTTTTAGCGGAAGATAACAACGCAAATAGCATGATAATAAATATCATAGCCGAACATTTAAACTGGCAGGTTACTTCCGCGCCCAATGGACTCGAAGCCGTTGAATTATATAAAAATGCCCGAAATGGATGGAATTGAAGCGGCAAGAAAAATAAGAACATTCGAGGCGGAATTAAACGCTCAGCGCACTCCAATAATCGCATTCACCGCTTACGCCACTGAAGAAGACCGCGATGCACTTTTAGAAGCCGGACTGGACGATTATATCATAAAACCGATATTAAGCCCTGAAAATCTAAAAAACGCATTACTCAAATATTTAAATTAATCTGAAAAATTTATATATACTTCTGAATGATTTCTGCCAATTTACGGAAACTCAATTTTACGGTTCCCGCCAGTTGATAAACCATTTAAGACGCAAAGGACATAAAGCAGGGCGCAAAAAAATTAAGCTTTATTATAGATTTTTAACTTTTTCAGCCTGTCTTATAACAAAATTTAAAAAAATAACGCCGGTAACAGCAAAAATCCGGCGAATAAATAAATTGCAAGATTGATAACCCGCATCCGGTTTAAAATCAATAAAAATATAAAAACGGCAAATGAAGATAAAAGGTAAGCTGCTGAAATGCCGCCGGAATAAAAAATAGCGATCATTAAAATAGCGCCGATATCGTCAATAATTGCAAAATCTGAAAAACATTGAAAATACGCAATCATTTTTCATAAACTGACCTTTTTTAAACGGACTCATATATAAATAATCATACCAAATTATTTAGTAAAAATTAATGACTATAAACGATTTCTAAAATAATATGGCACCCCGACATACTTACCTTCATCCGCATGCAAAAAACCATGAACATCGCATTTAATATCAACAAAATGTTTATCCTTATCATAAATAATTTCATATTGCTTTTTTGAAGGCACTTTATATGCTGAAATACTTAAAAAACTTATATAACGAAACATTGTACCCCGACATGAAGGAATAGCTTTTAAATAACCTTTTGAAACCAATTCTTCTAAAGAAATTATTTTATTTTTATTATTATGCTCCTGAAGATATAATTCTACCGACTCTTCAATAAATCGCATATTCGAACGACACCATTTCATTCTGGCTATTGAAGGATTTTTTCGCCAGCTTAAATCAGTGTAAAAATTATACACAAAATCTTGATAAAAAGTTATGAACAGCAAACATAAAAACAAATATAAATAAATATTTTTTTGAATGGATTCTTCACTACTATAAGCCATATAAGCCAGAATTATTAACAACAATAAAAATAAAAATAAAAACAGCAATAAAGAATAAATAAATGCAAAGATAATAACAAATAAATATAGAAATAAATATAGAAATATTTTTTTAGAAGAAGGAACTTCGCTATCAAATGTTAGGTAAGCCAGAGCTATTAAAAAATAAATATAAAACGAACTGAACATATCAACCCTATTTAACGACACTTTATCAGACCACGTCCGCTCCATAATTAATAATAGAATTATAAAAAATAATAATATATATTTTTTTTGAAAATTATTATTACTATGATTATTCATTTATCACCTTAATTATAAAATAATTAAAAAGAGATTTTTTTAGAAATAATTTTCGTAT
>CAYQWL010000113.1:0-12047 GCA_964421195.1 uncultured bacterium | reverse complement strand
CCGTGAGTCCCTGGCGTCCATGACGGGCATTTCAATTTCAGCCGAAAACTCAAATTCAAATTTTATCGTGCTGGCGCTTCCTTCCAATTCTTTATTTTATATAAAACGAATTTTCCTGCCTTTAATTTTATCCGCCGGTTTATTATCAGTTTACTATCTTAGAAGTATTTTTATTTTATTTATAATTTCATTTTTTTTCGCCTATGTATTAAATCCTTTAGTATTGATTTTCGAACGCTATCTTAAAAATAAAACTCTTTCGATTCTTACGGTTTATTTAGTGCTCTTCGCTCTTATACTCGCTTTAATAATACCCGCCATAACCAATATTACCAGTGAAATTTCAAACCTCGGCAATAAAATGCAAAAATATAGCGAAACTTTTAAAGGCATGTATAACAATTTTTCTAATTATCTTAATAAATGGTTAAATTCACCTATTTTTAAAGATATCGAAGGGCTGCTTCAAAATTTTACGCATATATCTTACGATGAAAACGGCTCACACGTCGGAAACACTTCTAAAGATCATCAATCCGAACACGGTATACAACCTGTAGACGAATCGATCCACTTAAATAGCGAAGGATATGAAATCAATTTAAACCCGCTAAATTTAAGTCCCACGGCTGAAGTATTACTCACCAACACATCTGAAATAACCTTAAAATATATAACCCACCTGAATTATTTCCTGAAAAACAATCCCAAGAAAATTGAAGCTTTCATCATGAGTTTCTTCGAAACACTCAAAGACAATATCTCAGATTTTTCAATTTCTTTGCTTTCCGGAATTATGAATCTTACCGCTATTTTATTTCACTATGCCCTGGTGCCGCTTCTGGGTTATTATTTTCTATCCGATTTCAAAAATTTATGGTCCGGCTTTCAAAACTCTATCCCCGTTAAATTCAAAAAACAAACCGTTAAATTAATCGAACAATTAGACGAAGTTCTCGGAACTTTTTTAAGAGGGCAGCTTGTCATTTGTGTTATCGTCGGCACGGCTTTTTCAATCGCGCTTTCGATAATAGACGTCGATTTCGCCGTCATAATAGGAACTATTTCGGGCATGTTTAATATCATCTATTATCTCGGCCCCGCTCTCGCCATGGTTCCATCTTTAATAATCGCGATATTAAAATGGGGATTCACCTATAAGGCGCTTTATAAAATTTTCTTTATTATTGTGTCGATTCTTGCGATACACCTTGTTGACGCCTTTATATTTCAACCATTTATAGCGGAAAAATCATTTAAAATGCACCCTCTGACGCTTATGTTTCTTTTATTCATCGGGTTCCAATTTTACGGCCTGATCGGAATGTTTATCGCCATCCCGCTTTACGGCGTCGGCAAAGTTATATACAATAGTTTCAAAGTAGTTTATGTATGAACAATGATTCTTTACTTTATTCAAAATTAATACCTGATTATAAATATAAAATAATCCATGTTCCGCCGGGAACTTTCAAACATGGCAATCATATCCGGAGCGATTCGACCATAACGGGAGATTTATGCAACTACGTTTTAAATTCATTACGTCTCGAACCTGGCGATAAGTTTTTACTAATCGACGGAACCGGAAAAGAATATTACGAAATCTACATAAATACTATAGCTCGAAATAAAAAAAATTTTAGCGCACAATGCCGTATGGTTAATATAATCGACGATATTAAAAGAAAAAAATACAACTGCTTTATTGGCGCATTAAAAGGCACCGCGGCCGCGGATACGGTTGAAAGACTAACCGAGCTCGGCGCCGATTCGATATTATTTTTTCGTTCCAAATATTCACAGTGCGATATAAGCCCTGAAAAAATCGAAAGATTTCTAAAGATTTCAATTTCCGCCTGCTCTCAATCCCGGCGCCTGACCGCGCCGTTTATTGGAAAAATCGAATTCAGCGGCATAAAAAATTATATCAAAGATCCTGAAGCTGCGTCGTTTTTGATGACAGAACCTTCGCTTTACCCGGCGTTAGCCTCAAATAACGAAAATCAGTTTATCGAAACATTTAACGGCCGCGGCATTTACGACGAAATGCAGAACGGCGCCTTTACGACAGTAAATATCATATCCGGACCGGAAGGCGGCTTCGCATTCAATGAAGCGGCTGAATTAGCAGAAACCCGGAATAACGGCCTGCAGATACTAAACTTAAAAAATTCGGTGCTGAGGGCGGAATTCGCCCCGCAGGCCGCGCTGGCTATAATAAAAAATAGATGCGGTGATCTTTAATGTTAAAATTTTCAATAACTACCTTAGGTTGTAAAGTCAACCAGTGCGAAGAAAATATAATATCCGAATCGTTCATACTTGCGGGATTTATCCGCGCCGGCAACGGGGATAAAGCAAATATTTATATTATAAACAGCTGCTGTATTACACGCGAAGCGGAAAACAAAGCTCGTCACATAGCCTCTTCAATAAAAAAACGATATCCCGACGCTATAACAGTGCTCACGGGATGCTATGCCACGAGGCTTAAAGACGAAACGATTAATAACATCGATATTTACGTGCCGCAGACGGATAAGCCATATATCGTCGATATATGCATAAAAAAAGCCGCGGGCGCTTTAACGAAAATAAACGAACTCGATATAAACAAAACTAAACAGAAAAAAAATACCGTAAAAATTCCAATCAAAAATAAAATACCGAACGTGCGCACGGCCTTTAAAACTCGCGCACAGCTCAAAATACAGGATGGCTGTAAAAGTTTTTGTTCGTACTGCATAGTGCCATATATTAGAAACACAGAATATAACATGCCGCCTTCCGAAGTTCTCGAATCATTGGAACGACTGGGAAAAATGGGTTATTCCGAAGTAGTTTTAACCGGAATACATACAGGCAAATACCATTCATCGGATATCGATTCTAAAGATTTCAATTTCGAACGGCTTTTAAAAACAATAAATTTATACCCTTTTTCTACGGATTTCAGAATAAGAATAAGCTCCATAGATCCTTCGGAATTAAGCGAATCGATAATAATGCTGATCAAAAATTCCAGACTATTCGTTCCTCATTTCCATCTCGCGCTTCAAAGCGGTTCAGACAAAATTCTACGTCTTATGAAAAGAGCGTACGATAAAAATTTATTTATTGAAAAACTTAAAATTATCAAGCAGAACATCGAGTTCGCCGCGATCACATCCGATGTTATAGTCGGGTTTCCTTCTGAAACACAGAGTGATTTCGAAGAAACCTTTGACATATTAAACCATTTTGATTTTTATGATTTTCATATTTTTAAATATTGCGACCGGCCAGGTACCGCCGCCAGTTCAATGACGCCAAAAGTAAGCGAAAAAGATAAAAAAGAACGTTCCATTATTTTACATAAGCTAAAAAAAGAAAAAAATAATCTTTACTACAAAACTAATTCGGGTCGCGAAGCGATTGTGATAGCCGAAAAGATTACCTTCAATTCGAACGGAAAAGCGGTTTTATACGGTCATACAGAACGATATATAGAAGCGGCATTTGAAGGAACGCCCGATATGCTCGCAAAAAAAATAAAAGTAAAGCTCATCGAACCGGCAAAAAATTTCGACGGCATGAACGCAGTTATAATTTAAAAATTTTACTTAATTACGCCTTAATAATTTAATTCGAAAAGTTTCATTAACATCGTTTTTTAAAACAATTGCGGGAGGTTTATATGAACGCAAAAAAAAATATTAATTCTAAAAAAATATTATTTTTTTTTATCGTGTTGTTATTGGTAGCAGCCGCAGCTTTTTATTCATCGAAAAATGAAAATGATAAAATCAATGCAAACAATGAAGCCGCCGTATCAACTCCCGATACATCAACAGACAAAATGCCGGTTTCGGAAAAACGCCCTTCAATAAATAATGATAATACTTCTTCCGGACATGATTCGCCGGCGCCGGACTATAATAATTCTGCCGCGGCGCAAGGCAGCATCGAGGCTTCTTTAAACACAGAAGCTCCGGTTGAACGACCCGAACACGAAACACGCGAAGTGGATGCACGAGGAAAAAAAGGAACAATTACCGGCAATGGCGTTAATATTAGAAAAGAAAGCCGTATCGACTCAAATAACGCGAACGTTATAATTAAAATGAATAAAGGCGATAAGGTAACCATTATTGGTGCGGAAAAGCCGATCAACGGCAATAAAATATGGTATAAAATAAAACTTAACGACGGCAGAACCGGTTTCGTAAGAGAAGATTTAATAAAAATCGAATAATTTTTAAGCCCGCTCCAGAAAGTCAAAATATCATTGCTTTTCCAGAAATAAAATTCTAAGATATAAATTAATAGAATTTTATTTGAATTTCATATCATTTTATGATAATATAATTTAAGTAAATTAGATATCCCGTCAGATTAAAATCCAATAAAAAGGCGGTTTAATATGAATTTTAATCCAATCGACCATGCCGCAAGCGGTAAAGCGGACAAATCAGACGCATCGGTTATATGCTATAAAAAAGAACCCGGACATAATATTAAAATTGAATTAAAAAGCTCCGTAAAAGCTTTTTACGCCAGGCATATTGAAACAATAGTTTTAAATGCGCTTGCCGAAGTTAAAGCCGGCGATATGCTTGTCAAAATAGAAGACAACGGCGCACTCGATTTCGTAATACTTGCCAGACTCGAAGCCGCGCTCTTCAAGTTAGGTTTTAAACCGGAAAAAAGTTTTACGGCAGAAGCCTGCCGCGATTATTTCAACCCCATATTTTCCCGGCTGCGCCGTTCACGTCTTTATATACCCGGCAACAATCCTGATCTTATTATTAACGCCGGGCTTTTTGGCGCGGATTCGCTTATACTCGATCTCGAAGATTCCGTTGCGCCAGAACAAAAATTTGATACACGTTTTATAGTAAGAAATATACTAACGTCTAAAATCAATTTTACCGGCTCATCTGAACGTATAGTACGTATAAACCCGCTCGACTGCGAATACGGCCGGGACGATCTCGAAATGATAGTTCCAGCTCTGCCCGATACCATATTAATACCTAAATGCGAAACAGCCGAAAGCATAACCGCCGTCGAAAAAATAGTCGAAGAACTTGAAAAACGGCATAATATAATGAAAAATATATTATTCATGCCTCTCATAGAAACCGCCAGGGGCGTCATTAACGCTTACGATATCGCGCGCGCTTCGAAACGTAACGTAGCGCTTTGCTTCGGCGCCGAAGACTTCACTCGCGACATCGGTTGTGAACGAACGCGCGACGGACGCGAAACTTTCAGCGCGCGTTGCTCTATCGTTTACGCCGCTAAAGCCGCCGGAATCGAAGCCATAGATACAGTTTTTTCCGACATCGAAGATGCGGCGGGACTTCGCGCATCCACGCTCGAAGCCCAATCACTTGGTTTTTGCGGAAAGGGCCTCATTCATCCAGGTCAGATTAAAATCGTACATGAAATTTTTACTCCAACATCTGAACAAATTCAATACGCGAAAAAAGTTTTACAGGCCATCGAAGACGCTAAAACTCGCGGGCTGGGAGTTATCGCTCTCGGAAGCAAAATGATCGACGCGCCCGTCGCCGAAAGAGCGAAAAAAATTTTAGAACTCGCCGAAAAAACAGGACTCGAAATCGAGAAAAAGGAAGTGAGATAATATATGGAAATGATCAAAAACGCTTCAGGCCGAATGGTGCCCACGCAGGTCAACGGCCGGCCGGTAAAGCCTTATGCCGGCGCATTCGCCGATATGGTCAGCGGCAGAAAAAAAGCAGCCCCGCCAATTCCACGCTGCTTTCCGGGCAGAGTGAACAAGGTCATTAACGGCCTCGACCCGGTTCTCGACAGGCTTCCTTTACACGACGGCATGTGCATTTCATTCCATCATCATCTCAGAAACGGCGATTATATAGTTAATATGGTGTTAGATAATCTCGCTCGCCGGGGTTATAAAGACATAATACTCGCGCCTACCGCCCTTTTTCCCGTGCACGACAGGCTGATTCCTTATATAGAAAACGGCGTTATATCGCATATAGAAGGCTCCATGAACGGTGACGTAGGCCGCGCCTGTTCATACGGCAAAATGAAAAAAACCGCGACGCTCCGTTCGCATGGCGGCAGGGTAAGGGCCGTGCAGGACGGCGATTTACATATAGACATCGCCTTTATAGCGGCCTCCGCAGCCGATTGTTACGGCAATGCTAACGGCGTTACCGGTAAATCTGCATGCGGCCCGCTCAGTTATTCTAATATTGACAGCCTTTACGCCGACCATTCAGTTATTATAACCGATAATTTAGTGCCATTCCCGTGCGTTCCCTGGTCCATACAGGGCGGCAACGTAAATTACGTTGTAACGGTAGATTCAATAGGCGATCCATCACAAATAGTTTCAGGCACAACTAAACTTACTAAAAGCCCGACACAGCTTTTAATCGCCGAATACGCGGCACGGTTCGTGGATGAAATCGGATATATAAAAGAAGGGCTTTCTTTTCAAGCCGGCGCAGGCGGCATCTCACTCGCCTTCAACGTTTATCTCGCTGAAATGATGAAGAAAAAAGGCGTATGCGCATCTTTTGCCCATGGCGGCGGAAACTCGGTGCTCGTTAAAATGCTCGAAGAAGGCTCGCTTAAATATATATGTGAGGGACAATGTTTCGATCTCGAAGCCGTCAGATCTTTACGCGAAAATTCAAACCATGTGGAATCGACGCTTTCGATATCATATAATTATCATGCCAAAGGCTGCATAGCACACATGCTCGATATAGGAGTGCTCGGCGCCACTGAAGTAGATCTGGATTTTAACGTAAACGTAAACACTCATTCAGACGGTCTTTTACTGCATGGTACTGGCGGCTTTCCTGACGTAGCCGCGGGTTCCGATGTAACCATAATAACGGCGCCATCATTCAGGAAACGAATTCCAATTATACGAGAAAAAGTTACGACCATAACCTGTCCGGGAGAACTTATCGACGTAATCGTCACCGAGCGTGGAATATGCATAAATCCCCGCCGTCAAGATTTGATCGATAAAACAAAAAAATCAAAACTTCCCATAAAATCAATTGATGAATTAATGGAAGACGTTTATAAAATAACGGGCGTTCCTGAAAAAGTCGAACTCGACGATCAAATAGTAGCGGTTATGGAATGGCGTGACGGAAGTATTCTCGATACGATAAGAAAGGTTAAATCATAAATGAAAAAAACATTATCAGATAAAAAGCTCGAACTTAATGATAACGCAAAAATAGTACTCGAAAAAAGATATCTCAAGCATGGTGAAACACCTGAAAAACTTTTATGGCGCGTCGCTAAAAATGTAGCTCTCGCTGATATTATATACGATAAAAATTTATCGGAGCAGGTTTATAAAGACATAGCTAAAAACGTTCTTTCAGCCGATGAAAAACTTGCATCGCCAGTTACGCTTTTACATGCGGCCGAACGTGAAAACACTGAAAAATTAAAAGAAACGTTCACTCAATTTACCGGCTCTTTACCGCAGCATAAAATAAAATCACCCGAAACATTAAAATTAATCGATGAATTTTATAATTTTTTAAACGCCAATTCAATTAAAAATTATGATGATAATTTTAAAAAATTTCTCGATAATTTAAACGGGCTTTATGATTCATGCGAAACCGCTCGCCGCTCGGCCGACGAATTTTTCGAAATTATGTTCAACCTTGAATTTTTGCCCAACTCACCCACTCTTATGAACGCCGGTTCCACGTTACAACAACTTTCAGCCTGCTTCGTACTTCCCGTCGAAGACGATATTAAAGGAATTTACTCGACATTGCTCGATGCGGCTATGATACATAAATCTGGAGGCGGTACGGGTTTTTCATTCTCGCGTTTACGGCCGCGCAACGACAATGTAAAAACGACCAGGGGCATCGCTTCAGGTCCGATATCTTTTATGAGAGTGTATAACGCCTCTACTGAAGAGATAAAACAGGGCGGCACCAGGCGCGGAGCGAACATGGGAATTCTCAGGGTGGATCATCCCGACATAATAGATTTTATAACATGTAAAAAAGACGATAAAACGCTCACTAATTTCAACATATCCGTCGCCATAACTGATAAGTTCATGCAAGCCGTGGCCGAAGATTCAGAATATGAATTAATCAACCCGCACACGAAAGAACCCGTTAAAAAAATCAAAGCGGCGGCCGTATGGAGCCTTTTAGTCGAAAATGCCTGGCGTAACGGCGACCCCGGCGTCATTTTCATCGACCGCATTAACGAATATAACCCGACGCCCCGCCTTGGTGATATAGAAAGCACGAACCCCTGCGGCGAACAACCGCTATTGCCCTATGAATCATGCAATCTCGGCTCTATAAACCTCGCCAGAATGGTTAAAAATAGAAAAGTTAATTACGAGCGGCTCGCAAAAGTTTCATCGATAGCCGTTCACTTTCTTGATAACATAATCGACATGAATAAATATCCAACTTCCGAAATAGAAAAATTAACTAAATCAAACCGTAAAATCGGGCTCGGCGTTATGGGATTCGCCGATATGCTTGCTCAACTTGAAATAGCTTACAACTCAGAGGCGGCATGCGACCTCGCTGAAAATATAATGAGTTTCATCCAGAACGAGACGCGCCGGGCTTCATCGGCGCTCGCAATTACACGCGGAGTATTCGCTAATTTTAAAAATTCCATTTACGACATCGAATCGAATGAATTTAAAGGAAACGATCTTAAATTAAGAAATGCCGCTTCAACAACGGTTGCACCTACCGGGACCATTTCCACTATCGCTGGCGCCTGGGGCGGTATAGAACCTTATTTCGCCCTTTCATACGAAAAAAGAGTAATGGACGGCACCGTGCTTCGTGAAATAAATCCGTTTTTAATAGCCGCTCTTAAAAGAAACGGCTTTTACCGCGAGGAAATAATCGATAAGATCAAAAATGAAGGAATTCTTAAAAACATAAAAGATCTGCCGGAATATTTCAGAGACGTATTTATAACTTCACACGAAATTCCTTATGAATGGCACATAAAAATTCAAGCGGCCTTTCAAAAATATTGTGATAATGCCGTATCAAAAACCATTAATTTTTCAAATTCTGCGAGCGTAAAAGATATTGCAGACGCTTATATGGCGGCTTATAAAATGCGGCTGAAAGGCATTACCGTTTATCGCGACGGCTGTAAAAGCGAACAGGTTTATCACAGCGGCCCTGACTCAAATTCTTCAAGGACTATTTCCGGCCCGGCCGTTAACGCTAAAGAATACCTCAAACCTCAGCCGAAAAAACGCAAAACTCCTCAAATCGCCGATGGAACAAGAATTCGTAAAGACACCGGCTGCGGAATGCTATACGTTCATATTTATAAAGACCTCGACGGCAAAGAAATAGAAGTATTCGCCGATCTCGGCAAAGCGGGCGGCTGCCCGTCGGCGTTCACCGAAGGACTCGGACGTCTAAGTTCTCTCGCGCTAAAGCACGGAGCGACCATGCAGGAAATTAGAGACGAATTAATAGAAATCAAATGCACAAAAGAAAAAGGATACGGGCCGGGATATATCGCTTCGTGTTTAGACGGTGTGGGAAAAGCGATCCATGATTACATACTGCTTCGCGAGATGGCGCAGCAAAAAGCGGCTGAACATTCGATAAAAACCGAAACCGGCGGCGACACGGTAAAAGCATACGCCGCCGCAAACCCCGATGAATCTAAATTTACCGGTGCGCTCGCGCAAACGCTTTCGCTTAACAATAACAACCCTGACGACGAAATTTATACTTACGCAAAAAACAATTCGTTAAATAACGGCGCCGGTCAGAGCGGCGCATGTCCCGAATGCGGCGGAACACTCGATTATGTAGAAGGATGCCGGGGCGGAAAATGCCGTAACCCTGCCTGCTCATATTATAGCTGCGGATAACGAAATATAAATCGCTATCAATCTATAACCGCGCCGCCTATAAGAAAATCGCCGTCATAAACGGCAAGAATCTGACCCGGCGTAATTCCACGCTCCGCCCCGGCGAGCGTAATTTTCGCCCTGCGTCCGCCATCGATAATATTTATCGAAGCATTTACAGCCTTATGCTGATATCGGATTTTAACCGTATATTCATAATCCGATATCGCGGGCGTTAATGAATGCCAGTTAAAATCGGATACATAAAATTCATGTTTTAACGCGCCGGCGGCTTCAGATACCACCACTTCGTTTTTAACCACGTCGAGTTTCGTGACATAAAGCGGATCTTTATTAGCGACGCCGAGGCCTCGCCGCTGTCCTATCGTATAATGAATCAAACCTTTATGCCGGCCCCAAAAATTACCATTTTCATCTATAATATCGCCCGGATAAAAACCGCGCGCATCATTCGATCTGCCCGCTATAAACCCCGCGTAATCGCCGTCCGGCACGAAACATATTTCCTGTGAATCGGGTTTATCAGCCACTATCAATCCAAGTTTTAAAGCGCGTTCACGCGTCTGATTTTTACTATACGCTCCCAGAGGTAATATTATTTTTTCTATATATTCAAATGGCAGCATACACAACATATAAGATTGATCGCGCGCGGCATCGATAGGTTTACGAATAAGGCGGCGGCCGTATTTTTCGCTGAAGGCGATATCGGCGTAATGCCCGCTGGATACATAATCTATGCCCATCATGGCGGCATATTTAATTAAATAATAAAATTTAATATATTTATTGCAAAAAACGCAGGGGTTGGGTGTTCTGGCCGTACGATAAGAATCCGTAAAATAATCGATAATTTTACACTCAAAATCACGAGAACAATCTATTACATAATGAGCAACGCCAAGTTTGACCGCGCATAATTTAGCTTCCATAACGGCTTCTTTAGAACAGCAAACACGAAAACCGGCCGTGGAAGAACATATCGATTCGACCGCATCCGGGAGCATTTTCAGCGTAAGCCCGATCGGATCGTATCCTGCTTCTTTTAATAAATCCACGCAGGTAGCAGAATCTACACCGCCGGATAAGCCGATAATCACTTTTTTTCTTTCAATCACGGGCAATCACAGCCTTTCGCGCGGAGCAAACGGTTTCATACGAGCGCTTTATAATTTCAACCGCCCGGCCGGCTTCCTGTATGGTATTATTAATTCCGAAAGAAAAACGAACCGAGGACATCGCTTCTAATTCATTCGCGCCCGCGGCGGTTAGAACACGCGAAGGCTTTTTAGCGCCCGATGCGCAGGCGGCGCCGCGAGAAACAGCCAGGCCATGCATATCGAGAGCGAACATGAACGCTTCGGCTTCGTGCGCACATTCAAATCGAAACACCGCCGATACGGTATTAGCGAGCGTTTCAACATTCGCGCCGTTTATTTTAACGCCCGGCGCCGAATTGAACAATCGTTGTATAAAATAACGCTTTATTTCAAGATAGTGCTCTTTTATTTTATCAAAACCGCTCGCAATCAATTCACAGCATACGCCAAAACCTTCTATCGCGGAAACATTTTCGGTACCGGCGCGCAAACCATTTTCCTGAGCCCCTCCGATTATAAGAGGCAAAATTTCGACGCCGCGTTTCTTATAAAGGCAGGCTGCGCCTTCCGGGCCATACATTTTATGCGCCGAAAGACTCAAAAGGTCGCAATAAAAATCTTTAACGTTAAATTTTAATTTTCCGCCGGCGCATACCGCATCGCAATGATATAAAACCGATTTTTTCGCGCATATTTCACCAATACGCTCGTAAGGCATAATCACCCCGGTTTCATTATTAGCCATCATAGCGCTAACAAGAATCACATCGGAAGTAATAAGAGAGTCGAGCGCCCCGATATCGATAATTCCATTTTTATCGAGCGGCGCCACTATAAATTTAACGTCCTTAAAAACCGGATTATAAATAAAATTATAAACGCTGCTATGCTCCGCGGCGGTTATTATAACGCAGGGCTTCGTGATGCCTGACACATATTTATAATAATTAATAACCCCGGCTAAGGCGAGATTGTTAGCTTCGCTTCCGGAGGCGGTAAATACGATTTCCGAGGGCCGCGCGCCGATAAAACTCGCGACC
>CAYQWL010000112.1:2959-12052 GCA_964421195.1 uncultured bacterium | reverse complement strand
CGGCGTTAAAAATTTAAAGATAAGAAAATTTTCAAAAGTCGATTTTAATTATGTCTGCCGTTTCGTTCAGACTCCTTATTCCCTCGGATTTGTATTATACGATAAATATAATATTTATGATTATGACGCGCCGTATTATTGCGATACTTCAAAAGAAGCCGTCGAAAAAACCGTTGAAGTTTTTTCTGAAAGAATAACCAGGCGTGGCGGCATTAACGATATAGTATTCGATCGATCGGCGGCGCAATTTTTCGAACCGGTCGGCGTCGAGGAATTATCTAAAAAATATGGCGCCGGCCAGCTTGCATTACTCGCCGTAATTAATTGCGTTTTTATTTATTTTTATATCCTGCTTTATGGAATAAGCTGATTTCCGTCAGGCTTATAACGATAAAATAACCTGACAGCCTGGTTATATTTAAGTATTTTAATGATTTTAATCCTGCTGCTGCGATATTCTGGTTTTTGACAGAAAGATCGGGTCGCTGCCTATATACGCGGGCTGGCCGGTTGCTTCTATAACGCTTAACCACAGGTTGCTTTCGGGGCTTATTAATTTTCGTTCGCGCGTCGTCGTGGCTATCGGCACATGGGTGAAATGATTGTTCCATATTCCGACGAGCATATCGGTTTTTCCGGCCATAGCCGCATGTACGGCGTTTTGCGCGAGCTGAGTGCAGAAAATCGAATCCGAAGGTATCGGCGGCGCGGAACGTATGATGTAGCTCGGATCGATATATTTGATATTAACTTTAAAATTAACGCTTTTAAAATGCTGCGCTATTTTTTCCTTTAAAAATATTCCGATATCGCCTAATTTCGTGTTTCCTGAAGAATCTTTGCCGCGTTCGTCTTCGTTTCCGAAAAAATGCTGTCCGGCGCCTTCCGCGGCCACTATAACCGCGTGCCGCCTGCGTTCGAGCCGTTTTTTTAATATGCTGAAAAGTCCGTGCTGGCCTTCTAAATCAAATGGAATTTCGGGCACGAGCACATAATTTACATCCTGCGAAGCGAGCGCGGCGTTAGCGGCTATATATCCTGATTCACGGCCCATAAGTCTGACGATGCCGATGCCGTTAAGAGAATCTTTTGCTTCGGTATGCGCTGATTGAATCGAATTAACGGCGATTGAAAATGCAGTTTCAAAACCGAAGGTTTTTTCTACAAAATTAATGTCGTTATCGATAGTTTTTGGAACTCCGATCACGGAAATTTTAAGCCCGCGTCTTAAAATTTCTTCGGCGATAAGATGCGCCGCGCGGAGAGTGCCGTCGCCGCCGATGCAAAACAGCACGGATATTCCAAAATTCATAAGCCTGTCAACCATTCTATCGACGTCCTGATGGCCGCGCGATGAGCCGAGAATAGAACCGCCCCGGTTGTGAATGTTTTCGACGGCTTCAGGCGTTAAAAGCGCCGGTTCTATTCCGGATTCCTGTATAAGTCCAAGATAGCCGTATCTAAAACCATAAACGGCCCTGCAGCCGTAACGATAATTTAATTCCATGACTATACCGCGTATCACGCTGTTAATGCCGGGACACAGGCCGCCGCACGATACTATTGCGCATTTTATTTTTGAAGGATCAAAAAATAATTTTTCGCGAGGCCCGGAGGCTTCGAATGTTATAAGATCGCTGCATGCGTGCTGTTCGACGTCGGTTTCAGAGATTATTTTTTTAACTTTTTTCAGAGATATTTCATGTAAAAATCGTTCGTCGTCGCATATAAAATTAGAAATTAAATCGTCGTCGCTGTGCGATAAGGGCAGCGGCGAATCATAAATTCGTTCGCCCAGATTTTTTATCATAAAATCTTCATGTTTGATCATTGCTTTATCGTTCCTTTACCTCATATTTATAACATTAACCATTACTATAATTATAAAAGTTCGTTTTCGTTATTTATATTAAATATATTATATTTTATTTAAAAAAGATTCGACTTTATAAACCATGCCTTTTTTAATGACGTATTTAACAAGGTTTACTCCGTAAGAATATGCGGTATAATTATAAGATTCACCTTCCAGAATTATAATATCGGCATATTTTCCGGCTTCGATGGATCCGGTTTTACCGGCTATGCCGGATGCATGGGCCGCGTTAATAGTCGCCATGTTAAACGCGGCGGCGGGCGGAGTTTTCATAAGACATACCGCCTGGTTGAGAGCTGTTTGCATATTAATGCACATATTGGATCCGGGATTCGCGTCGGTAGCCAGCGCGGGCGCGACCCCGGCCTTCATCAGCCGTTCGAAGGTTAAATAAGTTTTAGAAAGCAGGCTGTAAAGCGTTCCCGGCAAACTTACGGCCACGACGCCGCTTTCTTTCATCATTTCAAGTCCGCGCTCGCTGGCCATTAACAGATGGTCAGCCGATATCGCTCCGGTTTCGGCGGCAAGTTCCGCTCCGCCGCAGCAGGTGATTTCATCGGCATGCACCTTCGCCGTTAAGCCGTATTTTTTTCCGGCGTCAAGTATTAGTTTTCCTTCAGAGGCGGTAAAAACTCCCTCTTCGACAAAAACATCGTTAAAACGTGCAAGTTCGTGTTCCGCTATATAAGGTATAACTTTATTTATTATTAAATTTATATATTCTTCACGCCGGTTTTTATATTCCGGAGGTATGGCATGCGCTCCGAGGAAGGTGGGGACTATCGTGCATGGCATGTCCGCCGAAAGGCGTTTGCATACTCTGAGCGTTTTTATTTCAGCGTCAAAATCTAAACCGTATCCTGATTTTATTTCCATTGACGTTGTGCCGTGCATGAACGCGCGCATAATTCGTTCGGCCGATACGCGGTATAATTCGTCTTCTGATATTGAACGCATGCTTTTAAGCGTGTTTAATATGCCGCCGCCCGCGTTTAAAATTTCAAGATAGCTGCGGCCTTCGACGCGCATCGCAAATTCGTTTTCGCGGCTTCCCGAAAAGACCATGTGCGTGTGGGCGTCGATAAAACCTGGAGCCGCGGTACAGCCTCGTGCGTCGATAACGCGTTCGGGCGCGATTGAAATACGGTTTTCGACTATAAATTTTTCGATTTCTTCAGTCGTGCCCGTTTTTATGATATAGCCGCCGCCCGCGAGCAAAGCGCCGTTTTTGATTTCGCCGGCGTCAAAAAGCTCGTTTCCGGCTTTCGGTTTTTTAGTCGGATTAGCGCAGCTAATAAGCGAGGATATATTTTTTATATATAAATCGTATGATACATTATAAACGTCGATAGATTTTTTATCGTCTTTCATATTCATTATAAAAATAAACCTTTCTATTTTAATATTGCATATTTATAAGTAATATAACATTTTAATGTTTTATTTTCAATCTTTTTTTACATGCCGGCCTTTAATCTATTGACTTATTCGTGCATCCTGTGATAAAATATGCGAAATCAATATATACGAGGTGGTTGTAATGGCAAAAATGCCGATGATGGGTGGAATGCAAAATTTAGTCAGACAGGCGCAGTCGATGCAAAATAAGATGACGAAGGTGCAGCAGGAACTCGAAGATTACCGCGTCAACGGTACCGCCGGCGGCGGAATGGTAACGGCCGTTATAAGCGGTAAGATGGAATTAGTCGAAATAAAGATAAATAAAGAAGTCGTTAATCCTGACGATATTGAAATGCTTCAGGATTTAATAGTAGCGGCTATTAAAGAAGGGCAGAAAAAAGCCTCCGACCATTCACAGCGTGAAATGGAAAAAGTTACCGGCGGGCTTTCCATTCCAGGCATGTTTTAATATTTATAATCGCGCGCGGCGGCGGTATTATATATTCCGCCGCGCCGATATTACATGGTTTTATTTTTTTATTTAAACATTTTCATTTCACTTTATTAATAATTTATTACTTTATTTTTTAATTATATGTCTTTAACTCCGAGTTTAGATAAATTAGTTCATCAATTACAGAAATTGCCGGGAATTGGCCCTAAGAACGCTCAGCGGCTCGCGCTTTTTATTTTTAAAAAAGGCCCTGAATTTTCCGGCGCCATCGGCGGCGCGCTCGATGAAGTGGCTCGTAGCGTCAGGTATTGTAACGTATGTTCGGGCATTTGCGAAGCTGACGTATGTGAAATTTGTTCTAACTCTCTTCGCGACCATGCGAAAATATGCGTGGTTGAAAAACCTGTCGATGTTTTTCATTTAGAGGCTACCGGACAGTATAATGGCGTTTATCACGTACTCAACGGACTTATATCGCCGCTTGAATTTATGGGCGTCGAAAAGCTTAATATCAAATCTTTAATTTCCAGGATAAATAACGATGGTTCTATCGTCGATGAAATCGTTTTCGCTCTGCCGCCCAGGATAGAAGGCGATGCCACCATGGCCCTTATAAAAAAAATGATACATAGACAGTTAAAAATTTCTAAATTAGCTCAGGGAATTCCTGCCGGATGTGAAATCGAGCATATCGATTCGATGACATTAGCCCGCGCGCTTAATAATCGAAATTGAATTAACGCTTTTTTAAAGTTATGAATCTTATATCTATCGATAATATTTCTAAAACACACGGCGATAAAATTCTATTTGACGGCGTTTCATTCGGCGTTGAAAATGGTGAAAAAATCGCATTAATCGGCGTAAATGGTTCTGGTAAAACTACGCTGCTTAATATGATAGCCGGAATCGAACAGCCTGATCGCGGTCAAATCTGCCGTAATAACGGGCTTAAAATCAGCCGGCTGCCGCAAACGCCCGTTTACAATCCAGAACATGCCGTTTCAGAGCATATATTTGCTAACGGCGGCGAACGAATCGAGCTTATAAAAAAATATGAACTCCTTAATTCACGAGTAAAAACATCATACGATCATGCGCTGCAATGTGAAATAGACGCGCTTACTCATAAAATGAATGAATGCGGCGCATGGCATTTTGAAGCTCTTATTGGATCGGTGCTTGAAAAACTGGGAATATCCAATCTTGAACTTAAAATGAAAGAACTTTCCGGTGGAATGTTAAAAAAAGTAGCTCTGGCCGCGGCGCTAATCGATGAAAGCGACGCGCTGCTTTTAGACGAACCGACCAACCATCTCGATATTCAAACCGCCGGCTGGCTCGAAGATTATCTAAAAAAAACGACTAAAGCCATTATTATGGTAACACACGATCGGTATTTTCTCGACCGTGTTTGCGGCCGTATTATAGAAATCGAAAAAAATAAAATAATCCATTATTATGGCAATTATTCATATTATCTTGAAAAAAAAGCGGATATGCTCAACAGCGAAGCTGTTTGCGAGGCGCGAAATAAAACGGTCCTGCGTAAAGAACTCGAATGGCTTGGCCGCGGCGCTAAAGCGCGTTCTACCAAACAAAAAGCTCATGTCGAGCGCGTAATGCAGTTAAAAGCTTCGGCCGCCGTTCCTGAAACCGCCACGCTCGATTTAATGCGCGGCGCCGGCCGCCGCTGCGGCAAAAAAATACTCGAATTAAAGGATATTTCAAAATCTTTTGGCGCTAAAAATATTATAAACCCTTTCAGCTATACTTTTAAAAAAAATGAACGCATAGGAATTATAGGGCCTAACGGATCGGGAAAAACCACTTTTCTAAATCTTATAACCGGCCGCCTGGAAACCGGCAGCGGAGTTATCGATCTCGGCCTTAATACCGTTTTTGGGTATTTTGATCAGTACAGCTCGGCGCTTGACGAAGAATCTACTATTATAGATTTCGCTAAAAAATCGGCTGAATTTATTCAAACGGAAGATAATAAATATGTTCATGTTTCTGAAATGCTTGAAAGATTTCTATTTCCGCCGCAAATGCATTATACGAAAATTTCAAAACTTTCAGGCGGCGAAAGAAGAAGGTTATATCTTTTATATGTTTTAATGCAAAATCCAAATTTTTTAATTTTTGATGAGCCGACCAATGATATTGATATTAAAACATTGTCCGTACTTGAAGATTATCTTGATAATTTTAACGGCTGTCTTTTAGTAGTATCACATGATCGTTATTTTATGGACCGCCTTTGCGGATATTTGCTTGTATTTGATGGGAACGGCAATATTGACGGCTTTGCCGGTAATTTTTCCGATTATTTAGAATATATAAAAATACTTGAAGAAGATGAAAAAAAGAATATTTCATCATCAACAGGCCGGTCAGCTGTGATGTTATCATCGAAATTAGCGAATGATTCAGATAAAAATTCTCGTATAAAAACCGAAAGAAAGAAGTTTTCATTTAATGAAAAAAAAGAATATGAAAATATCATGGGTGAGATTGAAAAATTAGAAAATGAAAAATCCGAATTAGAATCGCTTTTTGAATCTGGTGAGACTTCTTCTGAAAAACTTTCTTCCTGGACAAGACGATACGAATGGCTGCAAAATGAAATAGCCTTTAAAATTGCGCGCTGGGAATATCTTGAAAATATTGCTCAAAATTAAAAATTAGTGCTATACTAATCACGGGGATGATTAGTATGGATATAATAAAATTTATATTAAAATCGATTATAATTATATTAATAATGCTTTCCGCGTTGATCGCCGCATTTGAGTTTACTTCGCCACCCGGTGTTTCTAAACCTTTTACGGTCAAGCGTGAATGTCTTGATACCATGTCTAAAATTCAGGGCGCAAGTTATTTTTACTTAATGGAACGCCCGCGGTTTAACGGCGTAGTTGAAGTGGATGAACTTATTCGCGGCGGGTATCTTAATAATTTTAAGACCGGCGGTTGTTATAGAGCCGGCTCTTTAAACAATAACGATTGTCAATCCAGCAGTCATCACGATTATAAAATAATATATAAAAAAAATGGCATTGATATAAGTTATATCGATGTTGTGTGTATTAATCACGGTTATTTAAGCCGCCAGGGAGATTCCGATAAAAACAAAGGATTGCCTGAAGGTTTTGTAGATAATTATATCGCCCGTGTTAAAACAAGGTTTAATATGTACGGATTTAAATAATGTTTAAATATTAAAAAAATGATTTTTAATTTATTATTTTTGCATTTATTTAATCATTCCGTAGAGTTTTTAGAATAATAAGTGTAGCCTGATATTTGTATATGACTGATAAGTTCGAGTTCGTTTTCTATCGATTCTAATTCCGGCCCGGTTATTTTTTTTGACGAACCGCCGTTGATCGTCTTTTCGATGCTTATAAGCAGGCCGCGCGCTCGCGCGAAAAATAAAACCATATCATTTTTAGTCTTTTTTGCGCTTAAAGGAACGAAATCTGAATTAAGCTTTTTTATGTTTTTATCACATTCATTTATATTTGCTTTTACTATTTGCGCTAATTCCATGCGGACGCCATATTCGATTTCACCGGTTTGAAGCGCGTCCGTTTCTACCTGCATGTAAATTCTGGCGAGATTGGTTTTAAAATTTTCAATGGCCGCGGCTAAAGGTTGATAATAGTTTCTATAATCCTCCGCTGCTTTTTTATCGCGTTCGTTAAAAAGATATATCATAAATATGATTAATCCAATCGTGATACCCGATAACGCCGTTTTTATATAAACCGCTTTCTGGTTTTTCATGGCGGCATTCACAATTCCTTTCAAATATATGTCAGCTGTCAGCTATTAATTATCAGTCACCAATTCAGTCGTTAGTCTTCAGTCATCAGTCGTCAGTTATCGGTTATCGGTCGTTAGTTATCGGTTGTTAGCTGCAGATTTTTTTCATTATAACATATAGTATTTTTTTTGTCAAAGTATGGATAATTCTGCCGATATGATTATTATGGCGAAAAAGTTTAAAAAAATTTTTATATTTATATTATTAACCCTATCCTGCGTTTTAATGTTATTGCTTGAAGTTCGCGATTGTCTGGCGAAGAAAGATATTAACGCAAAACTTATGGTTGACGGCCATGCGGTCGAAACTTATAAAAAACTTCATTCGAAAGATATAATTCTTAATATTGAAAAGGGAACGGTTTATTTAATGGTAGGCCGTAATCGCTGGGATGTAGCGCATAATAATCTTAAACTTGTAACTGGAGATAAATTGAAGGTAATGCCCGGCACTATTGCCGTAATTAATTTTTATGACGAATTCGATATAAACCTTCCTGAATCGGAGATGACTACTATCGAACCAGCCGGGATTACACAGCTTATTAATGAAGCGCTTTTTCGTACGACTTACAAAGACGGAACTTATGTTTCAGATGTAGTTTACGAAGCATCGAAACTTGCGCAATATAAATTTCGCGGTATGCCGGTAAATAGAGATTTAAAACTCGAATATTGTAAAAATAAAATAGCCGGTAAAACTAACTCAGAGCTTTTAGAGCAAAATCGTCAAATCAGAGAAAAAAATATTAAATTGCGCGGCCGCGTCATGCAGGCGAGAAATTTCGGCAACGGTTTTACTTTAGATTATGATAATGCCGAACGTAAAATAATAAACGATAATCGTATATTTACCTTTGAGCGCGAAAAGCAATTAATAGAGCGTGAAATTTTTGAAAAAATGTCGAGAACCGCTAACTTACGGATGATAATAGCCGCCCGTGCCGCTTCAGGCGTAACCGCGGCCGCTGAAGAAGCTGAACTCGAAGCGCTGAACGCTCTATTGCGCGATTGCACTCAAAAACTAGAATATATTAATTCAAGTCTGCGCAATATTAATGAACAGCAAAATAAATTAAAATTAAAACCTTTATCCAGGGAGTGGTAGTAATGAAAAAAAGTTCTGTATTATTTACGAGATTATTTATGAAATTAATTTCAGCGGCCAGGCGGCCTTTATGTTTTATATTATCGCCGGCATTATTTATAGCTATAATTTTTATAATCGCGCTGACATTGAATATATCCATTTTTAACGGTCCGCTGTATGCGTCTGGAGTGTGCAGGCTCGATTGCGCATTAAAACAGGATGTTGTCGATCCTTTAATCGATTATTCATCATTCGTTAAAATTAAATTTGAAAAATATAACGCGATAATAGATAAATTTTTAAAAACCGTCCGCAGAAGCTATTTTGAAAGATACGACGAGTATAAAGAATTAATGGATATCATTCGTAATGACGGTTCATATTACACTAATAGAGCATAAACGAAAAATAACGACATAAAAGCGCGGCCGGCCGGCCGGC
>CAYQWL010000112.1:0-2949 GCA_964421195.1 uncultured bacterium | reverse complement strand
ATAAAATGCCGTTTAATAAAAAAAAAATTAAAACTGAATATTTTTTGCGTTTCTTCGAATTTATTTCGACATTTATCCGCTATTACCTTTATGGCGTTTCTCCGGCCTGCGGTTCTTGCGCCGTATTTTTAATCGCGATATTTACGGCCGCCGCCGTTTTTATTCCAGTTACCTCTCTGGCATGGGAATATGGCGACATGAAACTTTCAGGTGAGATTTCTTATGACGGCCGCGTCGGACTTTTTAATACGATAGAACGCGACCCGCTTACGCTCAGCCTTTACAGAACGTTATTTTCAAATGATAATCAATCGATCGGCGCGCGTTTTGATTTTGAACATCTGCATGATATAAATCACAGGCAGGTATTTGATTTTAAAAATAAATTCAGCGGCGTGAGCGATACCCCTCAGAACATCGATTTTACTAATATTTCTAACTTATATAATTTAACTAACGCGCAGTATTCTATCGCGCACGACGATAAAAGCGTTTCTTCGGTTTATTTCGACGGCCGGATCATGAAATTCAGTAATTCTATTTTGAAAAGCCTTTCTAATGATATATTAACGGCCGGATATTTATTAGATCATAAAACATCGGATAACACTTTTTATACGGTTAAATTCGAGGAATCTATAAATAAGTATCAAACTCATTCCATCGATGACCATAGGTATTCTTCGGCGGAGTTTAAGCTGCTTCATAAAATGCCAAAAATATCTCGCGCGCCTTCTTTTTTTACCGCTTATATTTTTCACGATGCGCCAATTACCGATGACTCCGAATTCGTTCATTTCATGGATTTAACTTATGAGTTGAAGGCTGGTTATGGATCTAAAAAAATGTCGTATAATCCGGCGGGCGCATTTCATAATTTTAAGATCGATTACTCGCTCCATTTAGATATGTCAAAAATTTCAAAGATAAATGTTAACGGATTTATTGACCGCAGAGCGTATGTAAATGAAACGGCAGCGGGATATTATTTAAATTACGATAGAAGTTATCTTAATTTTTTATATTCACATAAACTTACGCCGCGCTGTGTCCTGACGCCTTATGTAGATTTTATAAAAACCAATTATTTGAATCTTTCAGGCTTTAATATGACTGAAGTAGGTTTTGGCAGTTATCTTTCATCAAAATATTCTGATTATATATACTGGAAGTTAGATCTAAAAAGGACTTCTTATATGCCGTTCGAATCGCGAATAAATTATCCGCAGCAATCTAAAATAAACTTTATATATAACTGGATAAAATATTTAAGCGTTAAAAATAGAATAGTTATGGACCTTGATTATGAATTTTATAAAACCGGCGCCGGTGAAACTAATTATTTTGCACGTTATACCATGCTTTCATCTGAACTACGATATGAACATAAGTTGAAACCTGATTTTTATATTAGAACCGGTGCGGGCGGCCGGATTAAAAAACATCCGGCTTTTCCGGTAAATGATGTTTATGATATTTATGGCACTCTCGGTTTTAATTTAATTTTTTAAAAATTCTATTTTAAATTATTTTATTTTTTAAGTTTTTCTTCAAGAGCTTCTGAATTATTATTATATAAAAGTTTAAATCTGCTTAATTCAGCTTCGATATGCGTTATCTCAGTTTTATTAACATTTTTTTTAGCTTCTTTAAGAGCTTCTTCGAGCTGTTTTATGTTTTCCGCATATTGCGTAAGCGTTTTTTTAAAAGTGTCTATTTCCTTCGCGCGCGCCGCCGCGCCCTGCGACGCTTCTATTTTTGCCCGTCTTTTATATTCGAGTTCATCGTTTATTTTATTAAGGAGCGCGAGCGCTTTATCGTAATCAGGCCTTATTTTCAAGCATTTTTTAAGCGTAAATACAGCTTCGTTTATTTTTGAATTTATAGCGAGTATTTCAGCCATGTTATAAAGGCATTTATAATTTCGAGGGTTTACAACCATTACCTGTGTATAATAATCATAAGCTTCCGTGTAATAATTATTTTCATGAAAAATATAACCTGCAAAAAAAAGCGCATCTTCGTAACCGTTTCTTTTTTGAACGGCTTTTTTTAATAATTCTATCGCGCTGGATGATTCTCCCGTTTTATAACAAAGAACCGCCTGTTCATAATAGATTACGGCTTCATCTTTGTAATTGCTTTCCGCATATTTATTCACTTTATCGATAGGCAGTGAAAGAAGGTAACGCTGACGTGAAAGCCTATGCCGTAATTCGACCTGCATGCTTTCTATTTTATAAACTTCGAGAGAACCGATATAATCGCCTGTAAAATATTCGAATTCACGTCCGGTAATTAAATTTTTAATCGAAGCTGAAAACGGTTCGCCATGGACTTGTTCGATTTTATTTAATTTAAGATCGGCCGGATCGTATTCTGACCGGTATTTTATTCCCGCACCGAACGCATTATTATATGAGGCGTCGAGTACAAATAAAAACGTAAATAAAAACGCGGACGATATAATTAAAAATGAAGTGACTGACGCGGATGCGCGATATAATTTAAATTTAAATTTTTTTTTATTCATGAGTTTGAATATTGATATTTTTATTTATCCGGCGGCATAAAAAGGCCGCCAGATAAATTGAAGTTATTGTTAATTTAATGAATTATAAATTATATTTTTTCGATAATGTAAGGAGCGAATTTTTCGCTCGATTCTTTTTTTACTTTAAAAGAAAGGCCGCTGAATTTTTCGTCGTTTTCTTTTTTCATTTCTTCGAATTTCTTCGCAATAGAAAGCGCCTGAATGTAAAACTGATATTTTACGTTATCGCCAGTGTTTTCAACATCTACGACCGGAGCATAGCCGCGGTTGGTAAATACCACGTACGGTTCGGAGATAACCTTTAAATTGGCGAAATCGGTAGTGCACCTGAATGTTGGCAGTTTTTCTTTTTCCACTTTACATTCCCTCTTTCTTTTTGTTTATATTCATATAAT
>CAYQWL010000111.1:0-12091 GCA_964421195.1 uncultured bacterium | reverse complement strand
AATTAATAAGCACTCGTGAAATGGCTAAACTGATAGTGAATAAATATGCTGAATCCTATGGTAAGGTAAAAAAAAGAGGTTACAGTTCTGCTCGTGAAGATGAAAATGAATTTCTTCCCGTAACTATGGCTTCGCTCGATCTTGCACGGGTCGGGACCGCGATTAAAGCGGCTAACGAATTTGTAAGGGCTGTTTCCGACGCCGCTTATATACCTGCTATAAAAGACGCGCTTATCGCCGTACAACGTTTTGACGATGCCGATTATATCGATTTTATACATTTTATAGAGTTACTTGAAAATAAAATTGTAACGGAAAAGTTTAATAAAGCCGCCGCCGCTTTAAAAACTGAATTAAAAAATTTAATATTATTATGTAAAACGAATAGCCCGCATTTTAAAAATGCCCGCGGGGTATCGGTTTATTTCCCGATGAGTGAATATAGCGGACAGTATGACGCTTTAAAATTCAGCGTATTATGTGAATGGAAAAAATTTATAAAAACTTTTTTATTTCCTGAAAACTCAGCCGTGCTTATACACACGGGCGCCGCGATTTATAATGCTAATGGCGACGGCCGCCTTTCGCCCGCGAGCGATTTTGAATTGCGCGCCGTAATAGCAAATACGGGTTCGCGTGCGGCTGATAATGCTTCCTTTCAACTTGTCTGCGCCTCTGAAGGAATAGAAATAACCGGTTCAAATTTCAAAGCCGCGTCGATAGCCCCTGAAAAAGAAATTGAAATTAAATTTAGCGCGCGCGGTGATCAAACACTCAAGCCAGGCCAGCAGGTCGATTTTGAAATTTTTTATATTCCCGATTCCGCTTCCAGAATTCGCATCGCCAGAATTCCATTCATTGTAAGAATGCCGTTTGTAAAAACCGCGAATGTTCTTCTGGTTCAGGGCGCATCCGAACCGGATGTAGCCGTAAAATATGCCGATGCTTTCAAAGCGGCGAATATCGCTTTCGATAGCTGGTGCATCGCTTCTGATGGCTTGATATGCAGGCAGCTTCTCGATAAATATAAAAACGGCGGTATCGTTTTCAGGGCGGTATCAGATTCGTCGCTGGCGAATAAAATGACCCCTAACGAACTTGGTATTCTGGCGTCCTTTCTTAAATCCGGCGGCGCATTATGCTTGAGCGGGCAGGATATAGGCGCAATGACAGGCGACACCGATTTTTATCAAAACTATCTTAAATGCCGTTTTGAAGACGATTGTGGAGGCACGTTAAATTTAACCGGTATAAATGATTTTTCCGGTATAAATTTTATGCTTAACGGTGAAGATGCCCTCAGTAATCAGCTTTTTATAGACAGTATTATACCGCTTGAAGGCGCGTCGCCGGTGATGCGATATGATAATCAAAAAATAGCCGGTATATATGTTAATGACGGCCGATACCGTGTAATGTATTTTGCTTTCGGGCTTGAAGCGGTTGGCGGCGTTCAAAACAGGGCCGCGATAATATCAAAAACGATAGAACTTCTTCCTTTTAAGGTATCACGCGCTTTGAGCGCTCTTAAAAATGACGCCGCGGCCGACGAAAAAAACAAAAATATGGCTGCCGCTTTAAATAATATAGATCTTACCGAAAAAAGTATAATGTCGGATATCGCCCGCTCTGATTATAATTCGGCGTCTGATTTTTTCAACGTAATAGAAAATACCGCTTCCAGCGAGCGAGCGCCTTTTAAGCCGGCATTAAAAACGATAAGTTCGATGCTGAAGTCGAAATTAATTCAGCAGCAGTTGACCGAAGAAGAAAGTCAAAAAATAAATTCGCTGCTTTTAAAAATAGATGAGTTGAATTAGCGGGTATAAATTAATTTTTTATACAGCCGCGCCAGCCGTATTATAAGATAAAATCGCTTTTATAAATTAATATATAAGTAAATAAGTAACAAGTAAATAAGCCGGTAAATAAGTAAATAAGCCGGCGGGCGAGCAGGAAAAAAAGTAAATAAAAAATAGAGCTGAATAAAGGATCTGCTGTTACAGGTCTTTTATTTTTTTTTAATAATTATCTCTACTTTGAAAAAATCGTTTTCAGAAGGCACCTGTTTTAAAGCTGAAAGCATTCCGAATATGGTTTTAGCTATCATTTTTTCGGAAAAATCATTCAAAGGCACGTTTCTGTCGTTTATGGCCGCTTCTACATCGAAAATACAATCTTTAATATCGTTTGTACTCATTTTTACCCTCCATAAAATTATAAAAAATTATTTATTCGTTTTTTTATTTTTGATGAGGCAGCTTAAAAAAATCTAAGATGAAATTAGCTACTTCCATTGCATCGTTTAAATTTAAAACGGGCAGGTTAAAATATTTGAATTCGGGTGCGTCGGTAGCTATGGCTATAAGATTATCATCGGGCCCGCAAACCGGCGCGGCTGAGTGTGAAGGCCTGAATACTTCTATTTTGGGCTTACATGATTTTTTATAACCGTCGGTAATTATTATATCAGAATCGTCAAAATAATTCAGAAGCTTATCGAGCGGCAGTTCGGAATTTATATGTGAAAAAAACGATAATTTCGAAGGCGAAGCAATCATAGTTTGCCGCGCGCCGGCATTCTGGTGCCGCCATGAATCTTTTCCGCGTATATCTGAATCGTAATCGTGGAGATGATGTTTGATCGTGCCCGTGCGATATTTTTTTTCGATAAATAAAGGAATCATTTTTTCGATAAGCGTGGTTTTGCCGGAATTAGATTTACCTACTATCGAAATAACGTGTTTAACATTTATATTATCATATTTATTTATATCATTATTCATTAATTGTTTCTTTATTATTCGCCGATATTTTTAAGTCCCGCGGCGCACGCTGTAAAGCTTTGCTTTATAGCGAGCGCTTTTCGGTAGCATGCGGCTGCCGTGGCGAAATCTCCTTCTAATTTATAATAATTTGCCATGTTATAATGAGCGTATCTCACTCTTTTATCGTTACGGGCCATACAAAGTTCTTTCGCTTTTTTTAAAGTTTTCAGGGCTTCTTTTTTTTGTCCGGTTTCGTAGCTGATAACCGCCGAAGCGGTAATACAGGCAAAAGTGATTTCGGCCGTATCGGCATTAACGGCGTTTAAAATAACGTCGTCAGTGATTTTATTAAAATATTCAGCAGCGCGGTCGAGACGGCCCGCTTTAAAATAATAATGAGCGGCTGCGTAAATTAAATTTAAATATCGGTCTTCGCTTGAAACGAGATCCATGTCGGTGGAAAGATAAGCTTTTAATTCAGCGGCGTTTCTAACGGTTTTAATCAGTTCGCCGTAACGTTTTATTTCGGAATTCAGCGCGTCTATATCCATATTTAATAATTCGGGCTTTTTAATTACAAAACCATTTTCAAGGTAATCGTCAAAAATTCCCTCATCGAAACGTATAAATCCTTCATTGAGGGTTATCATGAAATCAAGTTTACGGCTTATTTTAAAAATCGTTTCGGCGTTTTTTATTTTATCGACGACCGCCGTATATATTTCGGAATTTTTATCATATTTTTGGGATTTTTTAATATATTTTAGCATCTGTGCCGCTGGAAAATCAAAAACTACATCTATTATTAATGGAGAGTCTTTAACTTCGCCGATGAAATGAAGAGGAAGTTTATAAGATGCGGATGCGCCTTTTTTTAAATTAAAATGAATGGGCGTTAATGGTAAAACGGGCATAACTTTTTCAGGAAGTTTAAATTCGATATATCCGGTTATGTCAAATAATAAAGATTCGATCCTGCACGAAACAGCCGCGATTGAATCATGGCCTGCTTCGGAATTAAACGCGGCGTTAAATACGAACCAATCATCTATTAATGCTTCGCTTAAATTCGCGCTGCATGGACGCGGTAAAAATAAAGTCAGTAAAAAGAATAAACCGGCCGTCACAAAAAAAAATTTAAACGCCGAACCGGATAAAAACAGATAAAACCATATCGATTTTTTGATTAAATTAGAATTTAATTTCATGTTTATGTATATAAACTTATAGTTAATTTATGACTTCATTATTATTTTTTATCATAATTCTTCGATCACTTTTTTTAAAATCGCTTCGAATTCCGCTGTCGTTTTAAAGCCGAGATGTCTTTCAATTTCTGTTGCGTCACTTTTTAAAAATAATATGCTTGGATATTCTTTTACGTTAAATTTTTCAAAAGATTCATCTGATTCGTTTGAATCGATTTTGATGCATACGAATTTTTCAGTTAATTTTATGATATTTTTATCCGCGTATGTTTCGCGTTCCATTTTTTTACACCAGCCGCACCAATCAGCGTACACAAAAATCATGATAGGTTTTTTATTATTTTGAGCGTCTTTAAGCGCTTCGATATATTTTAAATTCCAGGTTATTTTTTCTTCTTTCTTTTTTTCATTTTCCGCAGGTTGTGCTTTAGTTTCACTGTCGTTTGTGACGTTAACTTCGCCGGTAGAAGCCGTTCTTTTTGGTTCAGGATTCTGAGCATAAGCAGGCGCCGGATTAATCGATAAAAAAAACGCGGTTAAAATTAAAACTGTATATATGGCAGCGGCATTGTTAAATCTCATTTTTTCTTTTTACCTCCTGAAAAAACGTTTAGTTTAACCTGACTTTAATTTAATATAACATATAAACGTTAAAAAATCAATAGCAATCTAATTTTTGATATATTTGTAATGTTAATCACCATATAATTAAAAGATATATTTTTTATTTTAGTTAATAATATTAATGTTATTAAACAGGAAATGATTTAAATGAAAATTAACTTTTTTATTTGTTGCTTATCGATTTCAAGGTTTATTTATAAAAAATAAGAAAATAAGAAAACTCTTGCTTTTATCACAATTTTATGATATAATTATTTGATTAAAAGTTGAAGTATATTTTTTATTAAAAATAAAGTAAAATAAAATTTTATAGGAGGTTTATCATGAGACAATGTGAAATATGTGGAAAAGGCCCTTCCGTCGGCCATAAAGTTTCTCACTCTAACATCAAGACTAAACGCAGATGGCTGCCCAATCTTCAAACCGCTCATGTAACGATTAACGGCGCTCCGACGAAAGTTAAAGCGTGTACCGGCTGTCTGAGCAAAATTAAGCAAAAAGCTGATTTAAAATAATTAAAAATATCTTTGATTAAAATCGATGATATAAAAAAGGAAAAACTTCGGATTGACTATCGATGGTTTTTCCTTTTTTTATTTTCGGACTATTTTTATTTAGAATAGTTTATATTGTTTTTATAATATTTTTTCAAGGAAGTAAGAGTTAGGAAAATTATCTTTAGATATTCGTTGTAATAATTCACGGGTATCGGCGATTTCTTTTGCGTCTATAGATATGCTGCATATAGCCTGAAGATGTTTTAATGCCGGTTCTTTTTCGCGTCGTTTAATATGTACGGTGGAAAGGGCGCGATGAACGTCGAGATAATTCGGATTGATAACGAGCGCGCGGTTTAAATGCTCTATGGCGGACTCGTGTTCATGCTTTTTTAAATAAGACATTCCAAGCCGGTAATGAAGATCGGCGTATTTCGGATATATTTCAATAACCGTTTTATAACGCATTATGGCTTCGTCGAGCATGTTTGAATCGTCGTAACAGATAGCGAGCCAGGTGAGCGCCTCTAAATCGTCAGGCTTTGCTTCGAGAGTTTTCTGGAAATTTTTTATGGCTGATTCGTTTTCGCCCATTTTTAAAAGTATCTGACCGCAAACATTAAGCGCTTCGATATAATTAGAGTTAATATCGAGCGCTTTTTTTACTTCGTTAAGAGCTTCGTCTAAAAGCCCGTTACGCAAAAATATACGCGCGAGATTTAAATAAGCGTCAGGATATTCGGGCTGCCGTGAAAGAATCTGCTGCCAGCGATAAGCGGCGGAAGCCGCGTTCGACTTAAAATCGGCGGCCGCTTCATCACAATTATCGAATATATTAATGAACATATCGAGATTGAGTATTTTTTTTATAATCCGCTCGCAAAAAGGCGAAAGCGAAGCGAGCTTTAAATCGCCTCCAAAACGGGCTATGTCGCGGAGCGATGCTATAATAAAACCGACTCCGAATGAATCAATATAAGTAACCGCCGACATATCGAAAACGATATTGTATCTATGATTGGAAACTACTTTAGAAACGGCATCATAAGCTGAAGAAGTATTGAAAACGGATAGTTCGCCGGCGAACGTTATTATAACGGCTTCTTCTTTAGCGAGCGTTTTAATGTCTAACTTAGATTGCGCGTTTTTAAGATTTTTTTCAGCTGCGCCCATTAATAACCTCATCGATTGATAAAATTTAAAATAAAGTTTAACTGTTAAAGCCGGCGGTCAGACCTTAAGGTGCCGCAAAAAACGATATATTCCGGCCGCGTCGTTTTAAAAAACGAGCCGCCGGAATATAAAAATTAAGTCCTGATTTATTAGCGCCGCGGTCCGCGATTTCCGCGATCGCGTCCCGAAAATCCGCCTGAGTCACGCCGCGGCGGCCGTTGAGAGCCGTCGCCTTCGGCGGCCGCGGTTTCGCCTTCGAGCGGAGGCAAGAGCGCTTTACGGCTTAAATTGATTCGTTTCATTTGATCAATTTCTATGACTTTAACGGTCATTTCATCGCCAATGTTGCATACGTCTTCGACTTTATCGACTCTGCGGCGTTCGAGTTCGGAAATGTGAACAAGGCCGTCGCGTCCCGGAAGCAATTCGACAAATGCGCCGAAATTCATTATGCGAACGACTTTTCCGGTATAAACTTCGCCCACTTCAATTTCTTTGATTATATCGTTAATCATTTTTAAAGCTTTCTGCGCTTTTTCAAAATTAATCGATATTACCGATATTTTTCCGGAATCTTCTATATCGATATCAGCTCCGGTGGCTTCTACTATTGATTTGATCACTTTTCCGCCTGGCCCTATAATTTCGCGCACTCTGTCAGGTGGGACCTGAATGGTGGTGATGCGCGGCGCGTACGGACTGATGTCGGCGCGTGGCGAGGCGATGGCCGCTTCCATTCTGGAAATTATATGCAGACGTGCTTTTTTGGCCTGCATAATGGTTTTTTCAATCATGGCGATTGTGAGCCCTTCGTTTTTGACGTCGAGCTGTACTGCCGTCATGCCGTCGCGTGAACCGCCGACTTTAAAATCCATATCGCCGCAGTGATCTTCTATGCCCGCTATATCCGTAAGTATTTCCCATTCGGAACCACGGGTTATAAGCCCCATGGCGATTCCGGCGACCGTTTTTTTCACGGGTACGCCGGCGTCCATAAGAGCCATGGTTCCGGCGCAGATAGATGCCATGGAAGAAGAGCCGTTAGATTCGACTATTTCGGATATTATTCTTATGGTATAAGGGAATTCGTTTTCTGAAGGAATGATATATGAAAGCGCTTTTTCCGCAAGCGCGCCATGGCCTATTTCACGCCGGCCGACGCCGCGCAGCGGTTTTACTTCGCCGGTGGCATAGGGAGGAAAGTTGTAATGCAGCATGAACCGCTGGCGGGTTTCTTCGTGATGCAGGCCTTCGACTATCTGCTGGTCTTTTTTAGTGCCGAGCGTTACCATCGCCAGCGATTGTGTTTGCCCGCGGGTAAAAAGCGATGAGCCGTGAGTGCGTGGAAGAATTCCGACCTCGCAATCTATCGGGCGTATTTCATCGAGCGCGCGTCCATCCACACGCAGTTTTTCGTCAAAAATCATGTTTCTGACCACGTCGTATTCTACCGCTTCGAGTACCGGTTTTATTTCTTTTTTTAACGCTGACATAGCGTCTTTATCGTCTTCTTTTATGCCGGCGTCGGCGAAAAAATGCGTGTAACATTCTGCGGCTGCGGCTACGATAGCGTTTCCGCGTTCGAGTTTGTCTTTGACGCGCAACGCCTTATTGCATAAAGGCTTGAAATAATCATAAACCTTTTGTTTAAAAGCGGGATCGGTTTTAGATTCGGGAAGGGCGATTTTTTCTTTTTTTACTTTATTTATAAATTCCTGCTGTATATCGATAATTTTAATTATCTGTTCATGAGCGAAGCGTACAGCTTTTAAAAAAGTTTCTTCGCTGACTTCGTTAGCGCCGGCTTCTATCATAAGAACACGTTCGCGGGTGCCGGATACGAAAAGCGATAATATAGCTTCTTCGAGTTTTTTTTCATCCGGATTGATAATGAATTCATCGCTCGAAGCGAACAGCCCTATCGATACTGCGCCGACCGGCTGTATAAAAGGTATCGGCGATATTCCGAGCGCGACGGAAGAAGCGTTTACTGCGAGAACATCGTGCGGCGTAAGCAGATCGTAAGACAAAACGTTTATTATGACCTGTACTTCGGATTTAAAGTTTTCAGGAAACATTGGTCTGATCGTACGATCGACTATTCGGCCTCTTAATATTTCATCGTTTGAAGGCCTGTTTTCACGTTTAATAAAGCCGCCCGGAAATTTACCCGAAGCCGCTGATTTTTCACGATACTCAACGGTGAGCGGAAAAAAATCTACATCGCGCTCGTTAAGTTTGTCGTAACATACGTTGACAAGTACTACCGTTTCGCCGTGCTGCATAAAAACAGCCCCGTCCGCCTGCCGCGCTATCCGCCCCGTTTCTATTATCAAAGGCTTGCCGGCATGAGTTGTCTGCATTCTTTCCATTAATTCTTTTCCTCCTGTAATCTCTTTAGTTAGATATATTATATTACAAAACGGATGATTTGTCTATAAAATTGTTATACCATTAATGAAAAATTATCATAATTTAAATATTAAAAGTTGCGATTAAATATATAATAAAAAAGTTAAAAAAAGCATAAAAAAATGGAAGCAAAAATAAACTGCTTCCATTTTTAAGCAAAAATTATCGGTCAAACCACACGAAATTTATATAAAAATTATGTTTTTATATAACTCTGTAAAACCACGGCAAGCAAACACATTGCGCGTGCGGTTTTATATTAATTTTTAAAATTCATCCCTGGTTAACCAAATGATGCGGGGCGCTTTCCCGATGCTACTTTCTGATTCCTAACGATTCGAGTATTTCTTTGTGCTTATTAGGGCTGACTCTTTTAAGATAGGTAATCAGCCTTTTTCTCTGACCGACGAGCTTTAAAAGACCGAGTCTTGAATGATGATCTTTTTTGTGTACTTTAAAATGATCGCTGAGTTGAGTGATTCTCGTGGTCAAAAGAGCGATTTGCACTTCTACCGAGCCGGTGTCCGATTCGTGGGTTTTGTACTTGCTGATAACTTTTTGTTTGGTTTCATGGTCTAATGACATTTTTAAAAAACCACCTTATAGTTTATTCCTTAACCGGAATTAATGTCAGTGCAAAACAAAAATTCCAGTAATAAAGGTAAGTTAATTATAACAAATTTTAAGGTAAAAGTAAAGTTATTTTTTTTTATTTTTATAAATCGCTTAAATTTATTTTTTTAACCGTTAATCGTCCGTCACCGATGAAAAGCGTATATACGTTTCCGTCGCCGTCAACGCATTCGTCGTACAGCAGATTAAAACGTCCCGCGGAAAATGAAGGTTCGAAAGTTACATTTGCATTTTTTTTAAAATCGGCGTCTATTTTTAAAATATTTTGAGATATATCGGTGAAATATCTTAAATAATAATTATTTTTACGATCGCATCCTATAAATTTAAACTGTGAAACGAAAGCGTTTGCGCGTATTTTATGAGAGACCGCCGGTGGAAATGAAACGCCGCCGTTAAACGGATATTTATAGATGCACAGAGCGGTCGGAGCGATAAGTACCGGGCATAGAAACGAATCGTTTGAAACTGGCCATGGAAAAAGTACATTATCGAAATGAGATATTATTTCCGCCTTTTTTTTTCTAAAATCGACGGACGCTTTGAAGATTTTATGCTCATTATAATCGTAAGCTATAACCGATTTGTTCAGATAAGAAAAAATCCTGTGACAGCGCGTGCCGTCCGGAATAAAAGCGGAACCGGTTATTACTCCGTCGCCGTCAACTAAATATAATTCGTTTTCGCTGTGTATTATTATTTCCCGCGTATCTCCAGAATAAATACCGCAAAGCCCTTCGTTATCGATTTTAAAGCCGTCTGAAAGTTTTATCGACGAATTAAAATCTCCGGAAAAATTGTATTTTTTTATGCGTGAATTGTAAGCGTCAAGTATATAAATAAATCTGTTTTGCCCCGTTCCCGCGCAAAGTGCGGGGGCGTAATCGGTAAAATATAAAGAACGTGAATTTTGCGAAGAATCTTGAATATAAAAATCATCCACTCCGCTTCCCGTCGAAGAAGTAATTATGGTGGATACATTTACGCCGGCGGCATAAATCGGGTTGATAAAATATTTTGAAAGCCATAATGACATTAAAAAATAAATGACGGCAGCTTTTTTTAATAAATTTCGCATTTTAACTTTTTCTTTTTTTTTTATGAACCGAACGTGGATTGTATTCATTTTTTTCACGCTTTCATTGCCCGGCGAATTTTTAACCGGAAGTTAATATTTTTTTATCGACATTTTTGAAGGAAGTGATGAACCCGTAGCGCCGTCAGTTTCGGCTGAATATAAAGAACCGTCGCCGAAAAGAAAAAACTGTCTTTTTAAAGGCGATTTTTTGACCATGTAGCCGGCGATATATATTCCGTTTGAATTATATACCGCGATGGTGCGCTCGCCGCAGAGAACGTTATAACCCCGCGATATCGCGATATAAATATTTCCTTTATAGTCGGAGCCGATGAATTCAAAATCTTTGAATGCATTAAGCCCCATGCTAAAGACTCTTTTAGAGCTTTTTTTATTGACCTCGGCGATAAAAAGACTGTAGCCCGTATAAGGGTCGTAATTAAAATATAAAAGCTCTCCTTTAGAATTAATGCAAAACCCCGGTGTATTACATTCTATTTTTTTTATAAATGCGCCGGTCGGACTATAAGCATTAATTTTATGTGAAAGAATGTCCTGGACGAATATTTTCTTTCCGGCGGCGGCTTCTATTTGATAAATTGAAGACAATCCGGCGTCGCCGCCGGAACGTCCGCCGAAGCGCATTTGTTCGCGTGAAAGCATATCTACTTTTATGATTTGCATACTTTTAAGAGATGCAAAATAAAGCATTCCATCGTTATCAAAAGTAATATCGCCCGTTGAATCAAAAATTTCTCCTGAATAAGATTTTACAGGGCGTCCCATAAAATCGAACTGCATAATGGACCCGTCGGCGGTATTTGAAAGAAAAAGCGACCCGTCGCGGGATATTTTAAAACCGTAAGGGTAAACGTATGAATATGTTTTAATTATCCGCATGCCGCCGGTCTGCGCGCCGAAAGAAATATTAAGCGCGCCTGTTTCGCCGTGCGCGGTGACTGAAGAGAAAAAAAAGGGCCGCGGCAAATCGTAAAACGTTAACAGGCAAACTATAAGAATGCACGCCCGGATTCTCGAATAATATCTTTTAAAAATAATATTCATTAATAACCGCCTTCCGTTGAAACGCTTTTTAATACCGTGAAAACCGCGGTATCATTTTTCGCGCTTTCAGAAAAAACCGTGCATAATTTATCTGAATCGTTTAAAAACATTTTTTTTAAAGGAAAAGAACCGGGTTCGACGATACCGGCATTTTTGATTTTTCCTTTCGCGTCAAGTATGTGTATGTAATATTCGTAAAGATCGTTATTTATAATTCTCATTCCTATATATAAGTCTCCTGAACCGTTTTTTTCGGCCAGAAATAAAGAGTCGGTGACGCCGGGATAAACTATTGTTTTAAAAAGCTTCCGGGCGTCTCCTGAATTTATGGATATTTCGGCGCTCGCGCCTTTAAAATTTATTGAATAATCGGCGCTTCGCGCGTCTTCGGCATTTACGGAAGAAGGTATCGGCCGGCCGGAAGAACGGCCGGAAAAAGCGAGAGATGTTTCGTTGAATCGGGCTGCCGTATATGTATAACGATCATAAAGAACGGGTCCGCCGGCGTAAAAAATATCCACTGGCGGGCATATATAAGCTTCGTTGAATATGTCGTCGTTGCATATAAAATTGTTAATCGTAAAATTACTTGATATGCTTATTATTTTAAGTTGTGATAATTCGAACAGGTAA
>CAYQWL010000110.1:0-12171 GCA_964421195.1 uncultured bacterium | reverse complement strand
ATTGGTAGGCGTTATCGTACCGGTATATAACGCGCCGTCGATATAAAGTTTGTAATTATTAATAATGGAGTCTATCGTAAAATCGACTTTCGTAGCGGCGCCGTCATTGGTTAAATATATTTTATTAATTGCGACATCCTGATATTTACCTGCCGCCGCATTAAAATCGATTATAGTCTTCCCGGCGTCTCCTCTTTTATAAGCGCCCGTATCGTAAGTATTTGCCGAAAAAGCTATAGACGTTCTTTGCATTATAAGAGTGTTGCTCAATTCGTTCTGACTTGAAACGGCGAGCGTCGATAACGCTCCTTTAACTGTAACGCCGGCATTTTCAATAATTAATTTAAGCGTATCTCCGTCATTTACTTTAGTATTATCTATAGTAGCGATTACTTTAAATGCCGTCGATAAACTTTTAGTTAAAGTAACATCAGAGCCTATTGAAAAATTACCATTAAAAGTTTGAGACGCATTATTAAAAGGGTTCGAACCGGCGCCCGTATCGAGCCAATCGACGGCGCCGGTAACCTGTTGAATTTTCAATCTGGTTATCGCCGTTTTATCGACAGTGCCTTCAAGCTTTACTTTAACCGCGCTTGTATTATTAAGCGTAAGATTTTCAAGACTATTAACATTGATATCGCCGCCTATAACGGTCAGATCGCCCGCAGCTGTATTCACATAAGAGCTTGCCGGATTATGCGTCGCATTTTTAGAAATAGTCATCTGCACATTACCAAACGAGTGTTCAACGGCCGATTGGTCCGCACTGGAACATACTATTCCAGTTTTAAGAGAAGTAACGCCGTCGCCTTTAGTGCCGGAAGCTATTAATTTAGCGTAAATTTTACCGGACACGCTCGCTCCCGTGCTGATTTTAAATTCTACAACGGAGGCCGTATTATCTTTATTTAAAGTAACGGCGCCCGGTGTATAATCGGTAAAAACATGATTATTATTTGTTGAAAGGCCGTTATCGCGAAGGTAATTATTGGCGCCTATAGTAATAAAAGGCGCGGCGCTAAAATTAGAATAATCACAGGAAGTATATATTTCGATTCTTTTAACGGTAATATTTTCGATCTGCTGATTATTGGATGAAAGCGCTGATTTTAAATCAAATTTCGCTATGGTAAGATTATTCTGATTTGCAAGAATAGTCATAACCGAAGGCGAGGTTGAACTTACGGCAGCGCTGACGGCCCCGGCGGCTATCGTTTGAAGCGTTCCTGAATTATAATTAACGCTGCCCGTCGAAGAAATTGATTGAGTTGAAGACGCGCCTTTAGCTTTTATATTACCCGCTTCAATAACTATTTTACCCTGCCGGCCTATATTTGCCGCGGCTAAAGGTTTTCCGCCTATAACCAGATGCTTCGAAGCCCCGGCGTTAATAGAAAAAATAGTATTGCCTTCGGTAGAATGAGTTATGGTGATGGTATTTCCAGACCTCGAATATTTTAAATTAGCGTTATCGATATGCGCGCCCCATGTATTTACTCCGGAAGCATTATCGGCTATCCAGAATCCGTAAGCGCCGGCGGCGTCATCGAAATCTTCTGAAATTAAAATTGTCCCTTCAATTTTAAATTTAATTTCAGTGATATTTAGCTGTTCTTTATCTGAAGCGGTTAAATTAGCTATAGTAAATAAAACGCCGGCCGGTTCAGGCGCGCCGCCTATTACGACGTCTTTCGGATCTGAAAAATATGCGGATTGCGTAACGGCCAGCGAACCAAGGCCGGTAGTAAGAGTACTTCCTGAAGCGCTTCCAGTCGGAATTATAGTTCTGGCCGAATTCGCGCCAACCGCCGAAATATCGTTAACCGACTCTATTTTCATTAATAAATTTGTCCCGTTAACGGAAGCCGTTCTAATATTGCCTTTAACCGTAAATGTAGTCGCGGCCGCTATAGAAAAAGCCATCGATGAAAAAGTTACATAATTTCCGGACACGACGCCGTTCCATGTAGTGCCATCGACACTGTTAGATAATATTAAATCGCTTAAATCATTAGTAAAACTTCCCTTTTCAAGCATAACTTTAACCGAGGACATCGTAGAGTTTTCAAGCGAAGGTGTAAGCGTAAAATTAAAAAGCGTTGCCGCAGCCGAACCGATTACCGGAGTGAGAGTACCCGGCGCCGCGCCGGAAGCGAGAGTCATTTTACCGGTTATAATAAATTTATTAGATGTCGGCGCCGGCGTACCGTTAGTAGAATTTACCGTCGCCGAAGTTACCGAACTCGTTCCGCTCAATATAGAAGGAGCGGTACCCGCGATTTTAAATTCTATATATTGCCCTGCTGTCAATGTAAGCGGCGTAGCTTCAGGCTTTAATTTAACATATATAGAAAATAACGCGGTCGTATTATTAGCGATAGTGATAGGCGTCGCTGTTTTATAAATATTTTTTCCATTAGACGTATCAAGCGTTAATGCATAAAAAGTCCCGTCATATTTCATTCTAACCGTGCTAAAATCAGAAGCCGGTATATTGCCGCTATATTCAAAAGAAGAATTCGCGCCAAGATTAAGAGTTACGCTTTCACCGGTGCCGGTTTTCACCGCAAAAACCGCTACTTCTCTTTCAGTTTCATCGACGGAAAAATTAGTTTCAGCAGGTGATGTAGAATCCAGCTTTACGGTAAGCGAATTAGTTCCTATAACGATATTTTTACCGAAAATGCTTGCATCTCCCGCAACGGCGGAAGAAACCACTTTTGAATCATAACCTTTAACGTTTACATCCACCGCAAGTAAATTCAATTTAATGGTACGTCCATTGGTAGCCGTAGCGGGAATGTTTGCTTTAAATATTAAATTTTTAGCGGCCGCATTTTTAACTATTTTATAAAGCTGACTCGCGGAAAATAAAAAATATTTCTGTGAAGTAACGGTATCGGTCATAACGCTCGCATTAGCTATAAAAGTTTCCACCGCACCGTCTTTTTCATAAAGTTTCAATGAATCTACATCGGTCCCCGGAACCGCCGTGCCCGAATTAGTGACTTTAATTTGAGTTATATAAACATTTTCAGGCGATACAGCCGCTCCGCCCGTACCTGTACTATTAACGACATTAAAACCGAGAGCGGTTACATTGACATCGCCCGCAGCCGCGCTTCCTTTTTCGCTTCCCGAAGGATTTCCGTTAACGGTTGTATCGTTAGTAGATACTACTTTTCCTGTATCCAGCGTTTGAACGTTTGAATTTAAAGGAGTGGCTCCAAGAGAAACCGTAGCGGAATTACCGTACAGAGCGCCATCGGCGGGTATCTTCGAATTATCAGCGATTGAAAAAGAAATCGTAACGTTACGAACGCTGTCTTTAATGGTAGCATATAACGACATAGTTTTTTGAGTAACGAAACTGTTTGCGTCAGATGATGGAAGCGGCGTTATATAATTCATATTATCAAATTTAACGACCGATGTAGCGGTATTAAACGTTCCGGTAAAAGTATCAGTTCCATCGGAAAGTTCCCATTTAGTAATATCGGCGTTAGCTATGCTTCCAGATTTAGTTAATTCAACCGATTTAATTCTAACGCTATCGACAAAATTATTCGTTACATATTTTTTAGTCTGAAGATCGATTTTTCCTATTAATAAACGCTGACCGGCAGCCACTGTTTGCGTGCCTGGATTATCGGCTGAAAAAACTGCGTTAAGCGCGCCAAGTATGTTCGTATTAACCGCGTCTATCGTAAATTTATTACCTTCAGCCGTGCCTGATGAAAATACCGGTAAGCCGCTATTTACGCCAGAACCGACAATATCTCCCGCGTCAGCGATTCTAAAAAAGAACTGCTGACCGGATGTAGCGCCGCTCGAACGAGCGCCGCTGACCGTAATTACGACGCCGGCATTAGTAATTATAACATTATCAGATGAAGGAATATCAAGTGTAAATACATTATTGCTAAAAAATATGTTAGCCGATGTATATGTTTTTGATATCGGAGCCGGAAAAGCTATTTGAATAGAATTAGCGTCAAAATTATTAGAGATTCCATCATAAGTAATATTCATTTTAGTTAATTTTATGCTTTCAGAAGCGCCGGCGGTTAATTTAAACGCGAAGCGCGAACCCGTTCCGGATGCTTGAGTCAATACCGCGCCGGCGGGATTCGAAGCGTCAAGCGAGGCGGTTAGCGTACTCGCGCTTTTTTTAACGGTCATATAATTCCCATTGATTATTCCATTAGAATAAATTTTATGTCCCGAAGTAACGCCGGACGAAGTTATATCGCTATTATCAGCTATACGCAAAGCTATTTGACTGCCGTTTTGCGCCAAAGAATAATCGGCGCTTCCGGATATAGTAATTTTAACTGAATTATTAGCGGGAACGCGAAGATATTCAGGCGTCGCTTCATTATCGAGCGGAGTTATCACGAATTTATTTCCAGATGCAGTTACGGTGCTATTCGGATAAGCGGTTCCATTAACCGATATTTTCATCGAAGCCGGATTAAAATCCGTTATAAGTCCATTTTTAACGTCGAGAGTAACTATTATAGCCTGAACGTCGAGAGCTTCGACCTCCGAAGTAAGATCGAAAGAAAGATATTGCATTTCACTGTTATCGTTTATATCCGCCGCGGCAGGATTATCACCGCGCGTTTTAGCGGTTAATACACCGTCTTTAAGCGTTATAATTGCGCCGGTAATAGATGAACTCGATCCGCCGGTTATCTGATTGTTGGAAGTTATACTTTTAGCCACTACTATGCTATCATCGCAATAAAATTTAAGAGTTTTATTATTAATAGCCGTTTGAAGCGTTTTACATACGAGTTTACAGGTTAAATACTGTGAAGACGAAGATTGAGACGTAGCGTCGATTCTAACGTTGGAACTCGAAGGAAATTCAATAGTAAGATTGGTGCCTGAAACCAGTATAATCGCCGCGGCTACTTTAGTAAAATTAACTCCGTCGCCGCTTGTATAAAATTCAAAATTATCAGATGAAATATCCTGGCCAGGCCCGAATGTCGCCGTTCCAAGCTGACGCAAAATTATTTTTTCAAGATAATATCCGCTGCGCGGCTTAGCTTCGAGTTTAAATGAAAAAACGTCTTTAGCGGCCGTATCCCCTATCACTATAGTTTCAGGAAGAATAACCGAAGATTGTTGAAGATAAAATGATTCGGTAGATACACCGAGAGTGTTTCCATTTATTAATTCCAGTGTTTTATATATTTGCGCCGAATTGACGCCTCGCACTGAAACCCCTTCGGCGATTATATTAAATCGAACGGTATCGCTCGCTTTAGCCGTATTAAGTATATCTCCTACAAGATAAAAGGTTTTTCCCGTCGTGGTTACATTAACGGCGGACTGCGGCGATAAAGATATCGTATTTCCTGAAATAACGGGATTTATAGCCACTTCTTCCGTAGTATTATCGATTTTATATTCAATAACTCTTAAATTATCGAGTATCGTATAACTTCCGCTAAAAATAAAATTAAAACTCTGCACCTCGACATTTTCACCATTCGGAGTGAGCTTAAATTTTAAAAACGTATTATTAGCAGGCGTATCGTTATATTTTGAACCGGGCAGCAATAAATTAGACGGTTGCGGAAGAACGGCGGACATTGAAATACCGCCTATTATAGAGTGCTCAGAACCAATAGCGGTGCCGGTAGCCGATTTCGCGGAACCGGTCTGAACGCCGGTGCCTTTTATATCGCCTTCATTAGCTATATTAATTTGAATAGTTTTACCTACTTCAAAAGCGGTAGAACTGATATTACCTTTTATATATATTTTTTTAGAACCGCTTTTAGGCACTATTAAAGAGCTCTGCGGAACGACGGTAAATTTTTTCGTAGCGGCATTATAACCCGGTTCAGCGGTAATACCTCCGCCGCCTATAACTTTAGTATAAATTACAGTATTATTTTCGTCCATTATGGAAAAAGCCGAACTTGTAAATGAAGCCGTACCCTGGAACATGAGCTCGATGGTATCTACACGCACATCTTCAGCGCTTCCGGCGGAAAGTTGAAATATAGTAAAAGTTTTATTACTATCTCCAATTTTAAAAGTCTGTTTCGTTGGCGAATCCGTAACGGACGCGGCGATAAGTTCGCTGTCGCCTATGGTGAATTTAGCTCCTGTAATAGGAGTTCCAATACCTTCGATATCTACGTTCTGCTGAGAATAATTACCGGTACCGCTTAAATTAATTTTATCGATCTGCATCTTTAAATAACGCGCATCGGTCGCGCCGAGCTGAATATCGGCAACTACACTCAGAGTTTTAACATTGGCAGGACCTTTTAATACTTTTATCAATCCGGTTACTGATTGAAATAAAATATCGCTTCCGGACGATGCTCCAACGGCAAGTGAATTTATTCCGTCATAAAGGCGGATGTTCGAATAATCGGTTTCCGCTATAGCGCTGCCTATCTGGCTTAATTGAATTTTGGTGATATTAATATCTTCGTAATTGGATTCGAGCTTAAATTTAAAAAGCGTTATATCTTTCTGGCCGCGATTTACAAGAAGCGTTTCGGTTGAATTTTGAGTTTCATCGGGCGGCGACAGAACGAGCATGCCTATATTTATAGTTTGAGCGCTCGATTCAAGCGAAAGGCCGGTTATTTTATCTTTAATATAATCGCCATAAATATCGCCTGTAACCTCGACGTTGGTTTCAGTAGAAGTATTGGCGTCAAGTTTTAATTTCACATCGCGCGGAGCACCGCCGGGATTGAGCGCACTTGTATTAAGAGCCATATTGATTGTAAGATATATCGAATTATTTTTAGGAATATTTAAAGACGGCGATTCGAATTTAACTTCGATATTAGAACTGACGGGCGTATTAACCGTCCAGACGTTAACTCCGTCGGTTACGGTAAGCTTTTCCACCGCATTATAAGGAATCGTGCCGACCTGTTTGAATGTCATTTTTTTAATAATAAGATTTTCTTCGGTAGAGCCTTTAGCAAGAAGCCTTAATATTTTAGCGTTTTCGCCTACAGATATCTGGCCGGCCGCCGGCGATTCAGAAAGCGAAAAAGTCAGGCCGGTGCCGGGCGCCGCCGTAGTGAAACTAATTTCATTTGTTACAGTGCCTATATTTCCAGACGGATCATTTGAAGACGGCCTGAAATAATAAGTTTTAGAAGGTTCAAGGCCGCTCAAAGTTATCGTTTTTTCAGCGTCAAAATTAAACGGCAGCGTTTCTGATATTTTTTGATAATAATCAAGCCTCACACGCGGAGGAATAACGGAATAATCATATTGTAAAACCGGATAAGACGCTAAACCATAATATACTTTAGCGTCGGTATTATTGCGTACGCCCTCATGAATATCTATCGAATTAAACTTGATTACCGCCGATTTCGCTTTAAGCTCGTTAATCGTAACCCCGGTAATCGCCGGCGGAGTTATATCAGGACTGTTATCGGTCGTAATTTGTATCGGCAGCTGCTGCGGCTCACGCCGAAATACACTGCGGTTAGCTATATTTTTAGTGACTATAAAAAATTTATAGGTCGTACTATTAATAAGGTTCGGAACCGTTAATTCAAAATTAGTCTGCGGCCCGATTTCAGAACCGTCGGCGGGATAACGATCGAACACGGAAGCGCTCGAAACGGCATATTCAATCTGCGCATAAGAAGACATATTGGTATTAAAAGTCACCGTAATGCTATTATGAGTTTTACGAATAGTATAATTTGTGTTGACTATGGGCGCTTCTTTCGAATTGGTGTTCGGATCGAGAGTTTCAAAAGTAGCGTCATCGGTATTTATCGTATTTCCATACTGATCGATCGCTTTTATTTTATAATGATAAACGGTTTTAGGCGAAAGATTACTTAAAGTGATTTCATTGGTAATGTTATAAAGATTACTTGAAGCGTTATATAAATAAGTAGTTGATAAGCCGTATTCTATGCTATAAGAAGTAGGAACGCTTGTGGCGTAAACTATTTTAACCGCGGATAATTCAGGAGTAACCTGACGCGGCGATATGGTGAAAGTGCCAGGAATAATAAAATCTATATTTGAAAGCGTATAGTTACTGGATACTTCAACGTTTTTAGATGTGTTTTTATAATTTTCCTTAACTACGGTAAGAGTATAAAGCCCGTCCGTAAGTTCGCTAAAACTATAACGGCCGTAAGAATCCGTATAAGCGGTTTTAACAAATGTAGCATCTGAAACTTTTACCGCCGTTACCGAAGCGTTAACAAGGGCTACGCCGGTCGCGCCCGTTGCCCTGCCAGACACATAAATAAAAGGCGACATAACACGGTTTGTAAGCACTTCTTTAACGGTTTTTTCGCCGGTTTTTGTATTTATTTCGGTATGTATATAACGGCTGTCGCCCGAAACTACCGCCACTTCGAATTCTATACTAACGTTAGCTTCCGCTTTATTGATCATAAGTTTTTTATTGCCGAAAGCCATAATTTCTTTCTGACCTATTTCAAAACGATAATAACCGGTAGGATTTGTAACGGTAGCTTTATTAGTGCCGGAAAGTTGAACAGTGGCGCCGACTAATGGAACATAGCCGCTGGTCGGTATTATGCTCGCGCGATTAATCACGCTTACGGGTGAAGAATTTTGCGTTATATTTTTCGCGGCGCGTATCCGGACTGCCCCGGTTTCTAATACAGCGTTACCGGTTCCTGCATTTTCGATAGGAGGCAATTCTGGAGCGGTGGCGCCGGATGAAGGGACATATACATAACCTTCGATAACGCTTACTATCGGGCCTATATCTTCAACGGGAGCGGAAGAACTGCCGCCGCCGCCGCCGCATCCGTTAATAAATAATGAAATAAACGTTAATGCAATAAATAAAAATAAAATAATAATACGAGACTTTTTACCAGGCAAAATAAGGTTTTTTAAAAATGAACCGGACTTTTTAGTTAATTTACCCATTATTAAGTACACCTCTATATAAAAATTATATTATATATATATTAATCGTTGAATTATTATTTAAAATACACGACTTTACATTTTAGCATAATATCATTAAAAATTCAAAGAAAAAATATACCCGATTATAAATTTTTATTTTTTTAAAACAACCTTTGACAACTTTTTTTTTTTAATGTATAATGTTTTTTCTTAGATGGTATGGAGGTATTCTGTGCTTCATATTTTAAAAATCGTTATTTTAAGTCAGAATAATGAATTTTCAAGAAACATATTAAAGTTACTCGACGATTCGTCCGGGTACACGCCTATTTCATTTCTTACAATAGATTTTTTCGCTAATATAGAAAAATATTCGGCGATAATTAAAGAATCCGACATTGTAATATTAGATCTCGAAAACATATATGATGAATTCAATGCTGAAATGTCTTTAAAATTACTTTCAGCAATTAATTCGGAGATAATCATAATAACCGCCGCATCGGTAGAAAATCGTAATAATGCTATCAAATCGCTTTCGATGGGCGCCTTTTACTATTTTCTTCTGCCCGCCAGTAAAAATGAAATCACGACTATATTAGAAAAATGCAATCAGTATATAGAACGTTTCCTTGATAGTTATGTAATCGAAAGCAGTTCTCAAATACTCGAAAAAAAGCTCGATTCGATATCTCATCTTTTCAATTTACGAAAACTTGCCGATTCGCGGTTCGTATTAGAAAAATTTTTTTATATGATAATAGATTCAATTATAAGCGTTATTAAATGCGATAAATGTTCGATTCTGTTTCTCGACGAAAAAGACGGCGATATTCTCGTTCAAAATAATAAAAATAAACGATTATTTAACAGAGGCCCCGCCACCATTAACGTTATAGCATGCAAAGCCCCTCAAATAATCGAAAATATAGAAATCGATAACCGTTTTAAATCAATTAAAAAAAAATTAAAATATAAAACGAACTCATTTTTAAACGTACCTATATTTATCGGCGGCCGTCTTACCGCCGTGGTAAACGTTACCGATAAAAGCGACAAAACTGATTTTACGGTCGAAGATCTGGAAAAAATCAGAGGAATTTGCCTGCATATACAAAATTTTATAACGGAAAACAAACAGGATTTCGATTTTTTTCTTTCTAACGACCGTAAAGATATTATTAAAAAAATAAACACCGAAAAAAACATTCTTAAAAAAACCCTTTCGTCGCTCGATAAAGAACTTTCCATTATTAAAACCGAACTCGAAGCACGTAAAAACGAACTCGGCACTTTATATTCAATGGGTAAAATATTAAAAACTACATTTTCGATATCAGACCTCCTTAAAATGATAATCGAAGTCATAGAACGTACCATGGATTGCAAGCGCGCGTCGGTTTTATGGATAGATAATTCTAAAGGCGATACTCTCGTAAAAGGCCGGATAGGCAAATACGAACGTGAAGTCGAAGATTTATTGGTAAAAAAACGCGGTTTCGTCACGAATTATATTTTAAAAGAAGTGCGGCCCCTATTATACCCGTCATCTGATTTTACCGCGGATCTTCCGCTTTATAAAAATGAATTTTCTCTTCAAAAAAACCGCGGATATAAAACGAATTCGTTTATAGCCGTACCTATAAACGTTAAAAACGAAGTAGTAGCCATTATTAATATAACAGATAAATCATCGGGCCAGCCTTTCGATCAGGACGATCTTAAAAAACTTGAATTTATATCGGGTCAGCTTTCTATGACCATTGAAAATTTTAAATTATCAGAAAATTTATTAGAAAAAGAACGAATATCCAAGGAACTCGAAATAGCTCATAGAATACAATCACGGTTACTGCCCCGGACGGCCATAGAAATACCGGGGCTCGAAGTCGCGGTAATGAATTATTCGGCGCTTGAAATGGGCGGCGATTATTACGATTTTGCAAAAGTATCCGACCGTTATTATGGCATCTGCGTGGGAGACGTAGCAGGCAAAGGAATTCCCGCTTCGCTTCAGATGATGATATTAAGAACGCTTTTCAGACATCTTTCCATAGAAAAAATATATCCTGACGAAGTGGTTAAAGAAATTAACAAAAACGTGATTAAAGATCTCGAATCAAATTCTTTTATTTCATTTTTATATTGCGTTTATGACACGGAAGAACGAAAATTAATATTTTCAAACGCCGGCAACTGCTATCCTGCGCATTATTCTAAAACGGACGATTCAATAAGCTCGATTGAAGCGCCGGGACTTTTACTTGGCGTTTCCTCAGACGTCAATTACAGCAATTTATCTTTCGAAATAAAATCAGGCGATATCATAGCCCTTTATACGGACGGAATATTTGACGTCGTTAATTATAAAAAAGAAATGTGGGGCGAAACGGCATTTCTGGAAGCTCTGAAAAAAAGCGCAAAAATGAATTCCGCGGAGGAAATTATTGAATTCATAATGCAGGAAATAACTATTTTTAAAGGCGCTGAAAAACAATTCGACGATATGACGCTCGTCATAATAAAAGTAAAATAAATAAATTCTTTAATCAGTTATAATTAACCGGCTAAGGCAGCAGTGAATATGATAATAAATTTCATTAAAATGCATCATCTCGGAAACGATTTTATATTAATCGATTTTCGTGAAATAAAAAAAAAAAGCACTTTTAAGCTTAACGAAGAAAAAACTAAATTTACATTTGAAAGTTTTTTTACCGCCGAAAAGATTAAATATCTTTGCGACAGACATTACGGTATTGGCGCAGATGGAATTATAGCGGTTTGCAATCCGCCATCGGCAGAATATGATTTAAAAATGCGAATTTTAAACAGCGACGGAAGCGAGGCTGAAATGTGCGGAAACGGTCTGGCCTGCTTCGCGCTTTACGCCGCGGCTAAAATCGCAAAATTTCGAACATCGATACAAATTAATGCCGGTAAAACATTAAAATTAAATATCGAAACAAACGCCGGCCCGCGAGCCGCGTTTATAAATTTTCTTCAAAACGGCCTTTATGGCACGGAGAGTTTTTATAAAATAACGCTCGATATGGGCTCGCCCGAACATTTATTTACCAAAAAAATTAAAACTTGCGGGCGAAATTATACGATAAACGCCATTTCAATGGGAAATCCTCATTGCGTAATATTTCCGGGCCGCCTGCCTGATTCCGTTGAATTCACTGAAGCTGGAGCTTCGATCGAACGGCATAAACTTTTTCCGGATAAAACCAACGTAGAATTCGTACAGGTAAA
>CAYQWL010000109.1:12183-12423 GCA_964421195.1 uncultured bacterium | reverse complement strand
ACCGCGACGGTGAAAATATAGCGCAGGAAGGCATTGAAGAAAATATAAATTTTATAAAACGCTGCAATAAAGAAAAAGATCCTTATTTAAGCGCTCTCTTCGGGCTTCACGCCTCTTTTACCATAAGCGACAAAACCATGGAAAAAGCTGTAAAAGCCGCTGAAAGCCTCGACTGCGGTTATCACGTCCATACGGCGGAAGCTATGTCCGACCAGGATTATAATATCAAAAATTTCGGTA
>CAYQWL010000109.1:0-12101 GCA_964421195.1 uncultured bacterium | reverse complement strand
GCATTCTCGGCCCAAAATCTATATGCGCCCATTGCGTTCATATAAACGAAGACGAAATGGACATTTTAAAAGAAACGGATACCGTGGTAGTTCACAATCCTCAATCTAATATGAATAACGCGGTAGGCGTGGCCGACCTGATTTCCATGGCTAAAAAAGGTATTCTTGTCGGCCTTGGCACCGATGCCATGACCGTTAACATGCTTGAAGAACTGAGAGCGGCTATGTGGATCAGACATCTTGCTGAAAAAGACCCATCATGTGGTTTTATGGAAGTAACAACGCTTCTTCCTTTTAACAACCCGAAAATAGCCAACCGTCATTTCGACGGCCTCGGCCTGGGCGAACTTAAGGCGGGGAATGCCGCCGACGTTATATGCGTGGATTATATTCCGTTCACTCCTTTCGACGAAAGCAATTTCCTCGGCCATCTTTGCTTTGGAATAGGCGCTTCGAGCGTCGATACAACGATCGTCGGCGGCAAAGTGCTCATGCATAATAAAACGTTAAAAATTAATATAGACGAAGAAAAAATAGCGGATGAAGCCCGAAAATTAGCGAAATCTTTATGGGACCGCTTCTAAATTAACGGCCATATAGCATTTTTTATCCTTCCATATCGCCGCTTATAAACAAAAAATATTTTATGTTTTATGTTTTATAACGGCGGTATGAAAGGATGACGAACATAGCGCTTCATAAAAATCATAATTACAATAATAAGAAATAAAACGGAACAAAAAAATTATGCTAAAAGCTGTTTCTATTAAAACTTCAAAAAAAGTTGAATTTATTAATATTACCGGCCAGATCAGGCGGGCCCTCGTCGAAAGCGGTATTAAATCTGGTTTAATGAATATATTTGTCACTCATACTACCGCGGGAATAACCATTAACGAAAACGCCGATCCGGACGTAGTAAATGACATGATTGGCCATTTCAACAGAAATGTTCCATTTGAAAACAATTACGCGCACTGTGAAGGAAATTCAGCGGCACATATAAAATCTACCATATTCGGTCCGTCGCTAACTTTGATAATAGATCAGAGTGAAGTTTTACTTGGCACATGGCAGGGCGTTTACTTTTGTGAATTTGACGGTCCAAGAATGCGTGAATTTCTAATTAAAATTATTGCCGGATAACTACGGCACAGACATAAGCCGGATACCTCTTCAGGAACGCTTTTCAGCTTTTCCCGCATGCCCGGTTTTATCATAAATATGCTAATTATTATTATTATTTTGACGAATTATATATATGCGGATAAATACCGCTAAAAAATATATGTCATATATATACCGATATATAGGGCGAACAAACCAGGCAGGCAAATAAATATTAGATTAGCGAAAACATGAGCATGGAGCGTATCTATGATAAAAAAGAAAAAATCGGGATATTATAAATTTTACTTTATTCTTACTCTCTTTCTTTATTTTCTAACGTTATTCACGGCGGGTTCCGCTCTGGCCCTGCATCAAAAAGCCGGATTCGAGTTAGAATATGAAACATGGCTTCATAACGCGCAGATGCACATGCAAAAAAAGCAGTATGCAAACGCTTTATTATGCTATTTTAAAGCTAAACGTTTTAAACCCGGCGCGGATATCGATGCATTGATCGAAAAAGCCAGAATCGAACTAAATAAACCAGCCGCCGCGCCAGAACCGCTGCCGCCGATTCCACTCAGCGATGAAAGAATCGTCAACCCGCTTCGCAATCCAGCTTCAACTAAAAATAAGAAAAAAATAAAAAGAACACAATTTTTTCGTAAAAATTACGGATTTTTTATATTCCCCATAGAAACCATGGGACTTCGCGAAGGTGAATTTTTTGATTATTCTTCAGAGGCGCAAACTGCTTTCACAGCGGAAAATTCACGAAATCAAAATAAAGAAAAAGATCCGATGGTTTTTTACGAAACGAAAGAAGAAAAAAACTTTAAAGAACCTCCTGAAATAAAAGAATACTTCGTTAATATCGATTCCGAAATCGAAGAAAACGCATTCAGCGCTCAAACTGTTTTACGGCGCGGCATAAAAAACGGAAAAATGATAGCGCTTACCTTTGATGACGGCCCTCATCCCACTCATACACCTAAAATACTTAAAATTCTGGAAGCCAATGAAGTACAAGCGACTTTTTTTATGCTCGGCAGCCGTATTAAAGAATATTCCAGAATTGCCGCCAGCGTTCATGCCGCCGGCCATGTTATTGGTAATCATAGTTATTCTCATCCTTTTTATACCAGAATAAAAAAAGAAAAAATAGACAAAGAAATATCTTCAACTAATGATGCGATTAAAAAAATAACTAAATATAAAGAAGTTAAATTTTTAAGACCCCCTTACGGCGCCCTGCCGGGATACGTTATGAATAAAGCCTGTGATGAAAACTTTTATATAGTCATGTGGTCGTTTGATTCAAAAGATTATCAGGGCCATTCCGTAGATTATATGCTTGATAAAATATTAAAAAGAGTTAAAAGCGGCGACGTTCTTTTATTTCATGACATTCATTCTAACACCGTTAAATTAATGAAAGAAATGATTCCAATCCTTAAAAAAGCAGGGTTTAAATTCGTCAGCTTAAGTGAAATATACGGTCTTAATTATACTCCACAAAAAGATAACAAAAATAAAAAAATAACGGATAACCCCGTCGCTTCTAATAATAAAACGCTTGAAACCACTACGGCTAAAAACGAAGTAATTGAAAAAACAGACGAAAAAACGATTAAAAATTCTAAAAATAATAGTTCGATAACCATAATTTCAAAAACCGGGCAGGGTGAAATATCTTTACGCACAGAAAATGAAAAAAAAAGCCGGATACGGGAAAATAAAGAAGAAAAGGTAAGCGCGAGAGACTTCAGATTTAAAAGCAAAAGCACTTCTAAATAATCAATAATTAAAATAATTTATAGAAATGGGCTGCTATGATGAAAACATTATTAAAAAACATTAAAAACAATGAAAAAGACGAGCCGCGAATAAAAGTCGTACTCGCATCCAGATCGCCCCGCAGACAGGAGTTATTAAAAAATATAGGCGTTAATTTTGATGTTCTTGTTTCAAATTTCGATGAAAAAAGTCTTTCATTCGAAAATATGACTCCTCATGAATACGCTTCTACTCTGGCTTTGAAAAAAGCCGACGCTGTTTGCGGCGCTTTAAAAACCGAACCGGATGTACAATATTTTATTATTGGCGCCGATACTATAGTAATTTTAAACGGAAAAATATTAGGCCAGCCCGCGGACGCTAAAGACGCCGAACGTATGCTGAAAATGCTTTCTGGCTGCGCCAATCAGGTCATAACCGGACTTGCGGTAATATGTTTAAAAGACGGAGTCAAAACCTTATACAGCGGTTCAGAAAGCACGCTTGTTTATTTCAAACAACTTGACGAACGTGAAATTTCAAACTATATAGCTACCGGAGAGCCTCTCAGGGATTGGCTTCGCTTTTCGTCAAAGAGATTGAAGGATGTTATTTTAATGTAGTCGGACTTCCAATTATGCGTCTATCGAAATTATTCGCAATGCATGGTTATAGCTTGATATAAATTCGATATATCCTGATTTTTATTAAAAGTGGGGGTAATTATATGTCGAAAAATAAAAAAGGGGACCGGATCGGAACGCCATTGTTTATTTTAATCTGTTATATTTTTTTAATATTTTTTTGCAGCAACCCGGCGTATGCCGTAAACGAAGAATCAGACGTTACCCCCGATATTCAGCCTCCGTTAATTTACAGTGAAAAAGAAATTTCATCATTTGACATCGAAAAATTAAAAAATATTGCCACGGCAAATTCGATCGAGCAAAAATCGCCCCTCGCTCTTTATTGCCTTGCGCAAAAATATAAAAAATCAGGCAATATCAAAAATGCGATCGAAAGTTTTAAAAAATTAATTTCCGATTATCCATCGCATTATCTTGGTCCTAAAGCCTGTCTCGAACTTTCCTCGATTTATTCGTCTGCCAATAATACCACGGACGAAATCGATATTTTAAATTTTTTATCATCTAATTATGGCCTGTATTCTGAAAATATATTGGGCCTGCATAAAACGGCTCTTATAATGAAACAGCTCAAAAAAATAGATGAAATGCATAAAAAACTCGAAGAAGCTTTTTCCGCATTCAACGGGCGTCCCGAATTAATTCCGCTTTTTTTTATGAGCGCGAATGAATATCTGAAAAATTATAATACCAAAAAAGCGCTTGAAAAATTTGAAAAACTGCTCGGATTTAAAGAGCTTACCATAAGTCAGAGAGCACAGGCGCTTCTTGGCAAAGCGGCGGCCTTCGAATATAATGCCGAACCTGAAAAAGCCCTGATGATTTACGATGAAATATTAAAAATTCAAAAACTCGATAAAAATATACTTTCTATAGCAGATAAAAGTAAAGCCAATATCGGCAAAGCGCCAGGAACTCCGTTAATGAAAATTAACGGCGAAAAAAACTCAAATTTAATTTTAAATAATCAAGGTTCCTCTGAAATAGAAACACGGCCGGGAGCCAATCGTGTAATCGATTCAAATTCCTCTATACGGCCTGAGACGAATACTACCACTGAAATAAAATTAAGAATTACCGACTGATTAACATATCTTAAAAATTATATTTATTTTATAAAATAATAAAACTTCTTGACTTTTTATTAAAAATAATTTATAATAATCATAATACACAACACAGGCACGTAGCTCAGTTGGCTAGAGTACTACCTCGACACGGTAGGGGTCAGCGGTTCGAGCCCGCTCGTGCCTATTTTTTTGTAACCAATCTTTATCTTTTTCAGGTAACGCTTATGACAATTTTTCAAAACATCGAAGGCCGCCGCAGTGAAAGATATTGTGTGAGGCCTTCTATTATAATCGGACTCGGCGGCACCGGCACGGAAATATGCCTTAAACTCAAAAAAATGATAACCGAAAAGGCCGGTCATGATTTCCCGCTCGTAAAATTTCTTATATTTGATACTGATGTAATGGATAAAATGGGCATCAGAACAAATGCCGCCAATGAAAATATCGCCCATAATCAAATTAAATCTTTTTTTACACCGAACGAATTTTATCATCTTACGGTTCGAGATGTCGAAGGTATTATTAAAAATGCCGAAAAGCATCCGCATATATTTTCATGGTTTCCAGAAAAACTCGAATTAAAAGATATTTTTAACGGCGCCAATCAAATAAGAATCATTGGCCGTCTCGCTTTATACTGGAATATTTCACATGTCATAGACGCTCTTGATCGTGTGAAAAAAGAAGTCTCTTCCATAAAAAATAAAACCGCCGCTAACGAACGCGGTTTCGATGTTCAGGAAGGGCTTTCAGTTTACATCATGAATTCTCTTTGCGGCGGCTCCGGCTCCGGCATGTTTATCGACATGGGTTATATAGTTCGAAATTTCATCGAAAATTGCGAAGTTAATTCCTGCGCCGTTATGCCGTCTATTTTTCAAATAGACCAGCAATCCAGCCTTGACGCTAATTCTTATGCCGCATTAAAAGAACTCGACCATGTGATGGCTTCGTCTGAATTCACACTGAATTTAGGGCCTCAATATGAGCCGAAAATTTTTAAAACACGACCTTTCGATCGTTGCTACCTTATAGATTCATGGACGGAATCATCGCTTCATATAGAAGGAGTTGAAAGCCTTTGCGAAGCGGCGGCTAATGTAGCATTTTATGATTTTATGAGCGTGGCCGGTAAAAAACACCGCAGCGTTATCGATAATATTAAATATAAATTTAACAACAAAATATGTGATCGCATATCAGCATATCCGAGCTTCGGGCTGTCAAGCATTTATTTCGACGGAGCTAAAGTAAAACAATCCTGCGCTGCTATTCTGGCGGAAGAATTCAGCTCTAATTTTATAAAAATATGCGATAAAAAAATAGTAAAAAACAACGTCAACGAATTTATACGCGTTAATAAAATCAACGAAGAGGTAACCGATGACGTTATAACTCACATGCGTTCAGACGGCCGCACTCACGTTAAGATCATAAAAAATCCTTCAGATTTCGATGATGCCTCTTCAGATAAAATGTTATCTGAAATACAAAAATGGTATTCAGAAATAAAAAATTTATATATGCCGGAAAAATATAAATTAATGGATAAAAACCTTGAAACACTCACAACGACTATCATTAAAAATCTTGAAAAAGAAATCGAAATTATTCTATCTGAAAGAGTTCGTGGTATAGGATATGCACAGCAATTCTTAAGTTCACTCGAAATTTCGTTGCGTGCATTTGCAGATATGCTCACATGTGAGGCACAAAAAATACGCGATCAAAAAAAACAACTTTTAATATCTATAAAAGTCAATAAAATCACGGAATTGTTAGGTTCTTTTTTTACATATTTAATTTATCGGTCAAAAATTACCGAAGCGCGTGATGATCTTATTTATGAAATGTGTAAAGATATAAATTTTGATATTGAAATTTATATACGAGAACTTGCTATATCTTTCTATAACCGAATTTGTGAACGCATAGCTGAAATAAATTTAAAAACGGTATCAGCTTTAAGCAGTTTTATTTCTTCATGTGAAAAAGAATTTGAAAAAAAAGCTTGTGAGCTTTTAAATCCACGCTTCAACAGCGAAGTTTTCACTGAAAAAAGAGTGAAAAGCTCAGCGGCCGATGTGAAAAAAATATATGAAAAATACCGGCCCGAAAATATTGAAGATGTCATCAATAATTTTTTAAGCACAATTTCAGGACCGGTTAATTTATGGGATATTTCTAAAAAAGAAGATATCTCAACTAAAATATTCGAATACTGCCGGTCATTTTTTAACCCTATCGACGAAATATCGATTTTAAATTTAATGGTCGAAGACCATAGCGCCCCTGATATTATCGATGACTTAATGCGTTCTGCGGCGCCTATGTGGTCTTATTCCACCGTCGAAATGCCATCAGGCACCTCCGTTGATGAAATCGTGATTATTTCTATAGTAGAAGAAAGCAGATCAGAATTCGTTAAATATTTACGGGAGCAAAATAAAGCAGTTTTTAATCCATCTATAGATAATCATAAAATAAGCGTAATGCGTTTCAGGCACGGGCTTCCTTTGTTCGCACTTCCCACCGTTAAACGTGATTTAAAACCGGCTTACGATATGTTTAAAAATGAAATTCAGCCTGCCGCTCAGACCCGCCCTCTACATATCGACAAAAAATTCGCTGATATCAAAGAAATTATATTGCCATAAAAAATTAAAAATAATACAACATGATTTTATTTTTATCATGTTTTTATTCCTGTCTATCAATAAATCACAAAATGAAATGGTTATTACCATGCCAGGAATCGTTATAAAAACATTACGGCTTACTGCCGTTTTAACCGCTTCAGTTATTATGACATTAACCGTTTTCCCGACGGTCAATACGTTTTTAAATTTTTCTTTTTCTATTTCCGCCGCTTTTGCCGCTAAAAAAGCTAAAAAAAATAACAAAACCGCCGAGCGTAAAATTTCCGCGGATTCCCGTCGTGAAAACTCCATTTATTCTAATGCTGAAATTATCGCCGATGACGTTTATATTTATAAAAAAGGAATTTCATATTATGAAAATGCCGAATATGATAAAGCCTGCGAATATTTTAAATATATAAAAAATAAAAGGCCGTCCTCATTTTACTACGATATGTCTATTTATTTATGCGCCGAGGCTTATAAAAAAACCGGTAAAGAAGACTTTGCCATTGAAAATTACTTATACTTAATCGAAAAATGTCCCGGTTCTAATTTATGCGCCGAAGCTCTCCATAACATAGCTGATATGTATAGAAAAAAAGGAATTTCCAGTGAAGCAGCCATTTATTATAAAAAACTCGCCGATTCTTATTCGGATTCTTTCTGGGCCGACGAAGCCCGTGCATTTTTAAAATATAACCGGAATCATGAAATCGATAAAAAAGCCGACAGCGCCGGCAATGTTTCGCATAATACCGGCGACGCCTCCGGAACCTCCAGCCGGCGGATGGAAGCCCCGCTGCCGGTCAAGCCGCTTTCGCTCGAAACAAATTCAATTAATTCTTTACAATTTAATTCATGCAGTATCGACGCTTTTATAGATGGCCGGAATGAATACAAACCAGTTGATTACAACGGAGAAGACCTTAAATTGTATCGGGACGGTTTAAAATTTCACGAATTCAAAAATTACTCAAAAGCCGTATGGTGTTATCAAAATTTTATTATTAAATATAAAAATTCGTTATGGTATCCCAATGCGTTTTATATGCTTGCCGCATGTTATCTATCTCAGGGCGATATAAAAGCGGCTATCAGATTTTATTCAGCCGCGTTAATTTATGCGAAAGATCCGACCCTGACTGACGAAATTAAAACCGACCTTGCCGATCTTTTATACAGCGACGGTCAATATTTACTTGCTTTAAGATATTATGAATCTCTTATAAAAACCGCTGACAATAATGAAAGGCTGATGCAGATTTTTTTTATGATTGGCGAATGCCATACTAAAACGGGAAATTATGAAATGGCGGCAAAAGCCTATGCCAGAGTGGCTCTTGCAGGCGCCGACATAAAATCGATAAATGACGGCGGTAATGCAAACAAAGATTTTTTTGAGCAAAAAACGGATGATAAATATTCTTATAAAAAAAGCAAAAACGATATTTCAAAAATTGAAAATTCATTAAATACGACTGAAATTACAGCCGGGACTATAGCAGAAAAACCGAAAGCGATCGATTCAAAAATAGATATTAAAGAAGGTATTAACTATTTTAATGCAAAAAAATATTTAAAGTGCATATCGTTTTTCGAACGCGCGCTTGTCGATAATCCCGAAGAAGCTTTATATTACCGCTATCTATCTTTATGTTATAACCAGCTCGACAAAGCAGAGCGCGCAATCGGCTACCTTCAAAAATACATTTCTTTGATTTCTAACGACAAAAATAAGGTTAAAATAGACGAACTAAGACAGGCTTATTCCACTCTCGCTTATATTTATATTAAAGAAAATCGTTTTGAAGAAGCCAGAAATCAGTACCTTGAAATCATCGGCCTCGATGCCGGCTCAAACGCGGCAGTCTCAGCGCGCGAAGCATTAAAAAGAATAGAAATTATAAAAAAAAGGGCTGAAAACGAAAAAAAATAATTTTTTTTCATACGGCAAAAAATATATAAAAATATAAAATGGCGGATAAAAATATGAATAATAATATTTTTTTAAATTTAATTACTATAACCCGGAAACGGATTAATTATAAAATTTTTTTATCATTAACAGGCGTTACATTTTTTTTTCTTAATTTCTTTTACACGCCCATTTTTTTAATAGCAAAACCCGAAATAGACCTCAAAAATACTGACAATTACTTTTATGACAAATTTTATCCTGAATGTAACGAAATAAAAGAAATAAAAGAAAATTATGACCTTGCGGTACGTATGTTTAAAAAAAAAGATAGAATAAAAGCTTTATTTTATTTAAACAATGTGTTAAAATATTCTCAGTTTTCGAAAGAAGCATTAAATTTATATGGCGTGATATTAATGTACGATGGCGACTTCGAAAATGCGGCTGAATTTTTTAGAAAATCATCGAACCAGGCGCCTTCTTATAAGTATCCATACATAAACAGCGGCATTATAAACTATCAATTGCAGAATTGGAGACGGCTGGAAAAAATTTGCGCGGCATATTTAAAAATTTCACCGCTTGATTTCGAAGCAAATCTTGGAATGGGAATAGCAGCATTTCAATTATTTAATTACAAAGAAGCGGATCTTTATTTAAAAAATGCTTATAATTCCGTTACGAGTGCCGAAAATAAAGATTTCATAACGGTGATGAATGATTATCGCGCCCGTGTACGGGGTAAATTAAGACGGCTTTATTGATTTTATTATCAGGTTTAAAAAAAGAAAATTTTTAAAAAACTGTCAAAATAAAAATCCGGGAGGAAAAAATGTCGATATTTGCAACAATGCTGGGGCTTTCAGCCGAAGAATACTTAAAACAGGGCGATGTTTATTTTAACGAAGGCCGTTTTGGCGAAGCTAAAATTGAATTTGAAAAAGCCGATGAACTGACTCCGGAATCAGATAAAGAAAAAAAAGAAATTATCGACCGGAAGATATTTGAATGCAAAAAAAAATTATCAGCTTTTCATTTAGACATGTCAAAAAACTATATTCAAGCCGAAAATTTTGAAAAAGCAGTCGAATCTCTCGAAATTGCGCTGGAATTAAGCGATAGTTCCTGTGATTTTTATAAAGAAATTCAAAGAGAACTCGATCACGCAAAAATTAAAATGTTTCAAAAACAGTCCGATACGGCTGCCGAGCCTTTAATTAAACGCGGCGACGAATTTTTTAACGAAGGCTCTTTTAGCGAAGCAATGGTCGAATATCGTGAAGCGCTTAAATTATTAAAATATTATCAAGAATCTGAAGATGAATTTAAAAAACATGCTCACGCAAGGCTTATCGAATGTGAAACCAAACTGGTAGAGCCTTATATAGAACGCGCCAAAAATTTTATAGAAACTGAAATGTACGAAGAAGCTTTAGACGAGCTTGACGAAGCGCGTGAAATTATCGAAAACGAAAACAAAATCAAACAACAGATCGATAAGCTGATATACGAAGCGCATAAGAAAAAAGGCGCGGCAGAAAAGCCGCGGGAAGAAGATTTCATATCTAAACAGGAATGGGACGAAGCGATGGAAGATTATCAAGAACTTTTAATGCTTTATTTTAACTATTCCTATGCCGAATCAGATCCATTTTATCCGATACACCGTAACAAATACGAAGATGGTTTTAAAGAAGCGAAGAAACGTCTCGGCGATTTATATGTTAAACGCGCGGAAGGGCATTTTAACAAAAATAAATTTGCGGTAGCTCTTAAATATTTCGTTGAAGCCGAAAAATTCTTTGACGATCAAACGCCTGAATCCGTTTACATCAGCGAAAAAATAGAACAGTGCAAAAACAGCATAAAATAAAGCTAAATTAAACTAAACCAATTATAATAAAGCATGTTCAAATAAGACAGTGCGGTATAGAATAAAACGTAACAGAGTAAAATAATGAAAATGCCGGTATCAGAAAAGTTATTACAAAAGATCGAAACGCTGCCAACCTTGCCTATCGTTGTGACAAGGATAATGGAGCTTGTCGAAAATCCAAAAACCGCCGCGGTCGAGATAAGCAAAATAGTTTCTCTCGATCCGGCGTTAACGGTTAAAATACTTAAAATCGTTAATTCAGCGTATTATGGATTTCCAAAACAAATTACGACGATCACTCACGCTATTATGATACTCGGCTTCGAAGACGTTAAAAATATCGCGATGGGGATTTCCGTTTTCGATATTTTTAAAAACAAAGGCGTTATAGATGCGGTAGAGTTCGACCGCGTGGCGTTCTGGCAACATTCGATAGCGGTAGGTTCATGCACCAAACTCCTCGCTAAAAAATTGAGGTATAAAAATCCTGAAGAGGCTTTTATATGCGGTCTTTTGCATGATATTGGCAAGATAATTCTCGATCAATATTTTCATGACGAATTTAATGCCGTTATCAAACTCGCTAAAGAAGAAAATCTTTTATTCATTAACGCTGAAAAACGGCTCAATGACATGGATCACCCGGAGATCGGCCGCATAGTAGCTAAAAAATGGGGACTGCCGCCAACGATTATAGATTGCATAGCTTCTCATCACAATCCAGCAGGCTGTGAAAACAACCAGTTAGTTGTAGCTTTAGTTCATGCGTCCGACGTTTTTTGCAAAATTCAAAAAATAGGCAACAGCGGCGATATGCTCGTGCCGCAGCTTCAAAAAACCGCGTGGGACCAATTAAAATTACAACCGACGGACCTCGCTAAATTATATGAAGAGCTGCGTGAAGAGGTCAAAAAAGCCGACACGTATATGGAATTCGCTAAAACGGCCTGATAAATCATTATAATAATTGAATGGCGGTAATACAATATGGCGATTCAGGAAATCGGAAACCTCGATTTATCTCAGGTAAACGATTCTCAAAAAATCGAAATATTAAAA
>CAYQWL010000108.1:0-12456 GCA_964421195.1 uncultured bacterium | reverse complement strand
AAGAAAAATAGAGATAATAACTTTTTTTATAACATGAAATAAGTTTTCATGCCGGCAAGTTTTTAAAAATTTTAAAACATCAAAAATCCATAACTATTCATTATTCAATATTCACTGTGCACTATTTACTTTTATAATTGGGTGATAAGCTGATAAAATAAATTGGCGTTTTTATTCTTATTGTATTCTTACCGCGTCATTGAAATTTGCTTAATTTTATGTTAAAATTATAATATAAAATTAAGTGATTTATAATTATTCAGGCGGTAAAATATGATTTTTTTAATAAAAATGTCACATCGGGCCGGTTCTGAAATTTTTACGGCATTTATCGGACGCAATCGCCGCGGTATGTCAATATTGCTTCTTGTATTAATAATATTGTTTTTCGTTTCATTTTATGCGTTTCAACATATTTATAACGCTCAAACACGTTCACGGCAGGCGCATAAACTTTTTTTCGCTACATCCGCGATGAATCTTGCTGAAGCTGCCATACAGCTCGCTATTCTTCATGTTAATAATGAAATGAACGATGTTAATTATAATTCCAGTTCAAATTTCTGGTATTCGAATTTACGTAAAACAGTAAGTGCATCCGAGGGAATCAGTCAGGATCTCAGTCAGCTTATTCAGATAAAAATTCTTCTTGAACAATTAAAAAACAGAAACGCAAAAATTAGTGAGTTAAATGTTAAATTAACTGCGGTAGATAAATTTTACGATCTTAGCGGCAATCCTGAATCATTTAGAAACATAGAAAAATGTGGTTCGCTTGAGTTCAGTTGTGTTTGTGAATATATGTTCACTGGCGCTTCTATAAAAGCCAGAAAAGATTTTAAAGTAGTTCATGCGCGTAATCCCTTTCTTAATAATTATGTGCTTTTTATTAAAGATGCCTGGGGGGAATATTCTTCTATTAATAATATCGGTTATCCGTCTTCCTGTAAAAGTAAGCCTGGATCTCACGAAGGTTACAATCCGGAGAAACGATATCTTAAAATAAATTCACAGCCGAACGCTAATTTATCGGCCGGCCGTGTTCTTATGGGCGGCCCGATGGATTCCGATAAAAAAATTATCATAAATTTATCTGATAAAGATACCGATCTTATGGATGAAGTGTGGCCGAATGCGGGAGCCATCAATAAAATATGGGGGTCGAATTTGAAATCGGCCGCTATAGCTGGCGGTGATACAAAAATGCCCGCTAAAGAACTTGAAGCGTTATATAGAAGTTTGTTCCATGATTCGGCAAATCCTCTTACAGATTCCGCATGGACGGAGCTCACAAATAATACTGTATTTTTATTTAAAAAAAAGAATTGTGGTTTTACGCCGCAATATGTTTATGGTAAAAATGTATCGGCGCCTTATGTGAAATCTCAACCTGTAAAAGCGGATACTGGCTCTGGAACGTCTCTTCAAAATATGAGCGACTTTGAAGATCTTGCGAAAGAAGAATGGGTTTTTGGAGCTCATACATCAAATTATCTTGGCGCTATGTTGTTGTTCGCCGATACAATTACTAAAGCCTCCGGAAGCTATAAATGGGTAAACTGCTCTCATTTAAATAATCAGAATGCGCCGGCAACAAATGTTTCGTCGGCTGTTAGAATCGCTCGTGATACTTTTATTCATTATAATCATAGCAGTGAGACCGAACGAAGGGGTATAGATATTTTTGGCGCCCCCGGCGAACGCCGCTTTGGTTTGGTAGAAGGCAACGTATGGCAGCGTTATACAAGCTTATCCTCCCTTGCGATGCGGGTGGAATTGCCGGCGCCTGTCAGTAAAATTTACGATATCAATTTTGTCATACCTGGAGTTTGCTATACAATACCGCACGATACCATAAATAAAAGCTTGCCGGCTTTAGATTACCGCGCTTTTATGGTTTTTTTAAATAATATATTTACCGATGCTCAGCTTTCGGCGATATATATAACGGGAGCCAGTGTAATACGTGAAGAAAGCGGAAAAACTATCGGCCGGCCGTTTCATACTATAAACGGATCTTCCGGTATAGATTATAATTCCAGTATAATGGTAAGGCCTTATAATATGGGATTGCCCGCGGCAGTTAAAGTTCCGCTTGCTTCGCCTGCGGCGGTATCGACATTAATACCGCCGCCTGAAGGTTATGAGGAATTGACGCCTGTAATATCAAGCAAAAATGCCGTGATTTATGAAAATGAAACTGAATTTTTTAAAAAATGTGTTTCTAAATCTATCGTTAACGGAGTTACAGTAAATCTGCTTAATCTTCATGGCAACGTTATAATAAAAAGCGATCTTCATTTTCTTGGCGCGCCTTTCCTGTATAGAGGCTGCGGCACTATAACCGTAGCGCCTGATACGTCAGGTGCGGTTCCCGTACCCCGTCATATATACATAGGTACTAAAATTATAAAAACACGTCCTATAGATATTTTATGTCTTTATTCAAGCTGGGGCACCATAGCGATTACATCGGATAATCTCGAAATAAACGCTTCTCTTGTTGCATTGCATCCATTTTATAATCCTGAAAAAAATCTTATATCTTTTATAAGCGGCCCTAATATAAGTTCTGACGGGGTCAAAAATTTGAAAATAAAAGGGAATGTCGCAGCCGATCGTCTTAATCTTGCTGCTTTTCCTCAAAAAACTACGCTTGAATATGATCCTTTTTTTCATGAAATGAAAACGGAAGATGATTATTTTGTAAGCGTTTCAAATAAATTTACTTACTGGGTAAAGGAGCCGTTATAAAATGAATATTATTAATGATGATAATTTTGCTTTTAAAGAAAAAAAAGATATCGGTAAATTAGAACTATTAAAAATATTATTTAAAAAAATATTAAGCGATAATAAAATCGATGTAGCGGAAAAATCTTTATTTGTCAAATTTAAAACTGCATTTGATATAAATGATACAATTTATTCTTCGATTTTAGCGGAAACGATTGAAGAAATAAAACAAAATGGCAATATTTTTAGCGGTGAATCCGCTCCTGATGCTAATGGACGTGAATATAAAACAACGATTTATCGCGAAGCTTATTATCAGATGCTTTGTAATGGCGTTATTAGCGCTGGAGAAAATCAGCTTCTTACGATTCTTGGTAAAGTATTGCAGCTTGGCGAAGATGCGGAATATGACGCGGTAGTTTCCGCCGGTTCGATGATAATTATTGAGGTTGATCGATTTATAAAAGCCGGTAATTACAATTATGCCTTAATTCTTCTTAATTCCTTTAAACCTGATAAACCTAATTATCGTGAATATTTTAAAACTGCTTATTTGTTATGTAAAAAACGCGGTGGTAATTCTGCCGGTGAATTTGAAAGTAATTTCATTAAAAAATATTTTATCGCTAATATTCCATGGGAAGCTTTATATTATCACGCAAGACTCATAGATACTGGCGATGGTTATGAAAAAAAAATTGAATATTTGAACGTTTCTTTCGAGGCGGCTGAAACTAACGAAGAAAAACATCTTTCACTTTTTCAAATTGCTTTTTGTTATCATATAGGTAACGAATATGAAAAGGCCCTTCGGATTTATAATGATGCTGAAAAATATGATGATTCTGATTCTGATACGGCGGCTAATATAATTTCATGTTTTTTAAGTTTAAAAATGTATAAAAATGCGCTTGAATATATTGATAAAAAAATAGATAGATTTAACCATAATGCTTATTTTTTAAATAATTGCGCTATCGTTTTTTTAAAAAACGGTGATAAAAATAAAGCTATTGATTTTTTTAAAAAATCGATTGAAATTGATCCATATTATAAAGATGCGCAGGTTAATTTACAAAAACTTGGCGTCTGATGCACTGATAATTTTTTCTCATTTAGAGATATTTTTATTAATACTTTTAATTAATATTGTAAACCAATATATGTTTTTGGGTAAACAATCATTCTTTTTTCGCCGCTTTAATATTCGATTTATAATTTTATTATCTGGCATATAAATTGCTCAAAATTTATTGCCGTTTATGCGGTAATATTCAGGAGGTGTTTATTTAAAATGAAAAAATTTTTATCGGTATTGTTTCTATTATTAGTGTCAGTTTATTTCACGGTTCCAGCTATCGCAGGTGAAGAAGTAAAAAAAGAAAGAAAAGGTAAAGGTAAAAAAGCCGAATTGGTAAAAGTTGAACTTACGGGCAAAATAATTAAAGAAGAAAAAAAAGATCTTTTTGTAACGGAAGATGGACAAAAATATTTTATTATTAAGGGTAAAAATAAAGGCAAAGGTAAAAATAAAGGCAAAGAAGCTTCCGATATATTTTCGGTAGCTGACTATGCTAATAAATCATTTAAAGTAAAAGGCACTTCGAAACCTTTATCAGAAAAAGATAAAGAAAAAAAGGGTTATTATCCTTCATTAAAAATAGAAGAGTTTACTGAAGCCGGCGCAGTTGAAGCTCCGGCGGTTCCCGCAAGCGAAGTAAAAGCTCCTGAAGCTCCGGCTGCTCCTGAAACCCCGGCGGTTCCCGCAGGCGAAGTAAAAGCTCCTGAAGCTCCGGCTGCTCCTGCTGAAGAAGTAAAAGCTCCTGAAGCTCCGGCTGCTCCTGAAGCGGAAGCTAAACCGGCGGAAGCTGGCAAATAATAACCGCTAACCGATATTTATGAAACTTCCGCGTTTTATAATTTATGACGCGGAAGTTTCAATAATTTTAACGGAGGTTAAAATGAAAATCGCAAATTTCCGTGTGCAGTTTTGTTTTTTTATGATTGTATTCATATTTAATTTATTAATGTATGCGCCGGTATTCGCGAGTGAATTTTTCTCCACGTCTCAAGGAATTCAAAAATCGTTTTTTTGCGTTACCGGTGAAATTACTCTTGTTTCTAATCGGACGCCGCAAAATTCCAGGCCGGTTTATGAAATTACCGACGAAAAAAAAGAAAAGTATAAATTGATTGGGCCGAAATCAATTTTAGAACAGATAATTGCCATAAAAGAATATAATAAACTCAAATTTAAAATTTCGGGTCAGCTGATATTAAGAGGCAAAAAAAAAGGTATTTTCATGGAAGGCTATGAAATATATATACCTTCTGATAAAACTGCTCATCCTTTAAATGGCTTCGATATTCATCCTGCTATGCCCGCTTTGCCGGGAACATCTGAAAATACAATTAAATAAATTGAAATTTCTTGACTTTTAACCATATTAGAATTATAATCAAGCCGTTATAATTTAAAAAATACGTAATTAACGTTTGAGCGGCCGGTCTATTAAAAATTATGGATCGCCGATATAAACGATTTAAAATTTTTAAGGAGTTATTATGAATTTATTGAAGTTAAGTCTTTCTATCACTCTGTTATCGTTTTTTTTACAATTTATCTCCGGAACGGCCGCCGCTCTGGCGCAGGAGACGGCTGGCGTTGAAACTATGGCCTCTAAAGAAATAAATATTGAAAATATGAAATTTAACGTTATGGATGCCGGCGGCGCTCTTAATGCCTCTACGGCTGAATTAAACGCTATTGCACCGGAAGATATACTCGCGAAAATAGGAACCGTGGAAATTAAAGGTAAAGATTTTAACGCTAAGCTTGATGAACAAATACCGCCTTATGTTCCTCGCAATACAATAAAAAAAGCCGATAAAGAAAGATTTTTAGAACAAATGATCGCCGATGAAATGCTCGACATGGAAATCGAAGAAAAAAAATTCAGCGATAGTGAACAATTCAAGCAGGTAATGTCTGAAATAGAAAAAAGAATCATATTGCATTTTTTTATGACTGAAAAAATACAGAACCAGAAAATTGAAATTAGTGAACAGGAAATAAAAGACTATTATGATAAAAATAAAGCTTCTCAATTTCAAACCAGTGATTATGAAAATGTAAAAGCCGCTATCAGCGAAGAAATAAAAAATAAAAAACTTGAAGATTTTTTAAGTGAATACTGGCGTAACACCGCTAAAGAGTATGAAGTAAAAACTAATGAAACTGGTCTTGTAAAAATTAAAGACATCGATAAATTAGATTCAAATGAACTGGCGCTGGCAATATATGATACTAAAGCTTTTAAAATAACGCTCGGCGATTTAAAAAAAGCCTTTGATACTGATAAAATAGTCAGTCAAAACCATTCGGCGCATAAACTCGATGATCCTCAATATTGCGCTATGATAGCTGATAATCTTTTAAAAGCGCATCTGCTTTCTGATTATGCTGTTAAAAATGGTTACTCGCCCGAAAAAAACGTAAAAGTTAAAAACGAATTTGAAAAAATAAAAGCTATGCAGATGAAAAGACTTTTTATCGATTCTGAAATTTTTAAAAATATAACAATAAGCCCGGAAGAAATTAAAAAATATTATGATGAAAATAAAAATAGTTTTCGCGATGATAAAATAAAAGCATCACATATTCTGGTTTCAACGGAAGAAAAAGCGAAGGAAATTGAAAAACTGTTAAAAGAAGGCAAAAATTTTGAGGAATTAGCTAAAGCGGAATCGAGTTGCCCTTCAAAAGAAAAAGGCGGCGATCTTGGCGTTTTTGGACGTGGAATGATGGTAAAAGAATTTGAAACTGCTGCTTTTGCAACTAAAAAAGGCGAACTTTCTCCTGTGATAAAAACGCAATTTGGATACCATATAATAAAAGTTACCGATGTTATGGATGGTAAGCAACATGAACTTTCTGAAGAATCTTCTAAAATCGAAAATATAATCAAAAGAGGGCGGCAGATAGAAGCGCAGGAAAATTTTAAAAAATATCTTCACGATAAATATAAACCTGAATTATTCCTTGATAAAGTTAAATAAACTTCATCGGCTTTTTGTTTAATAAAGTAAATTAACTATCAGCCATTGACGGTCATTTTTAACAAATCATTATAAGTTGCAATCGAAACGCCGAGTTTTAAAGCTTTATCGTATTTAGAACCAGGCGTTTCGCCTGCTACGACGTAAGTAGTTTTTTTGGACACGCTCGATGAAACCGCGCCGCCGTGAATTTCTATCAGTTCTTCCACTTCCCGTCTTGTGACCGGGAGTATGCCGGTTATGACAAAAACCATACCTTTCAAACGTTCAGAAACTCTTTCAACGGCAAAAGATGTTTCTATTTTAAGTCCGGCGTTAAACATTTTATCGATAATTTTTTTATTATTTTCATCATTTAAAAAATGGTATAAAGACAGAGCTATTTTTTCGCCGATCTCGTTAATCGCTAAAAAATCTTCATATTTAGCGGCCGTCATCCGGTCGAAAGTTTTAAAATGATTGGCGAGGGCCGCGGCGGTAGTTTCCCCGACGAAGGGAATTTGAAGCGCGGATATAAACCTGTTTAATGTAGTATTTTTTTTCGTTTCAATTTCATTTGCGAGCTTAGCTGCAAGTTTTTCTTTGAATCGAGGAAGTTGTAAAAAATCTTCATATTTTAAAGTAAGAATATCGGCCATATCGTTTATTAATTTATGTTCGATAAGGCTTTCAATTATTTTTTCGCCAAAACCGTCAAAATCGAGTGCGTATTTTGAAACAAAATATTCCGCTTTTCTTATAATTTGCGCCGGGCAGTATAAAGAAACGCATCGAAAAGCCGTTTCGCCTTCGTTTCTTGAAACTGTAAAACCGCATGCCGGGCATTTCGAAGGCATTTCAAATTCCGTTAAGCCTTCGGGACGTTTAGTTTTAACTACCTCTACAATTTGCGGAATTATTTCTCCCGCTTTTTCAACTATTACATAATCGCCCGCGCGAATATCTCTGGATTTTATTTCATCGGCGTTATGAAGCGATGCGCGAGATATCCTGGTTCCCGACAGCATGACGGGCTTTAAATTAGCTACTGGTGTAAGAGTGCCCATTTTTCCGACCTGAAGCACGATGCTTTCGATTACGGTTTCCGCTCTTTCGGGAGCGTATTTATAAGCCATAGCAAACCTTGGAGAGCGGGCGGTAAAATCGAGTAAGCGTTGATATGCGATTGAATTAAGTTTAACGACCATTCCATCGGTATCATAATTAAGTTTATGCCTTAAATTTTCCCATTTTTGTATGTGGCAGGCCGCTTCTTTAATTCCATGCACTATTACATAATCGGAAGAAATTTTAAGTCCCGCTTTCTTTAGAAAATCGAGTGTTTCGGAGTGAGTGGCGAATGATATGCGAGTCTGGGTTTTATCGTTATTATAAATTACAGGCGGTTCGGCCAGATTGTATATAAAAATATCGAGTCCGCGCGAAGAGGTTATAGAGGAATCGAGCTGGCGCAAAGAACCCGCGGCGGCGTTGCGGGGATTGGCAAAAACCGGTTCTCCCGATTCTTCCCGTGCGGCGTTAAGAGCGGCGAAAACATCGCGCGGCATAAATATTTCGCCGCGCACGAGAACGTCGCATTCTATATTAAGCTTTAATGGAACGTTTTTTATGGTCATAACATTAGCGGTAACGTCTTCGCCGATGCGGCCGTCACCACGCGTGGCCGCGCTTTTTAAAATTCCGCGCTCGTATTTTAAAGAAATCGACGCGCCGTCGAATTTTAATTCGACGCAGTATTCAATGTCTTCAGATTTTAAGATTTCGCCGTCTGAACGAGATGAGTTTAATTCACGAAGTATTCTGTTTTCAAAATCGATTAAATCGCCCGATGAATAAGAATTGGCGAGTGAAAGCATTGGCGTCGTGTGCGCGACGGTTTTAAACTCTTTTGAAACCGTGCCTGAAACGCGCGCTACGGGGGAATCCGGCAGTTTCAGGCGGGGATATTTTTTTTCAAGTTGTGCGAGTTCAGCGAATAAAGCGTCATATTGAGTATCGCTTATCTGTGGAGCGTTTAAAGTATAATATTCATAATCGCATTTATTTAAAAAATCTGTTAAATGCTTCATTCTTCTGGCGGGATCGGAATTTTCTTTTATGAAGGTTTCCGGAATCGCGTCGTAAGAATCATTGATTAAATTTATAGTTTCATCAGGCATATAAATCGCTCCTATCGCATATCGTACTGCAATATGCGTAAATTTCGCGCCGTCGGCTTTTTAACAGCCACGTTATTTTATTATATTTTTAATAATTTTTCAATAGTGATTTTAATTTTAAATTTGAAAAACTTATATATAATTTTTGTAAACTAAAAATAACGGTAAAATCTATGCGATATGTAATTTAAGTCAAGAAAATGGCAGAAAGAACTAAAAAAATATTGCATTTAGAATTTTATAATGATATAATAAAATAATTATAAAATTGTACTGTAACTTGATTATAAGAAGGAGAAATGATAAGATGGATTTTGTTCCCGGAGGGCTTTTTTTAACTAAAGGCGTTGGAAAATCAAAGGAAAAGCTTCAATCTTTTGAAATGGCTTTGCGGAACGCTAAAATAGCGCAATACAATCTGGTGCGAGTTTCTTCAATATTCCCGCCGGGCGCGAAAATATTAAGTGAAAAAGTATCATTGTCGAAATTACAACCGGGGCAAATAACCTTCGTAGTTCTGGCCGATATTGCCACTAACGAACCTAACAGGTTGATTGCGGCCTCAGTGGGCATAGCGCAGCCTGACGATAAAAAAAGATATGGTTACCTTTCCGAACATCATTGTTTTGGTACGACTGATAAATCCGCCGGCGATTACGCCGAAGATCTTGCGGCCGCCATGCTCGCTTCTACGTATGGCTTCGATATGGATAGCGATGTAAAATATGATGAAAAATCGGAAATATGGAAAATAAATAATATAAAAGTACGTACGAGAAATATTACGCAATCGGCTATAGGCGATAAAAATGGTCTGTGGACCACGGTCGTCGCCGCGGCCGTTCTTTTAATGTAAAAGTCCCAAAAAAAGGGATGTGCCGTTTATTTTAGCCGCCGACGCTCTTACGCTTTAAAAGCGCCGGCTTTTTTGTGTTTTCATTCGGCGTTCTGACGAATAAACGTTGAGGCGCTTACAGGACGATAATCGTGAATGATATACTAAATTTAATCCGCTGCGCCGGAAGTTATAAAAAAATTTATATACAAACGCATAATTTTCCCGATCACGATGCGCTTGCGGCTGCTTCTGGCTTTCAAAATCTTCTCGCTGCTTTCGGGCTTAATTCACAAATAATTTATGGCGGCGATATTACCCGTTCGTCGCTTATTAATATGATTAAAAAGTTTAATATCGACGCGCGGGATATTGACACGCTCGATTATGAACCTGACGCTGCAGTTATAATGGTTGACGGATGCCGTGGCAATAAGAACATGAAAGAATTAAAAAATGCCGATTTAATAGCCGTTATAGACCATCATGATACAAGCCGCATAGAGGGAATAAAACATATAGATATAAGACCGCATTACGGTTCATGTTCTACTATTATATATACTTATTTCGATTTTCTCGGAATAGAAATATCGCGCGAAACGGCCACGGCGCTTATGATTGGCTTATGCGTCGATACGGCCATTTTAATGCGTAATATAGTAGAAGACGATGTCAGAGCTTATTTTAATTTATTTTCTAAGGCCGACAACGGTTTCGTTCAGAGCATGGTGCGCAATTATATCGAAACTAAAGATCTTGCGTATTATAAATATGCGATAGAAAATATAAAAATAGAAGGTGAAATTGCGTTTTGTTTTCTTGAGAACGGATGTTCTCAAAATCTTCTTGGAATAATGGCTGATTTTTTTTTAGCGCTCGATGAAATTACTTTTGTAATTTTATGCGCCGATAACGGCGGCAGGATTATTTTTTCTTTAAGAAGTGAAAATGAAAATTTGAACGCCGCTATTATAATTCAGGCGCTTCTTGAAGGGCGTGGTTTTGGCGGCGGTCATCATAATATGGCGGGCGGCGTGATGAATCAAAATGAAAAATTCGATGCCGTTTCTTTTTATATACATTTTAAAGATGTTTTATCGAGATTTAAAAATGATAAAAAAAATTAACGATACGCTGTCGGATGAATTAAGTAAAATTTCAGGCGGCGCTGAAAAAATAGATATTTTTGCTTCTGATGTTCCCGTCGAAGATCCCGCCTGCGATCGTTTTAATCGCAGCGGTTTCGCTGCGCGTATCGCTTTTGCCATATCTTCGCGCCGCGACCCTGGAAGCCTTGTGATCGCGGTTTATGGCGCCTGGGGCGAGGGTAAAACCACGGTATTGAATTTTATCGAAAAAAAATTGAAGTATGAAGAAGATATAATCTGTGTCAGGTTCAATCCGTGGCGGTTTACCGACGAGGTACATCTGCTTCAAAATTTCTTTAAAACTATAGCCGATGCTCTTGGCCGTTCGGCCGTCTCATATAAAGAAAAGCTTGGAAAATGGTTTGCGCATTACGCTGGAATTTTAGCGCCTATATCAGTATCCATGCCTTTTATTTTTGAAATTTCTCCGGGCGAAGGCATGAAAAACATAGCTAAAGCTTTGTCTTCGGTTGAACTCGATGATGTGCGAAGGCGCATTGAAAATTTTTTGAATGAAGAAAATAAAAGAATAGTCGTATTAATGGATGATATAGATCGTCTCGACCGATGCGAAATTCAAAATATTTTTAAATTAGTTAAACTTTCAGCTGATTTTAAGCATACATCTTATATACTTGCCTTCGACGAAGAAATGGTTTCAGCTGCTCTTGGCGAAAAATATGGTTTGGGCGTAAGCGGCGCCGGGCGCAATTTTCTCGAAAAAATTGTTCAGGTTCCATTATATCTTCCAGCCGCCGATAAACTATCGCTGAGAAAGTTTTTTTTCGATTGCGTCGATGAAGTTTTAAAGGAAACGAAAATTATGCTCAGCGAAGATGAATCTCAGGCTTTTGTAGTGCATTTCGTTTATGGAATAGAAATTATGCTTCGTACGCCGCGCATGGCAAAATGTTATCGCAATGTACTCGGATTTTCTATGCCCATTTTAAAAGGAAAAGTTAATTTATCCGATTTAATGCTTATCGAAGGCATACGTGTTTTTTACCCTTTACTTTATTCTTCTATACGCGATAATCCGGATGTATTTCTTGGCAGTAAAATTAATTTATATTTGAATTATGAGCAGGTAGTAAGGCGTAAAACTCTCGATATAATAGAAAAAGGGCTCGAAGGACTTGAAAATGACGCTAAAGAAGCCGCTAAGTACTTAATTAAAATATTATTTCCAAAACTTTGCGGCATTATCGATAATTTTCATCACGCCGGCGACCGTGAAGAAAAATGGGGACGTGAAAAAAGAATATGTTCGGATGAGCATTTTGCGCGTTATTTTACCTACTCGGTTTTAGAAGACGAGGTAAGTGAAGCTGAAATAGATTCTCTTATCGAACGTATTCAATTCAAGGAACCCGATGAAATTAAAAATATTCTAAACGAATTGTTTTTACAGAAACATTAAATCTTGTTTCCAAATCTTTGCTCGTAAACATTGAATTGGGTTTTTCTGCACATATTTTTACAATCTGAATCTGTCGTTCATTTAAGCCTGGAATTC
>CAYQWL010000107.1:4687-12499 GCA_964421195.1 uncultured bacterium | reverse complement strand
AAAATTAAGAAAATTAAGAAAATTCAATAATAAAAATAAAATTAACGATAAACTATGAAAATATATAAAACCATTTACGATAAAATATACGATAAGGCTATATGCTCAAAAATTCCGAAAATGGGCGATTATGCCGCGCTTCGTCCGGATTTCGCGCTCGGCCACGACCCGCTTATCGCTATAATAGTCGATGATTTTGAAAGAAATGAATTTAAAATAGAACGTTCTATACTATCTAAATGTTTTTTTACGGCCGATCATTTTGCGCCGCCGGCTAACGTCGAACGAGCAAATATTCTTAAAAAATTTCTCGATTTTTCATATAAAAATAAAATTAAAAATCTTAAAATATTTGAAGGAATATGCCATCAACTTATGGTTGAATATAACGCCTTAACTCCTTTTTCTTATGTGATAGGCTCCGATTCTCACACCTGCACCGCTGGCGCGCTTTCATGCCTGGCAGCCGGTTATGGCAGCATGGATATTTTACACGCTTTAGTAAAAGGTTATATTTATGAAAGAAAATATCCCGTCGTCAGGGTTAATTTTAACGGCACGGCGCCTGAATTTATAGACGGCCGTGATATAAGTTTCACGTTAATCGATAGAACCGGCGAAGGCGGAGCAAACGGCGCCGCTCTTGAATATTTTGACGTCAACGCTTCGCTCGCAATGGACGATAGATTTTCAATAGCCTGCGCCACGGTAGAAACGGGAGCCGCGGCGGGAATATTCGCGGCAGATAACACGCTTACTGATTATATCAGACAGAGAAACGGCGGCCGGCCCGATATACTTCAAATAAAAAGCCTGGCCGCTCCGGGATTATACAAAAAAAACGCGAAACAACCCGGTTTCATTTTAAACGCCGGCAGAAGAAGAAATAAAAAAACGACATTTCCATCCGCTTCATGGCGCGCTCACGGCGGAATTTCATTCGAACGTTATTATCGCGATATTTCATTTGAATATGATTCGAATATAGATATCACACTCGATTCTCTCGAACCTTTAATAGCGCAGCCTCATGATTTTACAAATATAACGCCGGTATCTAAAATCAAAAATAACGTATCGCTCGATCAGGTATTCATAGGTTCATGCGCGAGCGGCCGGTTCCTCGATTTTAAACGCATGTGCGCGATTATAGATTTACTCGAAAATAAAAAACGTGAAAAATATTATTATAACGGCGCGAAACAGACCGCCGCTTCAAATAACGTTTTTACCGGCATCAAACGAGCTGGAAAAACAAGGCTTATTATAACTCCCGCGTCTCAAAAAATTTTTATAGAAGCGATGAAAGCGGGATATATAGAAAAATTAATAAACTTTGGCGCGGTTATAACTAACCCATCCTGCGGGCCCTGCGGCGGCATAGATAAAGGTATAATCGCCGGCGGCGAAACCTGCCTGACCACCGCGACAAGAAATTTTAAAGGCCGCATGGGCCCGCCGTCTTCAAATGTATATTTATCTTCAGCCGCTACGGCTATTTATAGTGCATATACCGGAAAACTAAGCGACTGGCGTGAAATTTTTAATAAATAAACAGGGCAAGGCAAGAATTATGATATAATGTAATGTATTAATAATTAATTAAAGTAAATATCAATATATTATGGATATTATGGATAAAAACAAAATGGAATTAGAATTTAAATTTAATCTGCCGGCTATAATTCTGGGAGATAATATAAATACCGACCAACTTCATTCGCCTTCTAATTTTGGAATAGATACGCAACAACTACGCTGCCGTTATTTAAACGGCGCTTCAAAAAAAATTTTAAAAGAAGCTTCGAAAAATACTTTAAAAAATCCGAATACCTTATCAAACGACGCCGGCGGCCTTATCATTATCGCCGGAAATAATTTTGGAATAGGCTCTTCGCGATTTTCAACCGTGCTCGCTCTTAAAAATGAAGGCGTTAAATGCGTTATAGCTCTTTCACTCGCCCGCATATTCGAACGTAATTTAGCGGCAGCCGGTATATTCGCTTTTACCCCGGAATACAAAACGGATTTATCCGCGCCTATTTTTAACCAGATTAATAAAACTAATCCCAGACAAAATTCCGAAACAGATACATATAAAAATGAAACTATAAATTTTTTTAAAAAAGTTAAAAATATAAATGAAAAAAATTCAGAAAGCCTGACGGCAGTTATTGAAATATTTAAATCACGGTCATACATTATAAAACCCGATGAAAATAATATAACGGAAATGAAAGCTGGCATTAAAACGAACGGCTGCGATAAAGAAATCAAGGCTTTAATTAAAGTTATGGCGGCGGATAACGGCACGCCCATTAAATTATCTCTATCAACCGCGCCATATTTATACTGCGTGGCGGCGGCCGGCGGAATGGTGAATTATGTTATCGAAAAACAAAAATATATTTTATAATTTTTTATTCGATACCGCGATTATAGGCACGGGCCCGGCCGGATTATCCGCGGCTATAAGAGCGCGTTTCATTAAATCACACGGCGCGTACCCGATGTCAACCATCCTGTTCGAATCCTGCCCTGAACCGGGCGGACTCGCCGCTATCGGCAGCTCTAAAATAACCGGACCGTCGTTTCAATTAAAACAGGGCGAACTTTCAAAAAAATTATTAAAAGACGCCGATTTTTACGACATACCAATAATAACCGGCCGCGTATGTGAAATCATAAAACATCCAGAAGGAATGGTTAATTCTAATTGTTTCAGTATAGTGTGCGACGACGGCGAGTCATTTATCGCCAGAAGCGTCATATTAGCCTGTGGAATGAGACCTCTTGCCGGCGAACGCGCATATTTAAATAAAGGCGTTGAAATCACATACATGGGATATGATTTTATCAAAAACTCCATATCAAAGTTTATAAGTGAAACTACATTCGAAAATAATAAATTTATGATTTATGGTAATATAAAATCATTAAATTTGATTAACTTCGTAACGGCAGCCGCTAAAGAACATAATATTGATCTAAAGAGAATATCGCCTATTTTTTTAATAACCACGAATAAAAAAGAAATAATTAAAAGCGCGGCGGCTAATAAAATATACAGGCGGTATCCATATTTATTCACGTTCGGCCGCATTTCCGGCTTCGAAACCGGTCCTGTCTCCAACCGGCTCGCATACGTTTTAATACATGACGAAAACAGCGGCGAAGAATTAAAAAAATACCCGGTTAACCGGCTTTTACTCGATTACAATTCATTCGAGCTTTCGCCCGATTGCAACATTAATATAGCTCCATCCAGAAATCTTTTCGATAACGCGGGGTTTGTAAAAATAAATTCGGCGGGCTGCACCGCAATATCAGGATTATTCGCGGCCGGCGATATATGCGGCCCTTATTATTCGGTCAGCCGGGCCATCGCGGGCGGAATAACCGCGGCTTTTTCGGCATATGAATATGTAATGCGAAAATATAAAAAAATATCTAATTTTTCAATGTTCGCTTATAAAGCCTCTGATTTTACTCCCGCCGCAAATTATCGTGAAATAATAACGGATATCGATAAAAATCAAATAATGATTTTATCTTCTGAAACAAAAATAAAAAAAGCGCTAATAGAAAAGTTTACCAGCTTAACTCCGGACGATTTTAAAAAATTATTATGTTATTTTAAAAAATTTAAAATTCTCGGCGCTTCGGATTTCAACGAAATATTAAAAATTACAGGCATAAGCGGAGAAAGCCTGAATCAAACGCTCGAATCCATGATATTAAAAAAATTAATAAGCATATATACTTAAACTAAACAATTAAAATTAAACAGCTAAATTAAACGGGTTTTAAAATAGCTAAATAAAATTTAATTAAACATATATTTACAAATAACTCATTTAACTCATTAAAATATAAAATATTTTTTTAACGATCGGGTGATAGAATATGAAGTATAAACAAAATGATGATGCGGTTTCCACTTTACGTCTTGAAATCGCCGATTTTATAAAAAACGGCGCGAAATTAAATGATAAAGAGCGTAACGATAAATTCAACAAATTAGCCATAGCGCTATTTAAAATACAGTTCAACGCGATAGAAAATTATGCTCGCTATTCGGAAAAAAAAGGCGTTATGCCGGATAATATAAACGATTATTTACAGATACCGCCTGTGCCCGCGGCCGCTTTTAAATCGGGCGACGTATTCATATATTCAAATGAAGATATACACGTCACTTTCAGAACCTCCGGCACAAGCGGCGGAGAACGCGGCCGTGCTTACTTCAGTAAAAGCGGCGCGGAACTCACTTCGCTCGCTATTATTGAAAACGCAAGAAATTTTATGTTTCCCGACGGGGCCGATACCCGTTTTTTTTTAGTGTCGCCCTCGCCTCAGGCCGCGCCTGAATTAACCATGGCATTCGGCATCACCGAAGTTATGAATAATACTGGCACGCGTGGCGGCAAACATTATATAGGCGCAGCCGGCCTTATGATAGACGATTTCATGGCTGATATAAAAAAATGCGAGGCCGAAAACATACCGGTTTCAATTATAGCGCCTTCCTTCGCCATGGTATTTATTCTTGATAAAATGGCCGAAAAAGGAATTTCATTTAAAATGCCTGCCGGTTCGAGAGTTCTCGATGCCGGAGGATTTAAAGGCCGCAGCCGTGAAATATCTCGTTCCGACATGCTTCTATCCATAAACGAACGTTTCGGAATTTCCGCTGAATACTGCATTAATGCTCTCGGTATGAGCGAACTCGGCACCCAGTATTACGACGATAACCTTAAAAATTATGTATTAAACGGCATAAAAGCGCCGGGAGTAAAGAAAAACCCCCACTGGGCAAAAACTTTAATTATGAAACTTTCAGGCGGCATGAATTATATAGCGCCGCAAACATCTTCAGAAAAAGGCGCTATCGTACATTTCGATCTTTCTAATTTCGACCGCGCCGTCTCTTTGCTAACTGACGACCTCGGCCGATATAACGGAAACGGTTTTGAAATATGCGGCCGTATCAGGGAAAACGATTTAAAAGGATGCTCTCTTACCGTAGAGGAACTTATTAAAGGAAGTGGTAGCAATGCCGTCTAATATAAAATCTCAAAATTTATCGATAATGATGACCGATATTCAGGGATATACCAGCGCGAGTTCATCATCGTCGCGCGAAGAAATAATAGGGCTTATACGGCGCCATAACCAACTTATGATACCCGTCATAACATTTTACGGCGGAACTATCATAAAATCGATAGGCGACGCCTTTTTATGTACTTTTACAAGCGCTACCGACGCCGTCGTATGCTCAATAATAATACAACTTTTACTTCGTGAATATAATAAAAAGCAAAACGATGAATCGAAAAAGATGAAATTGCGCGTGGTTATAAATACGGGAGATGTCAGTATTGAAAAAAACGACATATACGGCGACGCGGTTAATATAACGGCGCGCATGGAAGGCCTCGAATGCTTTCCAGGCGGCGCTATAGGAATCAGCGAATCCACTTACCTGCTTATGAACCGCAATGAAATCATAACGGAAAAAATAGGGCCGCAAAATTTAAAGGGAATACCGGATCCTATCACCGTATATAAAATACCGCTCGATAAACAAAAATTAACTGAAATACCGGCGAAACTTCTTCAATTAGTCGAAAAATCCTTCGGTAAAAGCGGCAGGCCGCAGGCAGGCGGAACGGCTGCAGGCCCGGACAACGGCGCGATTATTTCATCGGCGCAATTTAACGAATGGAATACCGCCGTAGTAAGTTTTTTGAAAGAAAAAAACTGGGGAGAAAATATAGGCTCTCTGCTTGACGAAAAAAAAATAAGAGAAAATGTAAGCAACGTACAGAAACAAATTAAATCAACTTTTTCTCAAAAAACAGTTATAGAATCTAAAACAAGTGATAATTTTGATGATGCGGCTATCGGCGGCCGCATTAAAGCGGGCATAATAGATGCTGTAATTTTTATAACGGTATGGCTCATTATTTATTATGCCGTATGGTGGCCGGCGCAAGCGATACTTTTTGGGAAACGTCATATCAGCAGGCCTGAATATGACATAATGGTCGAAAATAAAACTAAAGGTTTAAAAGGCGAAGAGTATTCAAAAGTTTATAACACGCTGAAACGCGATTATCAACGTAAATTTATCGGAAATGAATTCGTTTTTACCCGGCCGGAAAGTTTTATTGAATGGCTTATTTCGTTTAATATGGAATATCCGCTTATATTACTGGCGCTGTACATGGCGTTTTTCTGGATTATAAAAGGCGCATCTCCGGGGCAGATTGCCGCAAAAAATGCCGTAGTTAAAGAAAATGGCAGTCCGATCGACGCCGTTACCGCCATAAAACGGGCATTTATATTCTCGGCGTCGGTCGCATTTTTCTTTATAGGCGTTTTAATGATATTTACCGAATCTAAAAAAACGCTTTACGATAAATTATGTAATACGCGCGTGGTAGAATGATAAATAAAATTTCAGGTATTTTCTTAGTTTTTAGAGCATATACATAATAATATAAAGAAAGAAAAAAAGAAAGGAACAATTCAATATGGCCGCAAAAGAAATCAACGGTATAAACGATAATAATTTATATTCATTTTATTTACCAGAAACATTCAGCGGCCATTATTCCACAATTTCTATAACCGGAGAAAGCGGCATTAAAATCAAAACTCACGAATTAAAGAATTCATTTTTTACATGCGGGCTTTCTGACTTTTATAAAAAAGCGTTTATGACGCTTGCGTCTTATAAAGTAAAAGATATAATATTCGAGCTCGATACAGTATCGCGTAAATTTTTAGATAAAAATTATCACGGCCGGATAACGGCTATAAAAGCTATTTCAGCCATTACCGGGTTTTCCGAAGAAACGACGGCTGAAAGCATAGATTTAGAATTCAGTTCATCTCTTCAGCCGGAAATGGAATCCGCCATGATAAATGAATTCGGTTCAACCGATATTCTTGATAATTTCGTTAAAAGCGCCGGCGATAACAGGCAAAGCCGTGCGATAGCCGCGGGACCGGCATTCGCCGTATCATCATCTAATATTCCCGCTCTGCCGCATTTAAGCGTAATGCGTGCTTTTATCACCAAAAATCCCGTCATAGTAAAAACTTCTTTTGATGAACCCATATTTATGCCTTTATATATGCAGGCTTTTAAAGAAATTAACTCGCCTCTCGCCGAATGCGCCGCGATAATTTGTTATAAAAGCGGCGGAACGGAAGGCACGGAATTTACCGAAAAATTCATTGATAATTCTAACATAATTATAGCATACGGCGGTATTGAAGCCGAAAAATATTTTTCAAACAAAATAAAATATCCCAAAAAATTAATAATGCATCCGCATCGTTTAGGCTTTGGCGTTATCGGCGAAGGCGCGCTCGAACCCGGTTCTCCGGCAAAAGAAATTGGTGAATTGGCGCACTCGATCGCTGCGGACGCCGCGACATTTGAGCAAAGAGCATGTCTCGCACCGCATGTTTATTTCTATTGCATTAAAGGCAACGAAGATATTACAATTTTTATAAAACATCTGATGAAGGCATTCGAAGAATACGAAATTAAATTACCGCCCGCCGCGATTTCTAACGCTAATTTATTTTCACGGCGCGCGTTTTTAGATTCGCTTTTATTCGACAAATCCGTAATAGAAATCCACGAAACGCGGACACAAAAAAGCGCCGTAATAGAAATTTCAGCGCCTCCAAAATTTCCGCTTTCACCTCTTAACCGCACGCTGTTCATTGCTCGCTATGAACGGCCGGAAGAAATTCTTTCAATCTTACGCCCGCTCGATAAATATTTAC
>CAYQWL010000107.1:0-4677 GCA_964421195.1 uncultured bacterium | reverse complement strand
ACGGGTAAAAAAAGCAGATGAAAGCTTCTGGTTCGACGCATTATGCGCATTAAACGTTTCAAGAATATGCGCGCCAGGTAATATGCCCGCCCCTACTATGATGTGGCGGCATGACGGCATCGGCGCGCTTATAGAAATGTGCAAATTTTGCGATATAGAAAAATACCGATAAACTTCAAATTACATCAATTCAATAATAATTTCTAAAAATTACTCTAAATTTAAAAAAAGCAAATTCAACGCTCAATTTAAATTATAAAATTACAAGACTTAAAGTACTGCCTGCGGTTCGCAGTTTTCATCTTTATGAGCTAAAACGAGAATTTTATGATAATTATGATCTTCAAAAAAATAAAGATTATCCACGCTCCAGCCTTCAGCAAATAATTTATTTAAATGCATGGCAGGTGAAATATAAACGCGTTTTACTTCCCATTTATTTTTAAATTGAATCACTTTTTCATGTTCTTTTTTTTCGTTTTGAAATTGAAGAATTTCTTTATCTTCGTCGGTAACAGGAACCGGATTATCGCGGGCGGTAACCTGATAACCCGGCATTCCAGGTTTAATTACAGGATATTTCATATATTCGCAGAGGTTGAATTCAAAAGATTTTTTTATCATAAATTTTCTCCGTAAAGTTATATTAGTTAACACATACTTGAAATAATTATACTATATTAATTAATATTCCGAAATATGCTTTTTAAGTTTTTATTTAAATTAAAGACACTTCCATGTCCATAGCGATATATGCGCAGGATGTCAGAGGGCATACTTTATCTTCTGATACGCCGATGAAACCGCCGCCGAACATATCAAAAATATTTGATTTTAACTGAATTTGCGGCAGGCGGCCTATATAATCAGTTCCGTCAAAATAATAAGCCATTTGAACGGGCGTCGAAAAATCTCCGGAAGGGTTAAAATCTCCGCCCGCGTTTATATACGCGAGTATCGCTTTACGGCCGCCGAGAAGTTCTTTAATGGACCTGCCAGATGATTTAAAACGCGCTCCCAGAAGACCTATATGCGGCGCTTCATCATAGTCGCATAGGGCGCTGGCGGTATGCTCGAAATTATATTCAGCCGCGGTTTTTTTATCGGTAAACGGCCTTACTATATAACCGTTTTCAATAAAATTACATACATATCCAGAATTCACCGAGCCTTCAGCGTCGAAAAAGTTTATCTGATCTATATAAGGATCGCATGACTGCATAAAGGTAAAATTATCGGAAAATAATTTTTTATCCGAAAAACCGCTAAATAAAGAACTTTTAGTTCCAACTTTTGACCCGTTAAGCTCCGAAATAAATTTAGAATAAATTAATTCATCTTCAGATAAAAATACTACTGGCTGGCGTCCTTTTTTTTCAAGTTTCATTTTCCGTTTGAACGCATCGCAGCCGCGGTCTATTTCTTTTAATATCTCCGCCCTATCATATACTTTGCCCTTAATTGAAACGAATGAATCCATAACATTAGCCGATTTTTTATCGCGTATTAAAAATCCAAGAACAAATACTCTATTTTTAAAATACAGGTCGAGACCGGCGTTATTTGAAATACCATTTTCAAATTCGACGACGCTTATTTCATGTGAAAAAGAAAACAAGGGCTGCCGGGCGCGTATTTCAGAAAGCAATTCTTCAGTTTCGCTTATTAACTCTTCATCTTTAATTATTTCCGGCGTGTGTGAAAACGATTCACGCCGTCCTGTAGATGGTTTATAAGGATATGGAATGTTTTTTTTGAGCGCTTTTTCGGCTTCGCGCATAAGGCGGGATTCATCATATTTTCCCATGGCGGCGCTTATGCCGATATTTTTTCCGTCGTAAGCCCTTATAGCCGTTTTAGTAATATCCTGTTTTTTTAAAGATTTAATAAATGTATTTTCAACATTAATAGTTGACATTTTATATCTTAAAAAATATTTTTCCAATATCATAAAAATACGCTCCACTATTTTTTGTTTTAAACTATTGAACGTTCATATTACCGATAAATGTGCAGGGGCCGCCGAACGCAACCGAAAGCGGATATTGAGCCATTTTTCCGCACCCGCCCCCGGCAAATGAATATATTTTTACTTCATTCGACAGTTCTTTAATATCATATAAAGTTTCGAATACGTTACCGGTTATTACGGTAACATCGAGCGGCCGGCCTATCTTCGAATCTTTGATTTCATAAGCTAAAGAAGGCGCGAGAGTAAAAGTTGACATTCCCGAACCATGCTTCAATTTTTCTATATATATTCCATTTTTAACTTTTTTTAAAAGTTCTTCTACGGTTAAATTACCGGGTTTAATATAAGTAGTCGTCATTCTGACGATGGGTTCGAACTCAAAATTAATCGAACGGGCGTTTCCGGTAGCATCTTCGCCGAGCTCAGCCGCCGTAGATGAATTATGCAGCCTACCGGTTAATATTCCATTTTTTATCAGATAAGTTTCCTGTTTTAAATTTCCTTCATCGTCGAATATAATATCTTCACCGCCAGGATAATTCCCGCTATCACAAATTGAAAGTAAATCGCTGCCTACCTTTTTTCCGATTGCCCATTCTTTTTTTAAAGTTTCATCGCCGGCCATAAAATCGGCTTCGCTTTTATGCCCGAAACTTTCATGAGCGAATATTCCAGCGGCTAAAGGAGAAAGAACCACATCATATCTGCCGGCCTTTACCGGAACTGATTTTTTAAGAAATTCAAGGCATTTTTTTAAATGGCCCTTGAGTGGTTTCTCCTGATCTTGAAGGCCTTCAAAGGTTTTTGAACATGACTGAAAAGATTCGGACATAGTTTTATTTTTATAAGTCATATCGAAGCGTATTACGATACCGCATTTTTGATTGTCGAATTCAAGATCGGCTCCAATCGATGAGATAAACCTTTTAACGACGCGTCTGTCTAAATAAGACGCCCGCCACATTTTAACGTTTTTTTCTGAATTTAAGTCGTTAAAGTGTTTATTTAGATAAAATATTTTTTTATTATGCTTGATATTTTCAACGGAACAAGTTTCGTATTTAATATACGATCCTTTATTAACCTGCATTTTTTTTATTATTTTATTTTTTAATATATTCGAATTTTTTTTAGCGAGCGCGGCTAAAGAATCAATTTCGCTCTGAAGGCTATCAATATTAGTTGTAGCACAATAATACCACCGCCCTCCGTCAAATATTCTTATAAAAACGCCTTCATATTTTCTCGCTTTATTTTCTTCAATTTTGTTGAGCTTATAAGAAATGGCAGTCTCATATACGCTTTCTATGCGTACATCGGTATAAAGATTTTCAGGAAATTTAAGCATCAATTAATCCTTTCCAACCAATAACATCAGATTGCTTTAAAATTTAAAAATAGTTATCGATTATGACAATTTATACTATCAATTAACTTTAAATTTAACATTATCGATCCACATACTGCCGGAAACGCATTTAAAGATCGAAAATTCAATTTCGCTTGCGCGCTCTTTTTTTATATCAAGAGTTATAGAATCAGTTTTCCAGTCAAAACTGCCCGAATATTCTTTAATATTAAATATTGTTTCGCCTTTATGGTTTTTATAAATAAAGCCCGTATAGCAATTATCAAATTGCTTGCCTTCCGGTTTTATATCGTTTCCGCGCACCGAATAAGAAACCGTTATTTTATCGTGCCCGTCAGGCACTTTACAGCTTAACGCATAAAATTTAGCGGTAGCTCCGTCAGCGGAAAGTTTAAGACTGTTCAAACCTTCAATAAATATTTTATTATCTTGTTCAATTATACTTGTTTTATTTTCACCTGAAATATAAGCGCCTATATTGACGTTCATGTGTTCGGGCCGTCCGCTTATAAATTTTTCAAAATTAAGGTCGTGTAGAACAGGTTTCGGTTCAAGTTCGAATTGATAATTCTCACCCTGATTGAGCCATTTTACTATTTCATCGGCGGGTCTGGAAGAATCGAGCCATAAATCAGGCATATAACCGACGCCTTCTTTTAACTGCGGCGACAGAAAGAGTTTACTCGGCAGGTTAAAATATATTTTCGAGTGTTTAAGCATATAAGTGAGCACTTCGCCAAAAGTACCGACGCCGCCCGAATTTTCGCCGACAATAATATTGCCGGGAACCGATTTAGAATACGCGATAGTAGCTTCTCCTGACGAAGCTACTTTTCTATTTGATATAATAATGGATTTTCCTTTATAATCACCCATTTGCTGGGTCATATTTCCATAAAAGAGATCCCAGGTTCTTAAAGGCTCTTTTTTTAACTTCTTAACCAATTCCCCTGCTTCTAATATCATTTCTTTTAAAAACTGCGGCGCGGAGTCATAATCTTCATTAGCCCATGATTGAGCGGTCGGAGGCGAATTTAAAACGCCGCCTGCCTTCAGCCAGTGAGCCGTTGTATTTAAATTCTTAAAAAATTCTTCGGAATATCTTGAAGAACCGCCGCCATTAAATCTAAGATCGAGAATAAAATGCGGCTCTTCACGCAGTTTACTTCCATATTGCGAATATTGCGTCAATTTATCATCATGATTAGATCCAAAGGAACTTACTTTTAAAACCGTAACGCCCTCGATTTCTTTTACCGTAAATATATCTTCAGATTCGCATGGAAAGCTCACCCTGCAATTATGTAAACTAATAGTAAACTCACCCGTATCGAAT
>CAYQWL010000106.1:0-12579 GCA_964421195.1 uncultured bacterium | reverse complement strand
CGTTTCTAATTTAATTATAGCTGAAATTTAAAATAAAGTCAATCATGAGTATTTTATATGTCAAGTTAAAGTTAAAATGTCCGGTAAAAATTGTAACACAAATCTTCGTGTAAATGAAACAATCATTCAGTAGTTCATTTAAAAAATATTTATTTGCCCGGTAAACATAACATTACTTTACTTTTAAGAAAATATATTGTAAAATTAAAATGAAAAATTAAAATAAAAGGAGCCATTTTATGTCTTACATAGAATATAAAGTTAAAAATCAACTTTTAAAAATACATAAAATAATATCAGAAGACGAACTGCGCGAACGGATAAAAGAAATAGCGGCTTTGATATGCTCTGATTACAAAGACGAAAGCGTTTATTTTGTAGGTATTTTAAAAGGCGCTTTCATGTTTATGGCCGAATTATGTCATCATATTTCAATTCCGTGCGAATGTTCTTTTCTCGGAGTATCGAGCTATGGCAACGAAAAAACATCGAGCGGAAAGGTAAAAATAACCAAAGATATCGAAGAAGACATCGAAGGAAAAAACGTAATAATAATTGAAGACATAATCGATACCGGAGTCACTTTAAATTTTTTAAAAGAATATATGAAAACACGGAACCCAAAAAGCGTAAAAATATGTTCTCTTTTATCAAAACCTTCCTGCCGAAAAGTCGATCTTGAAATCGACTATGTCGGTTTTGAAATTCCAGATGAATTCGTAATAGGCTTTGGACTCGATTACGAACAATATTTAAGAAACCTTCCTTTCGTGGCTTCAGTGCTGATAAGTCCGAAACCGCATGAACCGCGCCGGCAATAAACAAAACCGCTTTTAAAAAGATTTTTTTATCTTTTTTCAAAAATATTATTAATATGTATGTTATTAATTATATAAAAAATCGCACATATAATAAACCGTTAATTACTTAAATTAATAATACCGAAAGGACTTATAATGCTTAAAAATATTTTATTAACCCAGGTCGGCGACCTGCAGACGAACTGTTATATTATTTATTGCGAAAAAAGCAAACGATGCGCCATTATAGATCCTGGCGCCGAAACGAAAAATATAATTAAAAAAATAGAAAATCTCAAGTTAAATCCTATTTTTATATTATTAACTCACGGCCACTATGATCATATCGGGGCGGTAAATGAGCTTCTCGAAAAATACGCTTCTTCCGGCATTAAGCTCGCCGCTCACGAAGCCGAACTGGAAATGTTAAAAAATCCAATGATTAATTATTCTATTATAATGGGCTCCGGCATTTCTATCAAAACTCCGGAAATTATATTAAAAGACGGTGATATAATAGAAATATCTGACGAAATAAAATTAAAAACCGTTCATACGCCAGGTCATAGCCCCGGCGGAGTTTGCTATTTCTATAATAAAGGAGTTTTATTCGCCGGCGATACGTTATTTTTAGAATCGGTCGGCCGCACGGATCTTCACGGCGGCAGTTTTAATAAGCTCAGCCGCTCGATAAAAGAAAAGCTGTTCACGCTCAACGATGAGATTATAGTGCTTCCAGGCCACGGCCCTCACACAAGCATTGGACATGAAAAAAAGAACAACGCCTGCATCGAATAAAAACGGCTGAACCGCTTATAATCAGGTTCATTAAAAACATCCGTAAAACAATCGGCGATATTATTTAAAACGCGCCCCGCGTATAAACATCGACACAACACGTATCACATATAAAATAAAATATTAAAAAAAATATCAATATAATTATTTTAATTCCGATAAACACTCCAACAGGCATGGCGTTTTTCGTATTCATCAAGGAGAGTGGATTTTAATGATAACTACCGAAACAAAACCCAAACCGAAAGCGAAAGCGCGGTCGATAGTTTTTTCACTTATAAAATTTTGCTTTTTTATGTTTTTAATGCTTACGGTAATTGCCGCGGGAGCAGTTATCGGCGTGGTGAAAACCTTTTCAGACCAGCTTCCTGAAGTGGGCTACCATACATATAAACCCAAACTAAATACTAAAGTTTACGACGCAAACAATGAGCAAATCGCTGAATTCCACGAAGTGGAAAACCGGACCGAAAAAGTCAAAATGAATGAAATAAGCCTGAAACTGCAGCAGGCATTTCTTGCAATAGAAGATTCACGTTTTTACGATCATTATGGAATCGATTTTGTCCGTATCGGCGGCGCAGCGCTTTCCAACTGGAAAAGCGGAGGAATTCGCCAGGGCGCTTCGACCATAACCCAGCAGCTTGCCCGTAACGCATTTTTAACTCAGGAACAAACTTTTTCCCGTAAAATAAAAGAAATTCTACTCGCGTTTAAAATAGAACAAAAATTTTCAAAACAGGAAATTTTTGAACTTTATTTAAATGAAATTTATTTTGGACATGGCGCATGGGGAGTAGCCTCCGCCGCCGATATTTATTTCGGCAAAAAGCCGGCGGATCTTTCGCTTGCCGAAGCCGCCGTTCTCGCTGGCCTGCCAAAAAATCCTTCACGCAACGATCCTTTCGTTAACCCTAAAAAAGCCAAAGAAAGACAGGTCTTAGTTTTAAACAGAATGGCGGAACATAATTTTATAACGAAAGAACAGGCCAGCGCGGCGAAAGATATGCCGCTCCATCTCAAAACGACCAGAAAAGAAATAACGCGAGCGCCTTATTTCGTAGAATATGTCCGCAACGAGCTTATCAATAAATTCGGACCGAAAAAAGTATATACTTCGGGATTAAAAGTTTACACCACCATCGATATGAGTATTCAAAAAGCCGCCGAAGAAGCTTTTTTAAACGCTAAAATTTTTAAAGACAATCCACTCGAAACTCATCCCACGCTTCAGGGAGCCCTGATAGCTTTAGACCCGCAAACCGGCCACGTCAAAGCGATGGTCGGAGGCCGTTCTTACGAACAAAGCGAATTTAACCGCGCCACGCAGGCCAAACGTCAACCCGGTTCCACCTTTAAAACATTTATATATACGGCGGCAATACAGATGGGTATGAGCGCCAATAGCGTAATGGCAGACGAACCAATAGAAAAAGTGAACCCATATACCGGTAAAGTATGGCGCCCGGCGAACTATGAAAATCGTTACTTCGGCGATGTTACGTTAAAAACCGCTCTTGAAAAATCGCTCAATTCGATAGCCGTTAAATTACTTGAAAAAACCGGAATCCAGAGAGTTATAGATATAACTCATAAAATGGGCGTTAAATCATATCTGGGAAACAATCTATCTCTCGCGCTTGGCGCCTGTGATGTAACGCCTCTTGAAATGGCATCTTCTTACGGCGTTATAGCTAACGGAGGTATAAAAGTACCTCCCATAGTCATCACCAGAGTAATCGATAACGAAGGCAACGTCCTATACGATCCCGGATATAGAGGCGAAAAAGTACTCGAACCGGAAACGGCCTTTGTTATGACTGAAATGCTTCGCGGCGTCATCGAACAGGGCACCGGCACGTCCGCGAAAATAGGCCGGCCGGCCGCCGGAAAAACAGGCACCACCAACAATTACATAGACGCATGGTTTGTGGGCTTTACGCCCACGCTGGCCGCGGCGATATACGTCGGCAACGACGATCGTAAGCCTCTCGGCCACGGAAAATCCGGCGGCCGTACGGTAGGGCCCGTATGGCGCGAATTTATGCTTGCCGCTTTAAAAGATAAAGCCGTAGTTGACTTTAAAGAACCTGCTAATATAGCTAAAAAACAGATATGCAAAGAAACCGGACTCTTAGCCTGCGAAACCTGTCCGTATAAAACGCTTCAATCTTTTAAACGCGGTTTCGAACCGGAATCCATGTGCTCGCACGGCGCGCCCGATGAAGGCATCGACGATTATTTCGCTCAAAACGGAACCGTTAAGCCGGTAGTTGATTATACCGAATCGGAAGATTCATATTTTGAAGAGTCCAGCGAAGAAATCGTAGTTGAAACCGAAGACGACGGAGCATTCGATCCAGGCGCCGCCATAGCCAGCGTGATAAACAAAAGAACTTCCAGCCAGGCCGATAAATCGAATACCGCCGCCAGAAAAGAATATGACGACGAAGAAGAAATAACGGCAGACGAACAATAGCTATACGAAAAGCTCATAAAAAAGGACGGCAGATGAAATATATTGAAATCAGACGTCATAGCGTAAGAGGGCGCGGCGCGCATCTCAACGGCGAAGGCGTAACGCTCGCAAGAAAGGTCGGCGGCGAAACAAAACAATGTATTTCACATGTAATTACAAGCCCGCTCGAAAGGGCTTTCGAAACCGCTATCGCGATGGGATACGCAGTTGACGAGCAGTTAGAAATATTATCGCCAATGGATGAAACGGCCGGTTCCGAAGTTTACTGGGATTCGCCATATCATAAATTCGTCGAAAAAATGCTTCCAGGCACGGCGCTCGAAGCACTCGGAACTAAATTAAAAAAATTAATGGATGAAATAATTAAAACTATTTCGGATGACCGCCGCGCGTTAATTATAACACACGGCGGCATCGTACAGGTTATAGCGGCGGCATGTCTTGCCGGCCGGGATCCCGGCCGGCTCGGCGAAGCGCCTTCATACTGCGAAGGAATCGAACTACAATATTCCGAAAATAATTCTATTTACGATTTCAAACGTCTTGACGCCTAAAACTTTTTCCAGAAACTCGTTTTAGCCTGAGGTTTTATAAGCTGACGCGCCCGCTCAGCATAAGGCGAATCGATCGGAGCATGAGTTATAACCGCTATATTAGCATTAACGGCCTCTTCCAGCATACCTTTATCGCGGTAAGCCTGACCGAGTTTAAAATGAGCTTCGAAATTTTTCTCATCATGCTTTATAACTTCTTTATAATGCGAAATAGCTTCTTCGGTAAGCATTCTTTTCTGATATACCTCCGCAAGCCTGAAATGAGCTTCGATAAAATCAGGTTTTTGAGTTATGGCCGCTTTATATTCAGAAACCGCTTCATTAAGCATGCCTTTTTCTTCATATATCATACCAAGGTAATAATAAGGATGCTGCTGTTTGGGAGATATTTTTATTATATTTTCAAATTCACCTTTAGCCTCTTCAAAAAGAGAATTCTCAAAAAGAGTTACCGCAAGATTAAAACGGGCTTCATAATTGTTAGGACTTAAAGCCGATATTTTTCTAAATTGATCGAGAGCTTCACTCGTAAAATTTTTCGCCTTATAAAGCCTGCCAAGTTCGAGGTTCGCGTCGATTCTATTTTCGTTCAATTTAAGCGCTTCTTTATATTCGATAATAGCGGCATCATAATCCTTACGCCGGCCATAAAGAGCGCCAAGTTTAAGACGGGCCTCTATATTTTCAGGATGATAACCTATTATACGGCGCAGATATTCTTCGGCTTGAGCGAAATGCCTGCCTTCTTCAGAAGCTTCGGCTACGGTAAAAAGCGTTTCTATGTCATCAGGTTTTATGCTCAATAACTCATTGGCCGTTTCTATTACGTCATACCACATCTGTTTATTAAAATAACACTGCGCAAGCCGGGCAAGAACCATTTCGTAATCGGCTGTTTTTTCCGCCTGCAGCCGGCGGTAAAGCGTTATAGCATCATCGAAGCTTCCGAGTTTAAAATAAAGCCCGGCAAGAGCGGAAACTACTTCAGCGGCGTCATGCGAAACTTCAGAGGCACGCTTATACTGCCTGATCGCTTCCTGATTATCACCAAGCGCGCAATAAGCTTCAGCGAGAGCTACCATATATTTATAATTCGAAGAATTCGACTCTATAGCTTTTTCAAATTGCTTTATAGCTTCATTATATTCTTTTGTAGAATTAAATATATTGCCGAGATAAAAATTAGCATCGGCTATAGACGGATCGATGGCAAGCGCTTTTTTTAACTCCACGCGCGCTTCATCGAAACGATCGGTTTTAAAATATATTTCACCAGCCAGAGCGAATATTTTACAATCGTTCGGATCGGCGGCAGCCGCTTTTTTTAATGCGGTAATCGCATCGGCGTAAGATTTTTTCAGATATGAAATAAGCCCGGCTTCGAACAGCGCGCCGCTATTATAAGGATTTAATGATGCCGCTTTTTGAAAGGTAGAAAGCGCTTTTTCATAATAGTTAGCATCTTTATAATAAACGCCAAGACGGTATAACAGGGAATCGGATTCAGGACTTACCGAAATTGCCTGTTCGAATAAGTTAATCGCGCTTTCCATATCTTCACGTTGTTTATAAATTTCCGCGAGATTTATATAAGAATCAAGATGTTTTGCATCCGTTTCGACCGCCCGTCTGAAATAAAGCAATGCTTCGTCGAAAGCGCCGTCTCTCTTTTTTATACAGCCCATGTTATAAAGCGCGTCTATGTTTTTACCGTCCGCGCCAAGGACCGTTTCAAAAGCTAAGGCCGCCTCATCGTCACGTTCAAGCGCGACAAGTATGGTTCCTTTAAGATTAAGATATTTTTTATCGTTAGGCGATGCTTCGAGCGCGCCTTTAATTAGTTGCAAAGCAGTTTGATATTTTTCGAGCCTGTAATTAAGCTCCGCCATACTATAAATTACGTTATGATTTTTACCGTCGATTTCATAAAGTTTTTCATACACGCTTAAAGCGTCTTTATATCTTCTGGCGCCGTCATAAATAACGGCAAGCCTTCCAAGCGCTTCAATATTATCAGGTTTTATCATCAAAGCTTTTTCAAACCATTCGGCCGCTTCAGAAAATAAATTTTTATCGCTGGCGGCATTAGCCATTTCTACAATCGCTTCAACATTATTCGAATTTTTCTTAATGGCTTTCAAAAGATGTAAAATAGCTTTTTCAGGCTTTCTAACAAAACGATAAAGCTTTCCGAGCTCAAAATTCACTTCGCTCATATCCGGTTTATATTCAAGAGCTTTTTCATAAAATTCAATGGCTTTAGTTTCATGAAATGTCTGCTGATATAACTTTCCAAGATAATAATAGCCCATGGGCGCTTCGGGTTCCTTCGCTATATAATCATGCATATATTTAAGAGCTTTCTTTTTATTTTCATCGCCGGCAAACAATGAGTAAAGAGAGCCGAGTTCATAAAAAATACGGCTGTTTTTATTATCGATTTCAAGCAGCCGCTCGAAAATCTGTATAGCTTCTTCGCGCCTGCCGGCTTTTACGAGAGTTTCGCCAAGTTCCCATAAAGCTCTATCAAATTTAGGCGACAGACTCAATGATTGATAAAACATTTTTATGCCGCCTTCTATATCGCCTACCCGCGTCAAAACCTGCGCTTTGTTATAATAAAAGCCCGGCATATCGGCTTCGGTAATATTTTGTTCTATATTTTCAAATATAGTCTTAGCTTCGAGCACTTTACCTTCTTCGTTATAAATTATGCCAAGCTCAAACTGCGCCCGGTAATATTTAGGATTCAATTCACAGCATTTTAAAAAACTTGCCCCTGCGTCACGATAGCGTTTAAGCTCTTTTTGTGAAAGCCCGCGATAATAATAAGCATCGGCGTTATTGGGATCTTTTTTCAATGCAGTCGCAACTTCTTCGAGCGCCTGTTCATAATGTCCTGATTTATAAAGCGCTTCGGCAAGTTTCGCGAACGTATCGGAGATATTGCGCGTAAGCGAAATTTTCTTCAACCTTGAAACCGCATCATTAAACTTAGAATGCGCTATTTCGATTAACGCGAGAAAGTAATTCGCCTCGATATTAACCGAATCTTTCGCTATAACTTTTCTAAAATCTATTTCAGCGGCCTCAAAATTATGTTCTCTATAATTAATACTGCCGAGCCGGTTATGAATTAATAACATATCCGAAGTAAGAGAAAGCGCGTTTTGATAATTAGCTTTTGCCATAGCATAATTTTCAAGGTTATAATATGATTCGGCGAGATAAAAAAATGAATCGGATGAAGTGCCGTCTATTTTAACGCATCGATCAAATTCCGCTCTCGCTTTTTCATAAAGTCCCTGTTCAAAATAAGCTGAGCCGCTAAGATAATGAAGCATAAAATTATCCTCTTTAAGATCGCCGGCGGCGCTTAAATGCTTAAAAGCGTCGGAATATTTTTTTTGCTTTAAATAAAGTTGTGAAATTTCAATCCTTGCGTTTAAATTCGATGGATCGGCTTTTACCGCCCTTTCATAATAAGTGACGGCGCTCGCCGTATCGCCAAGCTCTTTATAAACAGATGCGATTTCATAATCGTAAGAAAGCGCTATATAATGTTTTAGCGCCTCGGCATACTGACCGCGATTTTTGTAAATCCGGGCGATATTAACCATCGCGCTCGTATTTTCAGGATCGAGACGCAAGATTTCATTAAAAGCGCCGATCGCTTCGGGTTCGTGTTTAAGCTTAATGTAAATTTCAGAAAGATTGGTTAAAATGTCTATATCGTCAGGCTTCATTTTCAACGCGCCCTGATAAAGAAACATAGCTTTATCGAACTGGCCTCGCGCATAAAGGATCTTAGCCATTCCAAGCCGCGCGTCTATATTATTTTCATCGATCTCATAAAGCCTTTCATAAAAAGAAAACGCGTTATTGACCTCGCCGAGTTTTTCTTTAACGGCCGCTAAGTATAAAAGCGCGCGAGCATTTCTGGGCTCCGATGAAAGAAGTTTTAAAAAATAACTAACCGCTTCAGGAAGCCTTTTCGCATTCATAAGACATTCGCCGATTTCAAGAGTAATAGCCGGAGAATCGGGAGAAATTTCAAGAGCCTTCATAAACAGTGTTGTAGCTTCTTCGTAACTCCCCGCGCCTTTTTTTATCTGCGCAAGCTTAACCAGCGCATCTTTATTCAACGGCTGAAGCTCGATAACTTTTTTAAAGCCAGCCGCGGCTCCGGCCTCGTTAGAAAGCGCAAGCATGCACTGCGCGCTCATAAAACTGGCGTTAACGTTAAATGGTTCTTTTTCTATCACCCGGTTAAAGCAAGCGAGCGCCTGTTCTTCTTTATGCAGTTCAAAATAAAGAGCGCCAAGCGCCATATTCACTTCGGAATAATCGGGAGCGAGCTCGCGGCATTTCATATAATTATTTACCGCTTCGTCATAATTATTCATTTTTCTTGCACAATTACCGTTTAAAAGATAAGCGTTAAAATCGCCCGGTTTCAGTTTAATATACTTATCGAGCGCAAGACGCGCTTCTTCATAATTTTTTCTATTATAGTTAATTTCCGCTACTTTATAAAGCGCTTCGATATTATCGGGAGTAAAAGTCAAAAGCTGCTTATAATGAATTATGGCGTCGTCGAAACGCCGCAATTCGAATTCACATCGAGCGCTGGAAGCGATCCATTCAATATCTTCGGCGTAATCACCGGCGACGCGGCTTAAATAAAAAACGGCATCGTTGTAGTTCGAAGTTTGGGTATATAATATTCCTAATTTTAACTCAGCTTCCCTGAGCTTCGGCGAAATATTAAGCAGCGATTTATATTTTTCAATAGCTTCGTTTGAACGGCCAAGTTTAAAATAAGCATCAGCTAACTTTTTGATAATTTCAGAATCCACGGGCGACAGTGAATAAGCTTTTTCATAATAAGCCGCAGCGGCCGAAAGATTATTTTTTACGGCCGAAATTTCAGCGAGCTGAATAAAACATGTAAGCGAATATTTTTCATCGTTAAATGAAATAAGAAGATTAAATTTCTCTTCGGCTTCCGAATATTGTTTTAACATAAAATGGCAGAAACCGGATTTTAAAATAGCGTCGTTAGCGGTAGAATCGATAGCGGCGGCCCGCTGAAAACAATCGAGAGCGCGTCTATAATCTTCAAGCTCATAATATACCGCGCCGAGATTCATCACGCATTCAATATATTCCGGCTCTATTTCAAGGGCCTTTTTCATGGTAAGTATCGCCTCAGAAACGGCTCCCTGCTGTTTTAAAATAAGAGCCATACCGAGATGCGAACGATAATCGCGCGGATTTTCTTCTATCGCGTTTTTAAACAACACGAGCGCTTCAGATGAATTACCCATTTCATTATAAGTGCGGCCCATTTCAAAATAAGCGCGAGAATTTTTCGGCGAAATATCGAGCGCTTTTTTAAAATGACGCATGGCCTCTTCGAGCATACCGCGGTCGCGGTAAACTATGCCAAGCTCTATGTTGGTATCTAAATCACGCTCATCTATGGCGGCCGCGCGTTTAAGCGTATCGAAGGCTTCATTGACGCGGGCGTCGTGAATAAAACATTTAGCGAGAAGAACATAAGCCGCGATATAATCAGGACCATATTCGAGCGCGGCTTTAAGCTCGGAAATAGCCCTGTAATTTTGATTCAAAGCTATGAAATTTCTGGCGCAGCCGACACGCGCCTCTACATTGGCGGGTTCTTTCGCCGCGATCGCTTCGAATATAACGAGCGACTCTCCGTACTTATGTTTTGAATAAAGCATCGAAGCCAGCAACAAACGCACTTCGGTATTTTCAGGTTCGAGCTCTTCGACGCGCCTGAAATTTTCTATAGCTTCTTCGTGCATATTTTTCAACTGATAAATTTTTCCAAGTTCTATAAAAATTTTTACATTCATGGGCTGCTGTATGGAAGCGTCATGCAAAATCCCGATCGCTTTCTGGTGCGCTCCCTGCATATTATAAACCTGCGCGAGTTTAAAATATGAATCTATATTTTTCGGGCTGATAGATTTTTGAAGATGCTCACCTGCGAAATCGAGATCGTTTTGCGCCAGATAAATAAGTCCGATATTATAGTGAATACGGTAATCGTCAGGCGATATGGCCAGCGCTTCTTTAAAATGCTGTACAGCGTCATCTTTCCGGCCCATTTCGGCGCAGGTTATAGCAAGATTATAAAGCGTTTCAGCCGAGTTTGGGTTATATTCGAGAGCTTTTTTCAGATATTTTACGGCCTGATCATACATTTTTTTACGGGTATAAATAGAACCGAGGTTTATATAACTCACCGTATCAGAAGGATTAATTTCCATAGCCCGGCGAAATTTCAGGATGGCCTCATCAAGCATGGAATTACACGCATAAGTTTCTCCGAGCAGGTTATGGGCTTCGACATTATACGGCAGCATCTGGACGGCTTTTTGAAGATATATAAGAGCGTCGTCATATATGGCGTTTTTATAAAGCGCCTCGCCGAGTTTTAAATAAGCTTCGCTGTTGGACGGATTCACTTCGAGCGCTTTTTTAAAAAATATAATCGCGTTAGCGTACATTCCTTCCATAATATAAGCGGTACCGGCATAAAAAAGAGTTTCTTCATTGTACGGATCGGATTCTATGACCTTTTCCCATTCAGATATCGCTTCTTTAACGAGTCCTTTATGAAAGCGCGCCAGGCCGTTTTCAAAACTGCTCTGAGCGTGAAATTTACCGTTATCTTTTAAAACGCGCGCAACCGATTTACGAACCTCCGCCGATTTATCTTTTAATAACGGAATAAGCGAATCGAGCGATTTTTCATTTCCAATACGGCCGAGAGCCGATATCAGAGACAGCTTTACATCTTCCGAATCATCGCCAAGAAGTTTAATTAAATAATCCACGCAAAGATCGTTTCCGGTATTTCCGAGCGCCTCGCATGCGGTTTTTCTGACTATTGCGTTATCGTCGTCAAGAGCGCGGCATAAAGGGTCTATTACCTCGTCAGTCGCTATGCGGCCGAGAGTAGCGATAATATTAATTCTTACTTCTTTGTTTTCATCGTCTATGTATTTAATAAGGGTGGAAGTACATGATTCGTTAGCGTTAGAAGCGAGGGCGCGCGAAACATTTATTTTGACCTGTGAATTTCTGTCCGCCATAGCTTTTAAAAGTGCTTCTATGGCTTTTTCTCCGCCTATTTTTTCTATAGCTACAGCCGCGTTGGCCCGCACTTCCCACTGCCTGTCGGAAAGCGCTTCGATAAGCGAATCGATGGCGCGTTCATCGCGTATTTCGCCAAGCGCAAGAACGCTGTATTTACGGACGTCGGCATTATTGTCTTTAAGCGCGGCGATAAGCGGTTCGATCGCATTTTCATCGCCAAGCCCGATAAGCGCAAAACTTGCGGCGGCCCTTACCTGTCCCGAATTATCGGAAAGCGCTTCCATTATGGGTTTCTGCGCGCTAAAATCGCCGATTCTCGACAGAGCTTCGATCATTTTTATCTTCAACGGGCCGGAACCCGAAGACATAGCTTTTATTAACGGTTCAACGGCTTTAGCGCTGCATAAACCGCCAAGGACGCTCACCGCCGTCATTCGCACTTCATTATTTTTATCGTCGAGAAGCCCGATAATATGCTCCACCGCTTTTTCGTCTCCAATCCGGCCGCATGCTTCGGCGGCGGCGGCGCGAATATCGCCGTTAGAATCCGAAAGCATTTCTATAATACTTTCTACGGCGCGTTTATCGGCAATCTCACCAAGAGCTCTGATGGCCGCTTCGCGGACTTTTTTGTTACTGTCTTTAAGAGCTTTAATTAGAGAATCTACCGATCTGGCGTCTTTAATACGCGAAAGCGCATTCGCGGCTAAAATTTGAACTTCGGCGTTATTATCGGCAAGGCTTTCTCCGAGCGGCTCCACGACTATGCGCGCATCCATCTGTGAAAGGGCCTTTACTGCATCGAGCCGCACCG
>CAYQWL010000105.1:0-12712 GCA_964421195.1 uncultured bacterium | reverse complement strand
TTATTATTTTTTTCGCCGCAATCCGCCTGCGATTTTTCAATGGAACCGGTCAGTTGTGCGTTGCAGATGGAAAGGGCGTTCTGGTTTTTATTTTTATTATTTTTCATATTTTTTACCGGATCGAAATAAGTGATTAATAAAATTTTTTATTGAATGTTCCTCAGGCTCAGTATAAAATTAATGGCTCTTTTTTCCATTCTGGTTATTTCAGAAATGGCGGCTGCGTCGAGTCCCTGTTCCGCCAATTTATAAACCTCAAAATATTTATCATTTATAACTGCGGGTTCGAGATGCTGCCGGGGTAATATATAACCGTTTTGTTTTATTTTGCCCTGATGCGTCGAGGCCGTAATTTCGGCGCCGGCGGGCGGAGGCGCTATAGCCGAAACCGGCGTTCTTGTGATCGGTGAAACGGGGTGAGTTTCTTTTTGCGGCCGGGGAGCCGGTTCGTTTTTTATTTTTACCGCCTCGATTTTTGATGAAAGTTCATCGTAAATTTTTGAACATTCTTCCCTGAGTTTTTGTACTAATCTTATTTCGAGGTTAGATAAATCTGGTTTCATATTCAGACGAAAACGCGTAATCAAATCCGGATCGTTAAACGGCTGCACCGCCGGTGAAGATTTTAAAGAAAGGGCCGTTTTTTCGAGTTCGTTCTGTAACTCAATTATTTGCGTTATTCTTTCGTCTGCCACGCTAATAAGATCTTTTAAATGTGAAATGCGGTCTTCGAGTTCGGCAATGCGTATCATGGCGACTTTTTCAAATTCAAGATTGAGCTGTGAACATTTTTTCGCCAGTTCCGATATTTCCGAATAAACGGAATGCGAACCGCCGAACGCTTTAATCATTTTTTTAGTGCGTAAGTAAAAAAAGATGATTATAACGTTCAGTAGAAGAGTGAGTCCGGTTATTAATATTATGCAATCGTTAGCGCAAATACTCAGCTAAAACACCACGCTTTTTTGTTATTAAGCGGCAGCCGCGCTTTTTTTATTTTTTTCTTTTTTAGGAACCGCGGTCTCTTCAACGGTTCCCTGCGGAACGGAAGGGACTATCCTGTGCGGCAGAGTCTGGCTTAATATGGCGTCTTCAATTTCTTTAGATAATTCAGGATTGTCCTGGATGAATTTTCTGGCATTGTCAGCTCCCTGGCCGAGCTTATGAGTTTTATAAGAAAACCATGATCCTGATTTTTCTACGATTTTATATTTTTCGCCGAGCGATATTAGTTCGAGTTCTTTAGATATGCCTTCACCGTATATTATATCGAATTCGGCCGTTTGAAACGGCGGCGCAAGTTTGTTTTTCGCTATTTTTACCTTAACGGTGTTGCCGATGGTTTTATCGCCTATTTTAATGGCTTCGGTGCGGCGGATATCGAGTCTGAGAGAAGAGAAAAATTTAAGAGCGCGTCCGCCGGTGGTGGTTTCTGACGGCCCATAAGAATTGCCGATTTTATCCCGGAGTTGATTTATAAAAATTACGGTGGTTCTGGATTTTGAAGCGATAGAAGTTATTTTTCTGAGTGCCTGGCTCATTAAACGCGCCTGAAGACCGACATGCGAATCGCCGATGGCGCCGTCGAGTTCGGCGCGCGTTACCAGAGCAGCTACGGAATCTAATACGACTACGTCGAGCGAATTTGTCTTTACGAGAGTTTCGACGATATCGAGAGCTTCTTCGCCGCTGTCCGGTTGAGAGACATATAAATTATCGATATCCACGCCGAGAGATTTTATGTATTTTGGGTCCATTGCATGTTCTACATCGACGAATGCGGCCGTTCCGCCGGATTTTTGAGCGTTCGCTATTATATGGAAGGCCAGAGTTGTTTTTCCAGATGATTCTGGACCGTATATTTCGACGATACGGCCGCGCGGCACGCCGCCTATTCCGGTAGCTATATCCAGGGATAGAGAGCCGGTGGGTGTTACTTCGATGGCTACGGTGTTTATTAAAGATTCACCAAGCTTCATTATGGCGCCTTTTCCATAACTTTTCTGGATCGATGAAATGGCGGATTCGAGCATTTTTTCTTTTCCGATATTTTTATTGACTTCTATTGCCATTGTTTTTCACCTCGAAAATTTTACGCGGTTCGCGTAATTTATAATTAAAAAAATAGTTCACTGTTGATGTACAACGATATGATATGATTTCAGGCCATTAGCGGCTATTCTGGTTTTAAACTATCCGTTTAAAAAGTTCTGTCAGAGCAATGCGGGTTGTGAGCTGTCTGATTGTTTCTCTGTCTTTGCCCAATATTTTCTTAAAAGTATATAATTTTCCGCGTATAAAAAAGCCGAAATATACTAAACCGACAGGCTTTAAAGGGCTGCCGCCTTTCGGGCCGGCGATTCCGGTTACCGCTATGCCGAAATCGGCTCCGTAATCGCGTCCAAGCGACAGCGCCATAAGACCGGCTGTTTCTGCTGATACCTCTCCGTATTCTTTAATGATGTTTTCCGGCACCTTTAATAGCGATGTTTTGATATCGTTAGAATAAGCCACTATCGAGCCTTTATAAAATTTCGACATTCCGGCTGCGGCGGTTAAATAAGCCGATATCATTCCGCCGGTAAGACTTTCCGCGGTCATAAGCACCGGAGCTGATGCGTTTTTTATTGTAACGGATTTTAATTTATTAAAAATCGATACCGCTAAATTTTTATTTACTGTTATATTATACATTTTATTCATTTCATTTGTCAATCATCTTAGTTAAGTTTTAATCTTTTATGACGTGTTTATTTTTTTTAAAATAATCGTATCCGGAAATTAGAGAGATAAATGCTGATGCGTACATTAATATGTCTATTATAACGTATTCATAAAGTTTGTAAAAGATATATAAAGCAGTTTTATTGAAATAATTGGCGATGTCCGGCAACTTAAGAAGTTCGTCGAACGAATAAAAAGTCAGGGCGGTTATTATAGCGGTTAATTGAAGTACCGTCTTCCATTTTCCGAGAGACGAAGCCGCGATGATATTACCGTTAGCGGCCGCTATTATACGGAGTCCTGATATGGCTATATCACGGCCTATTATTAAAAAAGCTACCCACGATTTTACGGCGTCTGTTTCTACGAGGCATAAAAGCGCCGCCGTAACAAGCATTTTATCGGCGATTGGATCTATGAGTTTACCAAATTTCGTTACTTTTTCATAGTTACGGGCGTAATAACCGTCGAGCAGATCTGATATGGCGGCTATTATAAAAACAAGCCAGGCCGCTATTTTGTAGTAATTGACGCCGTTTCCTTCTTTTATGACGAACAGCAGCATAAAAACCGGTATTATTAAAATACGAAACACCGATATTTTATTAGCCACGTTAAGTTTTATTAAAAATGAAACGGGCATTTAAAGGGCCTCCGCGTATAATTCATAATTTTTTGATTTTATGATTCGAGCTTTTATGAGTGAACCGGGCATTATATATTTTGCCGTATCGCCTGACGATATATGAACATAACCGTCCACGTCGGGCGCCTCACGGAAACTTCGCGCCGATAAAAGCCCTGTTTTTTCATCGTAGTCTTCGATTATAAATTCGCTCTGTGTTCCTATAAGCTGGCGGTTTATGGATTTTAAAACTCTATCGTAAGCGGTAGAAACTTTTTTTAAGCGTTCTAATTTTGTTTTTTCACCGATTTGATTTTTTAGTTTTGCCGACTGCGTTCCTTCTTCCTGTGAATATCTGAAAAATCCCGCTTTATCAATTCTATATTTTTCGATAAATTTTATGAGTTCGTCGATGTCGTCTTCAGTTTCGCCGGGATGGCCGATTATAAAAGATGAACGTATGCATACTCCGGGTATTTCTGATCGGATTTTTTCAATCAGGGCTGCGGTTTTTTCTCCGTTAATGCCGCGTTTCATTAATTTTAAAAGATTATCGCTGACATGCTGGAGCGGTATGTCGATATATTTGCATACCTTCGGGTTTCCGGCTATGGTTTTTATAAGTTCGCCGCTTACGTGCAGCGGATAGGTATATAAAACTCTTATCCACTTTATTTCATCTATCAAAGATATTTCTTCTATTAATTCGTGAAGCCGGGTTCGGCCATATATATCACGGCCGTAGTTGCTGGAATCCTGCGCTATAATATTTATTTCTTTTACGCCGTCTGAAGCGAGCCGTCTGGCGCGAGCGATGGCGATGTCGAATGGGACGCTTTTAAAACGGCCGCGTATTTTCGGAATTACGCAGAATGAGCAGGGATTGTCACAGCCGTCGGCTATTTTAAGATACGACCAGAAGGGCGGCGTGAGAGATATTCGTGGTATTTGAGCATCTTCGGCGTTTTCTGAATATGAAAGCGAACGATTCTTTTTTTTAGCGGCGCCATTCAGCCTTAACATTGGAATATCGGATGTCATTATTTTACCGTTGCCTTCGAGAACCCATAAGGTGAGTTGCGCCATATCACGGATAGAAGAAATTCCCGCTACCGCGTCAATTTCGGGGATTTCGTCATAAAGCGTTTCTTTATATCGCTCGGCCATGCATCCCGCTACTATAAGGGCTTTTAAACGGCCTTTTTCCGGAGATTTGTAAGCGGCTATTTCGAGGATGTTTTCTATCGATTCCGACTTAGCTTCGTCGATAAAGGCGCAGGTGTTGACGATCGCAGCGTCGGCTTCTGCCGGGTTTTCGGTGAATTCGAATCCCGCGTTAGATAATATTTCGAGCATTTTTTCCGAATCTACGAGATTTTTTGCGCAGCCAAGCGATATGAACAATATTTTATGAGCCATTATAACAGCCTTTCTTGCTTACTCCGGTTAACTTTTGCGGTTTTTAATTTTCACGATAGTTTATAAATTGAAGTGGAAGAGTATAATCTCTGGATTTTAAAAATTGTATGACCGCCTGCAGGTCATCGCGGCTTTTGCCCGTCACTCTTACCTGCCTATCCTGTATCGAAGCCTGTACTTTCATTTTGAGATTTTTGATGTCTTTGACTATTTCACGGGCTATATCAGTTTCTATTCCGCAGACGATATCGACGTTCTGGCGTACTGTGCCGGATAGAGCGCTTTCTAATTTTCCGAAACGCAGAGAATTTATATGTACTTTGCGTTTGACGAGTTTATCTTTTAAAATTTCGATAAGACTTTTCATTTTATACTCATCGTCGGACAATAAAGTGATTTTAGTGTCTTCTCTTTTTAATTCGCTTTTAGAATTTTTAAAATCGAATCTTTGCGATATTTCTTTTTTTACCTGGTTGATAGCATTGTCAACCTCCGCAAGATTGACTTCTGATACGGCGTCAAAAGAGCATGCCATTTCATACCTCCACAATTAATATGATAATTAATTAATATTTACTTTATTCATTTTTACTCATTTTTGGCTTTTAAGCTATTTCACGGCTTTTTTCGATGTGCACTAACGAACGTCTGGCATCCTTTGCGAAAGCGCCGTTCGGGTCTAATTCTATTACTTTATTGTATTCTACCACGGCTTCGTCGAACATGTTTTTGACGCGGTAGATGGAAGCGAGTCTGTAATGGGCTTCTACGTAATCAGGCGCCAGACTTATAGCTTTTTTGTATTGATAAATGGCTTCGTTTTTCATGTTCGATTTATAATTTTCGTTATATGCTTCGCCGAGTTCGAAATATGCTCTGGCGTTATTTGGCGATCGCTGTATTGCCTGCTTGCATATTTCAATTGCTTCGTCATACATATCTTTGCCGTCGAGCGATTCTTTCTGATAAACGAGCTTGAGCCCCCAATATGGATAAAGATTGGTATTATCGATGCTTATCGCCTGTTTGAATTCCATCTGGGCGTTGGCTTTTTCATCTCCCGTCAGCCCGAAGCCGGCGGATAATTTTATATAAGCGTAGCCGAGCCTGTAATGAACCATTGCATCTGTGAAATTGCCTTCGGTGGATTTTTTAAAGTCCTGAAGAAGCTGAAAAAATTTCTGTGTTTTATTTTCGTCTTTTTCATACATTTTGTAGTATAAATCTACGGCGCGTGCATGGGCTTCGCCGCAATTTCCATCGAATTCAATACACTTATTATATTGTTCGAGCGCTTCGTCAAATTGTTTGTTTATTTCGAGTATTGAACCAAGAGTCAATCTGGCGTCTAAATTAGAAGGTGAAAGTTCTATTATTTTTTGATATTCGCATACGGCCTCGTCATACATAGCTTCGCGTTTATATGCGCGCGCGAGTTCGAAGTGAACATCGAGATCGTTCGGCATTATTTCGGCCGCTTTTTTCAGGGCGAATATCGCCTTGCCGCGGACGTTTTCTTCACTGAAAGATTCGAGCGGAAGGTTGTTGTATAAAAATCCGATTTCATAGTTTACTAAAGGATCGTCCGGACGGCTATTAAGTATTTCTTTATATCGTGAAATAATGTCGTCCGCTTTATTTGGCGTTTCCGATTCGAGATAAACTATTTTGTATTCTTCGAGCAGATCTTTACGGGCCTGTATATTTTCTGGAAAATACATCTGGGCCCTGCTTAAAAAACTTATAGACTCCTGGTGGTCTTTTAATTCCCGCGCTACGCTGCCTGCTTTTAAATAAATATCTTTATATTTTTCGGGATCTATTTCTATAGCGCGCTGGTATTCGAATAAAGCTTTTGAATGCACTTTTTTCTTTTCATATAAATTTCCGAGGTTGTAACGCACTTCGAGGTTTCCCGGTTTTATTTCGAGTATTCTTTCGTATTCTTCTATGGCTTTGTCGATTTCGTTTTTTTCCTCGAATTCTTTAGCTTTATTGAACGCTTCCTGTATCTGGTCGTTCATTTCGCGGTTCTGCTGATTTGCGAAATAATCGAGAGCGACGGAATTGTTCGGATCAAGCTGCAGCACACGGTTGTAGCATTCCTTCGCGTCATCGTACATTTCGCTTTTTTCATATATTTGTCCGAGATATTGATGGGCTTCTGAGCATTGTGGATCTATGGTTATGACCTGTTTTAATTCAGCGGCCGCCTCGTCGTTGAAGTCGGTCTGCATATAAGTTCGCGCTAATTCTAAATGGACTATCGGATCGCCGGGTTCGCGTTCGATTATCTGCATGCATTCACTTATGAATTTATCGTTGTCTCCCTGTGATTTATAAATTTCAGCGAGGCGGCGGTACGATTCTATGAAATCCGCTTTGATGGATTTGGTGCGCTGGAAAAATTTGACCGCTTTATCAATAAGGTTCTGGTTTAAATATATTTCGGCGAGCTGGAAGGTGGCCTGATGGTTATTCGGATCGAGTTCTAATACTGATTCGTATTCCATAATGGCATTTTCGATGTGATTACGTTCGAGGTAAACTCTGGCGACTGAAAGTTTTTCCTGAACGTCTTCTTTGACTTTATAATTTTTAGTCGCGTTGCACAGTTCTATGAGTCTTGGATTTTCAGGTTCTATTTTCAGGCCGCTTTCAAAATATTCGCGGGCTTTATCGAAATCACCGCGTTCTTTATAGATTTCACCGAGTATTATGAGCGCGCGCACACATCTTGGATCGTATTCGAGCGCAAGTAAAGCTTCTTCCTGCGACTGCTTTAATATAGTAGAGTCGCTGTTTTCTATGCTGTCTATTAAAAAAGTTTGCGCGAGTTCCACCCGGCCGTCCACGAATTTGGGATTTTCTTTAAGTACTTTTCGGAATTCTACAATTGCTTTGTCTAAAAAGGTCGCTTCTCTGTACAAAATGCCGAGCTCGACGCGTACCCGGTAATTTGAAGGCGCTTTGCTTATAACTTTAGTGAGTATATCTATGGCGGTATCTACCAATCCCTGTTCGGAATAAACTTTTGAAAGTTCTATAACCGCCTGGTAATTATCGGGATCGCGCTCTACTATTTTTTCGAACATTTGACGGGCTTTATCGTAATTTTTAGTATTTTTAAATATTTTTCCGAGCAGAAGTGATATTTCCATGTCGGCTGCATTTAGCTTAAGGCTTTGAGTGAGGGCTTTTACCGATTCCTGATACATTCCTTTACGGAAATAAATCTTTCCTATTTCTTTTAAGGCTGAATAATTAGACGGATCCATGTCTATAATTGAATTGTATTCTTCTAAAGCCCGGTCGTACATATTTTTAGACTGGTATATTTCGGCTAATTTTACGTGAGCGATATGGTAAGCTGGATCAAGCGCTATGGCGCGTTCGAAATTTTCGACGGCTTCGTCGAACATTTGAAGAGAATAATAAGCTACGCCGAGGTCTTTGAATATGGTTATATCGGTCAGACCCGCTTCGAGCGCCTGATTGTATATTTTTACCGCGTCGGAATATTTATTTTTGCTCATATAGGCGTTGCCGAGACGTAGATATACTTCTGGATTTTCAGGCTCGATTTCGATGACTTTTTTGAATTCGGTTATTGCACGATCGTGCTGGCCGCCGACGAGATATATTTCGCCGAGCCTGAAATGGGCGTCGGTAGAATCCGGATTTTTAGCTATGACTTTTTTAAAAGCTTTTTCAGCTTCGGCGGCGTTGCCGCTCGCAAGGCATAAATCACCAAATTTTTGCATAGTTTCGGCGTTTTGAAATCCGCTCTGAATAGCTTTTTTTAACATATCAAGCGCTCCGGCGATGTTGCCTTCGGCTTCTAATATATCGCAGAGCGGAAGGTATATTTCTTTTTCATCGGGTTTTAATTCGAGCGCTTTATTGAACCTGACTTTTGCGGCGCTATAATTTTTTGTAGAATATAAAAGCATGCCGGAACGTATATTGGCTTCTAAATTTTGTTCGTCAAAACTTAAAACCGCTTCGAGCGCTTCTAATTCGTTTTTTTCTTCCCTGATAATTTTAAAAATAGAGGCCATATTTAAACTGAGCTGAAGGTCTTTCTGGTTGGTTTCAAGGTAGAGTCTGTAATTAGAAAGCGCGTCCTGATAGTTTTCGCGTATGAAATTGATGTCGCCGAGGTATTTATATATTTCATTTATCTCGGAATTTAATCCGAGGGCTTTTTCGAATTTATCGAAGGCGTTGTCATAATCGCCTTTTTTAAAATAATCGACGCCGAGTTGAAAAAATATGTCGGGATCGTCCGGCGACATAGAAACCGCAAGTTCGTACTCTCGCATCGATTCTTCTTTCATGCCTTTTTTTGAATATATTTCGCCGAGTTTGTAATGCGCCATGGGATCGTCAGGGTCCATTTTAATGACATGCTGGAAAGATTCGATGGCCATGGTGAGGTTATTGAGTTCTAAGTACGCTTCTCCGGCGAGCTGGTGTAATAATTTGAGTTTTTCAGGTGTTTTATTGCTCATAAAGCATAAGCCCCTTTTTTAAGTATTCAAGCGCTTCTTTAGGTTTCGAGCAGCTCATATAGGCGCGTCCGAGTTCAATATAAAGATCGGTGTTTTCAGGATCGCCTTCAAGAGCCAGCGTGTATTTCGCTACCGCTTTTTCTATTTCGCCGCGCTGCATGTATATTTTTCCGAGCTCTATAGCGGCGCGCCATTCGTTTTTATCGTTAAGAAGTACTTTTTCATAACAATCGACCGCTTCGTTTATCATCTGTTTGGCGCGGTATATTTCACCGAGATTTTTGATTACATCGATGTTTTCTGGAGCAAGTCTTTGCGCTTCGAGATAAAAAGCGCAGGATTCGTCAAGCGAGTCAAGTTTCTGGTAGGAATAAGCGAGATTATAATAAATTTGAAAATCGCTTTTTTCGTTTTCTACACAGAACATATATTCGTTAATTGCGTCAGACCAGCGTTCACTGTCGAAATATAAATGACCGAGATGCACGCGGGCGTCTATAAATTCCGTTTCGAGTTCCGATGCTTTTTTGAAGTTGATAATGGCCAGTTCGAAATTTCCGGACGCTTCGTAATCGAGGCCTATTTTATAATAAGCTTCGGCGTTGTCGGGTTCGAGTTCTGAAGCTGCTTTGTAGTACTGGTTAGCTTTAGGTTTATTATCCATTTCTTCAAATATTTTTGCGAGTTTAAGGTAGGTTTTTGCGTCCGGTTTAAGGTTTACGGCTTTTTCATAAGCCTCAACGGCTTCCTGCCTGTCGCCAATAGTAAGATATATTTCGCCAAGTTCGATATGTACGTCATAAAACGAAGAATCCAGGCTGATAACTTTTTCGTATTCTTCGAGCGCTTTATGAAATAGTTGTTTTTTTGCGTAAGCTTTTCCGAGGTTATATCTTATTTTGATGTTATTCGGGAAAAGTTTTATTGCGCGCTGGCATATTTCGATTACCTGTTCATATTCTTCGCGGATAAATCCTATTTCGACGAGCCCGAACATCGCGTCAACGAATTCCGGGTTGAGTTCCAGGGCTTTTTTATATTGAGAGTAAGCGTCCGCAAGCATTTCACGATTTTTTAGCGCATCGCCGAGTTCATAATAAAACAGTGCGTTAGCGGGAGCAAGTTTTATCGCCTGCTGGTATAATTCGACCATTTTATAATAAAGCCGTTTTTCTTTGTATTTTGAACCGAGTTTGTAAATGATATTAATCATGTCAGGTTTGAGTTTGAGCGCTTTTTCGTAATTTAGCATCGATTTATCGAAATCATTTAATTTTTCATATACTTCCGCGAGCTCTGAAAAAATGCCGGCTGAATCGGGATCGAGTTCGGAGGCGCGCGTAAGGTAATCGACTGCTTCTTCGTAAGTTCCGTTTAAAGCGTATATTGTTCCAAGGCGGTGAATCACTTCGACGAAATCCGCTTCGAGTTCTAACGCTTTTTTATAGTGTATTATAGCATTTTCATATTTTTTGAGATTAAAGTAAACTTCACCGAGCCTGTAAAGAATAATGGGATTATTTTCATCGAGCATAAGCGCTTTTTTGAATTCTTCGACCGATTTATCAAATTGTGATTTTTCAAAGTATAATTTGCCGAGTTCAAAATGTACGCTGGCATTTTCAGGTTCTAATGATACCGCTATTTCAAATTCGGTTATGGCTTTATCGAGCTGGTAAAGGCTTGCGTAAATAAGACCGAGCTCTACATGAGCGGCAGGGTGTTCGAAGTTAAGTTCGGATACGATTATAAATTCTTTCTGAGCTTCTTCATAAATACCCTGGCCTTTATATGCTTTACCGAGTTCGAAGTGCACCTCTATGTTTTTAGGATCGCGTTTGAGCACATTCTGAAATTCGCCGATAGCTTTATCCACACGGCCTTTATGAGTGTAAGCTTTGCCGAGTTCGTAATAGGCTTCGGTGATATCGCCGTCGAGTTCTATTACCTGGCGAAATTTTTCAATGGCTTTTTCGAGCGCGCCTTCTTTTTTATAGGTTTTACCGAGTTCGAGCAATATTTCGGGATTGGACGAATCGATTTTTAATGCTTCAATGAATTGAGAGCATGCATCGGTGATAAGGTCTATTTTGTTATAAACTACGCCGAGTTTAAATCTTACTTCGATATTTCCAGGCTCTAAGTCAACTACTTTTTTATACGATTCTATGGCGTTAATAAAATCATCCTGCATCGAATATAGATCGCCGAGCTTATCAAGCGCTTCTACATGGTTATGATCGATACGTACGACCTCTCTGTACATTTTTATCGCTTCTTCGTTTCGTGAAACAAATTCATAGCAGCGCGCAAGTTTATAAGCCACGGAAAGATCGTGCGAATCGATCCTGCAGGCGTATATGAGTTTTTCTGAAGCTTCTTCGTACATTTTCTTTTCAAAGAAAATATTGCCGAGATTGACGTATGCGTCTTTATTAGCAGGATTGAGTTTTATGGCTTCGGAATATTCCCACATAGCGTTGTCGAGAAGGGCGAGTTTTTCATAGCAAAGAGCGAGGTTAAAATGCACTTCTTCGTTGCCCGGAGATATTTCGAGAACCTGTTGATATTCATTTACCGCATTATCATATAGTTCTTTTCGTTTGTAAATTGCGGCGAGGCTTAAATGAGCATCGACGTTGTTTATATCTTTAGAAAGCACCTGTTTATATTCCGCCGCGGCCAGATCCAGGCTGTCCTGCGCTTCATAACATTTCGCCAGGCCGAAATGACCGGAAGGATTTTGTTCGTTGAGCGTGATGGCTTTTTTGAAGTTTTCGCTTGCATAATCCATACGTTCTTTATGAAGGTATATTTCGCCGAGCCTTACGTGCGCTTCGAAAGATTCGGGTGAAAGAGATACGGTCTGTAGTAGAAGTTTTTCGGCTTCATCGTAATCGTAAGATTTTAAATGGCAATACGCGAGGCCCATAACGGCATCCGCGCTGGAATTATCCACCATAAGTGCGTCTTCGTAATAATTCTGGGCCCTGTCGTAATCTCCTCTTGAAAAATATATTTTCGCGAGTTTTAATCTGGCATCCAGATCCTGAGGATGAGTTTCGATTATTTTTTTGCCGTACGAAATCGCGGTTTCGAAGTCTTTTTCTATTTCGGCTATACGGGCGAGTTTTCTCATAATTTCGGCGTCAGTTTTTAAATAAGTCAGCGCCTGCAGGTATTTTTGTTTTGCCTGCGTATAACGTTTAAGCGCGAAATGCACGTCGCCGTGTATCGTATAAGCGGCTGTAAACTCGGGGTCTAAATCCAGGCATGCCCGGATTTCATTTTCTACATTTTCAAAATCGGAGAGCTGCCAGAAAGCGATAGCCTTTTCATAACGGATTCGGGCGAAATTTGGTTTTATTTCAATAAGCCTGTCGCAGATTTCAAGCACAACAAAAGAATAGAAAAAAGTATAAGGAATGAT